>CAMDLH010000101.1 GCA_945901405.1 Bordetella parapertussis | reverse complement strand
CGAGCCGTAGCTCAGCGCATCTGGGCGCGCCCTTGAATAGGCGATCAAGTCCTTGAGTGTCTTGATTGGCAGCGCCGGGTTGACCACCAGCACGTAATGCTGCGCGGTCATCTGCACCACCGGTTCAAACGCCTTGCGCACATCGTAGTTCACGCGCTTCATCGCGCCGACGAGCAGCAGCGTGTCGGTGCTGTTGAGCAGGGTGTAGCCGTCGGGTGCCGCGTGCGCCACAAGATCCGTCGCGAGCACGGTGCCGCCGCCGGGGCGGTTGTCCACCACGAAGGGCTGGCCGAGTTTTTCGTTGACGAGCTGGCTCACCATGCGTACCACCGTATCCGGCCCGCCGCCGGCGGAGATGGTGACGATGACGCGGATCGGCTTGGTGGGATAGGCGGCGGGTTTTTGTTGCGCATGCGCGGACGTGGCCATGCAACAACACGCCGCCAGCAAGCACGCACGCATGGCGGTGCTCAGCGCTTGAACTCCACGATATCCAGCCCGCAATAACGATCAGCGACGTAGATCAGGCCGCGCTCATCGACATCGGTGTCGTTGGTTTGCGGGCAATTCTTGCCGCCGCACGGCTCAGGTATGAACCAGCCGACCTCTTCCGGCGCCGACGGGTCGGCAATATCAACAATGCGCAGGCCGCCCGCGAACCACGCGCAGTACATCATGGTGTCGCCGCCTTTCCAGTTCTCCTGAAACTGATGCGCGCCGAAGCGGCCGGGTGCCGTGCGCGCCCATGGCGACTCCACTTCGCTCACTTCAAAAATCGCCAGTGGCTTGATGTTGGCGGGGTCGGTGATGTCGAAGGTCCACAGCGCTGCGTGCGGACGGCCCTTGCGTTTGGCCATTTCCTCGGCGCTGTGCGCATGGTCTTCCTCGTCGATGGCGACCGCGATATCGCGCCCGTCGATCTTGCGCGTGAGCGCCATGAAAGTGTGCGACGGCTCGGGGAACGGCGGATGATAGTTGTAGCCGCCGAGTGTAGTCGGCTTGCGGATATCGGTGACATCGACGATGCGCACGCCGCCGTGCCACATGCCGGCGTAGAGGCGGTTGCCCACGCGCACGGTGTGATGCAGGCGGTGCTGGCGGCCCGGCCACGTGGGCTTTTCGCCGCCGCCGGTGTGCTGCCCCGGTATCCACCAGCGCGAAACTTCTTCCGGCTTGGCGGGATTCTTCAAATCGTAGATCACCAGAATGTTGCCGATGTAGCCCGGCATCTCGGTCGAGATGTAGGCGTATTTGTCGTCCATGTCGAAGCGATGCACGCCGCGCCCGTGCGTGCGGTGATGCGTAATGAGCCTGGGCTTGGTTTTGTTCGATACGTCCCATACCTTGAAGCCGCCCTCGTTGTAGGGTCGCTTGGCAAGCGCATCGACTTCGGGAATATCGGCCGCACTGACCCCCAGCTTCGCCGCGAGCTCCGCATCGGTAGCCTCGCGTCCGAGCTCCGCGGTCAGCCGCGCGCGCAGCTTGGGCAGCTCATCGGCCTTGCGCCCGATGGCCGTCATGTTCTGCTCCATGTTGGTGATCATGATGTCGCCCACCACGCGCGCCTTGTGGCTGTGCGAAACATTGTCACCCACCGGCATCTGGCACAGCACCTTCGGATTTTTCGGATCAGCCACGTCGAGGATGCTGGTGGCGAGCTGCTCCTTGTTGGTGATGTGGCCGACGTAGGCGTAATTGCCCTGCACATAAATCTGGCCCGCGCCCTGCAAATCCAGATGGCCGAGGCGGGTGACGTTGTGGGTTAGCTTGACGGGGGCTTGATCCATGGCGGCTCTTTCGATGTGAGGGGAATTTAGACATTCTACCTCAGCAAACATCAGGTAAAGTTACGCCATGTTTTCCAGGAAAATCAGCATTGCGCAACTTGCGGCCGGCGGCGTGTTATGCGTGACAAGCGCAGTAGCGCATGCGCAGACGTATCCCAATCGCCCCGTGCGCTACGTGGTTGCAAGCTCCATCGGCAGCGGCGTCGATATCGTGGGCCGCGTGATGGCGGAAGAGCTTGGGTTGTTATTCGGCCAGCAATTTGTCGTCGATAACCGCGCGGGTGCGGGCACCAATCTCGGCATTGATATCGTCGCCAAGGCCGCGCCGGATGGCTACACGCTGCTGCTCGCGACACCTGCACTGGCGGCGAATGTGAGCCTGTATCGCAATCTGCCGTTTGACCCGGTGCGCGATTTTGCGCCGGTCACGCAGGTGGCGTCGGGCTTGAACGCCGTGTGCGTGACGCCCGCGTTGCCGGCGAAGTCGTTGAAAGAACTTATCGCGCTGGCGAGGGCAAAACCGGGCGCGCTCAATTTTGCGTCGGGCGGCACCGGCACGTCATCGTATCTCGCGGCGGAGTTGTTCAAGAGTGCTGCGGGCGTGAACCTCACGCACGTGCCGTACAAAGGCGGCGGCCCGGCGATCACCGGTTTGATGGCGGGCGAAACGGAGGTGATGTTTTCGCCATTCGCGAATTGTTTGCCGTTCGCGAAGCAGGGCCGCGTGCGCATGATCGCGTTGACCAGCCCGCGCCGCGCGCCGTCGATGCCCGACGTGCCCACGCCTGGCGACGCAGGTTTGCCCGCGTACGATTTTGAAAGCTGGTATCCGATGATGGCGCCGGCGCGCACGCCGCGTGCGATCATCGAGCAACTGCATCGCGGCGTGGTTGAAGTGTTGCGCAAGCCGGCGGTGGTGGCGCGTCTGCACGATCTGGGATTCGTGCCGGTGGGCAGCAGGCCGGAGGAACTTGCGGCTTACGTCAAAAGCGAAATCGCCAAACTTGGAAAAGTTATTCGCGATGCGGGGATCAGCGCCAACTGATTTGACCGGCTGTGGCCGAGTGCGGATTGGCGCATAGCGGCGCTTAATAAAAAGTGTTTAAAAACAAATAGTTACGATATACTCCATGCTCCGCTTGATTTGCATATAGTGCCGCCCTGAATGCTGCGTCTCACTGAAATAAAACTCCCGCTCGATCATCCTGAAGCGGACTTGCGCGCAGCGATACTCAAGCGCTTGGGTATCACCAGCGATGCGTTGATTAACCATACGGTGTTTCGCCGCGCGGTCGATGCACGCAAGCGCTCGGCGATTTCGTTGATCTATACGCTGGATGTCGAGTTGCGCGATGAGGCTGCCGTGATCGCATCGCTCGAAACGAGCCGCCACCTCGCGCACACGCCGGATACGGGGTATCACTTTGTAGCGCGTGCGCCGGACAAACTTGCAACGCGCCCGGTGGTGATTGGCACGGGGCCGTGCGGCTTGTTCGCGGGGTTGTTGCTGGCGCAGATGGGATTTCGTCCGATCATTCTGGAGCGCGGGAAAGTTGTCCGCGAGCGCACGCAGGATACCTGGGGCCTGTGGCGCAAATCGGTGTTGAACCCGGAATCAAATGTGCAGTTCGGTGAAGGCGGCGCGGGCACGTTTTCCGATGGCAAGCTCTACAGCCAGATCAAGGACCCGCGTTACCTCGGACGCAAGGTGCTCACTGAATTTGTCAAAGCCGGCGCGCCTGACGAAATTTTGTATGTGAGCAAACCGCACATCGGCACGTTCAGGCTGGTGGGCATGGTGGAGACCATGCGCGCGACCATCGAGTCGCTCGGCGGCGAGTTTCGTTTTCAGTGTAAGGTCACCGACCTCTTGATTGAAAATGAACACGTGCGAGGCGTGGTGGTGAATGACGGCGAAACGATAACCACCAATCATGTCGTGCTCGCGGTGGGTCACAGCGCACGCGACACGTTTCAGATGCTGCACGCGCGCGGCGTGTATGTCGAGGCGAAACCGTTCTCCATCGGCTTTCGCATCGAGCATCCGCAGTCGCTGATCGACAGCGTGCGCTACGGTAAATTCGCCGGGCACAAGCTGCTCGGTGCCGCTGACTACAAACTGGTGCACCACGCAAGCAACGGCCGCTCGGTCTACAGCTTTTGCATGTGCCCCGGCGGCACGGTGGTCGCGGCGACGTCCGAAGAAGGGCGCGTGGTCACCAACGGCATGAGTCAATATTCGCGCAACGAACGCAACGCCAATGCAGGCATCGTGGTGGGCATCACGCCTGAAGATTATCCGGGCCACGTGCTGGCGGGCATCGACTTTCAGCGGCAGTGGGAGTCGCGCGCGTTCGAGTTGGGCGGCGGCAACTACAATGCACCGGCGCAGCGCGTGGGCGACTTTCTCACGCGCCGTGCTTCAACCGCGCTGGGTGAAGTCACGCCCTCGTATACGCCGGGCGTGTGCATGACCGATTTATCGTCGTGCATCCCCGATTACGCCGTGCAGGCGATACGCGAGGCGCTGCCCGCGTTCGAGAAACAGATCAAGGGCTTCGCCATGGACGACGCGGTGATGACAGGCGTCGAAACGCGTACCTCGTCGCCCATACGCATCAAGCGCAACGGCGTTTATGAGAGCATCAACACGCGCGGGCTTTATCCGGCGGGCGAGGGCGCCGGTTACGCGGGCGGTATTCTGTCGGCGGCGGTGGACGGGATTGAGGTGGCGGAAGCGGTGGCGTTGAGTATGTTGAAGGTGGCTAACGAGTAGAATCGAAATCTTCACCACACCACCACTGTCATTCCCGCGAAGGCGGGAATCCATGCGCTGTCTCAAGTGGCACGGTGTTATGGGTTCCCGCCTTCGCGGGAATGACAGTGGTGGTGTGGTTTTCAATCTGTGTAAATCTGCGTTAATCCGTGTCAAAAGGGTTTGTGGTGAAATGGAAAAAGTCCGCGTCTCCAAATTGATGTCCGAGCAGGGTATCTGCTCGCGCCGCGAGGCCGACAGCTACATCGAGCGCGGCTGGGTGCTGGTCGATGGCGTGCCGGTGACCGAACTCGGCACGCGTGCATTTCCCAATCAGAAAATAACGCTGTCGCGGCAGGCCGAGTCGAAGCAGCAGGCGAGCGTCACCATCCTGCTTAACAAACCAATAGGTTATGTGTCGAACCTGCCCGAGCTTGGTTATCGCCCGGCGATCGAGTTGATCAAGCCGGACAATCGCTCCAAGGACGATCACACGCAATTGCGCTTCAGCGCCGTGCATCTGCGCGGCCTCGCGCCCGCGGGACGGCTCGACATCGATTCCACCGGGCTGATCGTGTTCACGCAGGATGGCCGCGTCGCCAAGCAACTGATCGGGCAGGATTCAAAAATCGAAAAGGAATACCTCGTGCGCGTCGAAGGCACGTTATCCGCCGACGGGTTGGCGAAACTCAACTTCGGCTTGAGCCTCGACGACAAGCCGTTGAAACACGCCGAGGTAAGCTGGCTCAACAAGGATCAACTGCGCTTCATTTTGCACGAAGGCAAAAAGCGCCAGATTCGCCGCATGTGCGAACTCGTCGGCCTCAAGGTCACGGGCTTAAAGCGCGTGCGCATCGGCAACGTGATGCTGGGCAAGCTGGAAGAGGGGCAGTGGCGGTATTTGCGGGCGGATGAGCGATTTTGACTACTGTTGTAGCCCGTAATACGCTGCGCTCCTTACGCTCTTTCAATTGTCACCCTTGGTCCCATCGTCCGTGTCTTCGAAAAGATGCTTGAAATATCGCTCGGGCGCATTGAGGAAGTCGCGCGTCACGCGATAGTGATCCGAGTCGTGATAAGCGATTTCTTCAATGGTATCGCCGTCAAAACTGAACAGAACCGCGCCCGGATAACTCAGAATGATCGGCGAGTGGGTCGCTATGATGAACTGAGCATGGCCAGACTTTTCGAGTTCGTGGATGATGCTCAGAAACGACAATTGCCGTTGCGGCGAGAGCGCGGCTTCGGGTTCGTCGAGGAGGTAGATGCCTTGCTCGAAACGATTCGCGAAGAGGGAGAGGAAGGATTCACCGTGGGATTGCTCGTGCAGCGATTTGCCGCCGTAGGCCCGCAGATTGGATACCTCGTCCAGGTAAGTCGCGAAGTTGTAGAAACTTTCGGCGCGCATGAAAAAGCCCTCGGCTGTTTTCTGCGACCACGATAGCCGCAAGGCCTGCGCCAGCGCGGAGCGCTCGTTGAACGTCGTGCGGTAGTGATCACGATTCCCGCCTTCGGGGCTGAACTCGCAGCACTCCGCTATGGCTTCGAGCAGCGTGGATTTGCCTGCACCATTCTCGCCTAAGAAAAAAGTGACGTTGGTCTTGAACGCCAAATCGATGCCGCTGGACAATGCCCTTATATTGAATGGGTATTGGCCTTGAATGAACTTTTCAGGAAGGCTCGCAACGCGGCGCAAATACGGGGCGCCCATGCGTTGCGCCTCTCCTGACATTCGGTGGCCACGCTTCAAGTGGCGCTCACATCCGAAGGAAGGCGATGAACCGCCTCGTACGCTGGCACTATTGCACCTTCACCCCACCCGCCTTCATAACCTTCGTAATCTTCTCCACCTCCGCCCTCACAAACTTGTCGAACTCCTCCGGCGTGGAAGTCTTGATTGCCGCGCCGCGCACGGTGATTTTGTCTTTCACGTCTGGCAGGTTGAGGATGCGCGCGATTTCCTGTGACAACTGATTGACCACCGTGCGCGGGGTCTTCACTTGTGTGAACATGCCGTACCAGTGATCGAACACGTAGCCGGGCAGTCCGGCTTCGGCGATGGTGGGCACGTCGGGGAGTGCTGCCGAGCGCGCGGCGGTGCTCACCGCAAGTGCAGCGAGGCGTTTGTCCTTGATGAATGGCAGCGTATTGCCGATGGGCGCGAAGGCATAATTCAGCCGCGCGGTCATGGCGTCGGTGATGACTTCGGGCACGCCTTTATAGGGCACGTGGGTGAGCGTCAGCCCCGCCATCTGGCGAAAGAGTTCGCCGGTGATGTGCGTGCCACTGCCTACGCCCGCGTGGCCGTAGTTCATGCCGGGTTTTTGTTTGACCAGCGCGATCAGGTCTTTCATCGATTTGATGCCCGCCGAAGGCGCAATGATGAGCACGTTGGGCAGGCTCGTTGCCTGCGAGATGCCGGCAAAATCGCGCAGCGTGTCGAACGGCGCATTGGGGTAGAGCGCGGGCGTTGCCGCGTGCGACACCGAGTTGAAAAACAACGTGTAGCCATCCGGGTTTGCAGCGGTGACGATGGCGCCCGCCACCGTGCTGCCGGCGCCGGGGCGGTTATCCACCACCACGCGCTGACCCCATTTCTCGCCCATCTCGTGCGCGATCATGCGGCCAATGACATCGACTTCGCTGCCGGCGGTGAAGCCGACGATGAAGCGGATGGGTTTGGTGGGGAATTGTTGGGCCTGCGCGGTGAATGCGGTACAGGACACGACGAGTGTTGCGATGATTTTTTTCATGTTTGAAAACGCTTTCTGTTTGATTCGTTGTGAATTCCAGAGCCGTCATTCAGGAACATACTGTTTCCCAATCCCCGGTTTGCTGCGCCCCATGCCGGGCAGTTCCCAGATGCCGGCACCCGCCGGATTCAAATCGCCGTTGATGTTGGCGTCGATCACGCACGGTTTGTTGGCGGCTATGGCCTTGCGGATGGCTTCGTTAAGATCAGCCGCGCGATCGACGCTCACGCCATCAACGCCCGCCGAGCGCGCCATCGCCGCGAAGTCGGGGTTGTAGGGTTTGCCGGTGCCGGGATGTTTGAAATCGGTGGCGAGTTCGCGTCCGCCGAGGTAGCCGCGCTGCAGGCCGCGGATCGAGCCGTAGGCGTAGTTGTTCCAGATCACGTATACCACTGGGATTTGGTATTCGTAGGCGGTGGCGAGCACGTTGGCGTGCATCAAGAATGCGCCGTCGCCGACCACCGCCACGCACGGGCGATTGGGCGCGGCGAGCTTGGCGCCGAGCGCGCCCGCGACGCCGAAGCCCATGGGGCCGAAGCCCATCGAGCCGATCAAGGAATCCGGGCGTTTGGGTTTGCAGAACTGAATCAGCCAGTTGTGATGCACGCCGATGTCGCTGACCAGGATGGTGTCTTCGGTGAGCGCGTTGTCGATTTCGTGGGCGGCGCGTTGCGGCGCAATCGGCGAGGTATCGGCCTTGAAACCGGGCGCGACAAAGTCGTTCCACTCTTTGCGATAGCCGGCGATGGCGTCGAGCCACGGACTGCGCTCGGCGGGCATCTGGCCCTTGTTCATGCGCGAGTCGAGCTCCGCCAGCAGTTGCCGCAGGAAGGTGCGAACGTCCGCCATCAGGCCCAGCGCCACCGGATAGTTGCGCGCGATTTCATCGGGGTCGATATCGACATGGATCAGCTTGGTCGGTGGGATGGTGAACGAAAAGCCCGGTATCCACGAGCTTGACGTGCGGTCATCAAAACGCACGCCGAGTGCCAGCAGCACATCTGCCTGCCGCGCGGCGTGATTGGCCTGATACGGGCCGTTGCGCGCCACCAATCCCAGCGCCAGCGGATGATCCGCCGGGATCGCGCCGATGCCGCTGGCGGACATCGCCACGGGGATGCGCAGTTTTTCCGCGAGTGCGAGCAGATCCTTGGTTGCGCCGCCATAGCGAACCCCTTGCCCGACGAGAATCACCGGGCGCGTGGCGGACATCAGCATGTCGGCGGCTTTGCGCACGCCTTCGGGGTCCGCGCCGCAGCGGCACGAAATATTGGAGTTCCAGTCTTCCGGGCGCGGCGTGGGTTCGGGGATCGGCTCGCTGAAAATATCGAACGGCACATCGAGCACCACTGGGCCGGGGCGCCCCGTGACCATGGTTTTCCATGCCTGTCGTACTGCAATCGGAAGTTGCGCGGCAGTGGTGGGCTGAAACACGCGCTTGCAATAGGCGCGCACGGTCGAGGGGAAATCCGCCTGATGCTGGCGATACGTCTCTTGAAACGCGCCGCGATTGAATTGACTGGTGGGCACGTTGCCGGTGATGGCGTAGAACGGCACCGAATCAAAATAAGCATTGGCCAGCGCGATCGGCAGATTGGCCGAGCCGGGGCCGCACGAGGTAATCGTCGCGGTAGGCTGGCCCGACACGCGGTAATACACGTCAGCCATGAAGCCGGCGACGGATTCGTGATGCACGGAGATGGTTTTGATTTCGTCCTGGCGCGCGTGCAACGAATCAAGAAAACCGATGTTGCCGTGGCCGCACAGGCCGAAAACGTAAGGGACTTTTTCGCGGATCAGGTAATCGGTGATGACTGCTGCGCCGTCGTGGGTGGTGGGGTCGTGGGGTGTAGTCATGATGGTTATTTGCCTGAAAGGTCAAAGTCAAAATCTATTTGCCGCAGATTTACACAGATGAACACAGATTTTCACACACTGTCGTTCCCGCGCAGGCGGGAATGACATCGGTGGTTTTTAATCTGCGTTCATCTGCGAAATCCGTGGCGAAAAGGTTTTTAAAATCCGTACAACTTCGCCGGATTCGCCACCAGCACCTGCTCGCGCGTGGCCGCATCCGGTATCCAGCCCGACAGCAGATCACACAGATCGCCGTCATTGGGCATCGCGCTTTTTACCATCACGTGCGGCCAGTCGCTGCCCCACAGCACGCGTTGTGTGTTGGCGGCGATCAGCGCATGGGCGAACGCGTTGGTGTCGGCGTGCGGCATGGCTTCCGTGGTGATGCGATAAGGCCCGGTGAATTTAACCCACGCCTTGCCCAGCTTCATCAATCTGAGCAGCGCGTGAAACCCGGCGTTGTTCACACCCAGGCTGGTTTTCATGTATCCCAAATGCCCCAGCACGATGTCCACCGGAAAATCCGCGAAGCTGCGATCCATGTCGGGGAATTCATCACAGTGCATAAGAAACTCCATGTGCCAGCCCATGGGTGCGATGCGTTTTGCAAGCGCGGTCAACTGCGCCATCGGCAACGTGCCGGGCTTGCGGTCTTTGACATCGACGATGTTGACACGCACACCGCGCACTCCGGCTGCGTTTAATTTTGCCAGTTCGGCGTCGGCGATATCGTCGTCAACAACGGCCACGCCGCGAAACGCGGCGCCAGCAATACGCATCGCTTCAAGCATCACGGTGTTGTCGCTGCCATACACGCTCGGCTGCACCAGCACCGCGCGCTCAACGCCCAGGGTTGCCAGCATTTTTTGGTAATCGCTTAACAAACAATCCGGCGGCGTGTAGACGCGCGCCGGCGAGTAGGCGTATTTCGCGATGGGGCCGAGGATATGCGCGTGCGTGTCGCAGGCGAGTTTCGGCAGCGTGATTTTTGGTTTGCGCGGATTGAAATTCGGTGGCGCGCACGGCGGCGCGCCGGAGGTGGCGTTATTCATGAATGTGTCGAGGAAGGAGAAAAATGCAGGGCGCAAGCATAACACAGCGCGTGCGTGCGCATCGAACACGAAAAACAAAAATGCCAATAAAAACAAATACTTACGTAATTTATCAACGATGATCGGAGTACGCACGAGACGGGCCGGATAAAATTCGCCTTCTCAATTGTTTAACCACGAGCCGACGCCATGCCATTCCATCGTTTTGAGAATTTGAAAGCGCATCATTTCAATCCGCACCTGTCGACCGGCGTAGGGCCGGTGATCGAGGGGCAGTACATGTACTTTCGCATCGTCAGCAAAAAGGCGGGCACCGGCTCCGCGCTGCACTATCACCCGAACGAGCTGATGGCGTTTCCGCTGTCGGGCAAGATCAACGCGGTGGTCGGACGCGAGCGGCGCATCGTCAAGCCGGGCACCTTCGTGCACATGCCGCCATACGCGCGCCATGGCTTCGAGGCGTGCGAGGATGGCGATCTGAAATATCTCTACGTCAAGGATCGCACCTGGACATTGATCGGCTCGGCGCAGGACGAAGCGCTACCGGACAAGGCGCTTTCAGCGACGGAAGTGGCCAAGGATTTCGCCGCGGGCAAATATCCCGGCGAGAAAAAGGACGTGGAGAAATCGCAAGTGATCATCGATGGCCTCGGCCGCTGTTACTACCCGATGATCGATGCGCTCGATGCGCCGCCGGCCTCGGGCCACCACGAGCAGTGGGTGGAGGGTGCGAACCTTGCGTTCGGTTTTGTGGAGTCACCCAAGGGCCACGGCGAGGCCGTTGACAACGCGCCGCACGAATATTTCACCTACATCATCGACGGCGAAATGGATGCCGAAGTGAACGGCGAGGCCAAACACGTGGTCAACGGCGATGTGATCCAGATACCGAAGGGCGCGAGCTACCGTTGGACAGTGACGAAAAACGTGCGTCACGCGGGTGTGCGCTCGACGCGCAACGTCGAAGCGCAAATCGACAAGAATGGCGCCGCGGATAACTGGCGCGGTTGATTGCACTAAACTCAAATTCATTAGCCGCGGATTTACACAGATGAGCACAGATTACCTTCGACTCGGTTTTTAATCTGTGTTCATCTGTGTAAATCCGCGGCAAAAAAAGGGTTAAAGTTTTCATGCAACATCAAAGACGTAAGTTCACGCTTGGGTTGCTCGCCGGGGTTTCGAGCGCGGCGATATTCCACGCCCATGCCCAGCAAGCCAAACCCGACCCCAACGTGCCGCCCACCGGCACGCGCGAGCAGATCGTCGCACTGGTGCGCACGTTTCAAGGCTCGGTGCGCAAGTTTCAGGATATACGTCCTGTCACGGGCATGAAGATCGACGGGCTGGAGAATCAGCCTGATCTCTTGCCGGTGATCGACACTTTCGTCGGCGATTTGCAGATACGTTATGCGTTCGATCTCGACAGCGGCTTTCGTTATGTCACCGAGCGCGACCTGAAGACATACAAAATCGCGCGCGAGCAGTTGCTGGCGCTGGCGGTGGCGAATTACCGCCGGCTTTATCCGAAGGTCAACGTCGAGCGCCCCACGCAGTTTGTCGGCATGTTCGCCAACGGCGGCGAGCTGGAGCCGTCGAAAATGCTCGATTTTGATTTCTGGGAAAAAGAAAAAGCCAGATTCGGCGGCGAGATCATCGCCGCCGTGCCGGTGCGCGACGTGTGCTGGTTCACCGGGCCCAAGCCCGCTGACAACATTGGCAATCTGCGCACCAACACCGAGCGCGCGCACAAAGAGGCGGGTGAGCGCGCCATTTCAAAACTGCTCTTTGTATGGCGCAACAAGCGCTGGGAAGTGCTGGAATAAGGAACGCGTCAATCAACCTTGCCAAGGTTGACGCGCTTTAACAATTCCGCCCACACGCGGGTTTCGGCGCGGATGTGCGCCGCGAGTTGATCCGCATCCATATTGACGATCTCGACGCCGGCGCGCTCGACCGGGGTGCGAATTTCCGGTATCGCGAGCGTGCGTGCCGTCGTGTCGAAAATTATTTTGGTGATGTGGCGCGGCGTCCCCGCCGGCACGAAAAAACCCAGCCACGAGGTCACGTCAAAGCCGGGATAACCGGACTCCGCGATGGTGGGCACCTCGGGTGCCTGCGTCGAGCGTTTCAGGCCGGTCATGCCCAGCGCCTTGATGCGTCCCGACTTGACGTGCGGATGGAGCGAGGCAAGACTGCCGAACAGCGCGTGCACTTCATTACCCAGGATCGCCGCCGACGCCGGGCCGCCGCCCTTGTACGGCACGTGCGTCATGCCGATGCCGGCGCGCAGCTTGAAGAGTTCCGCGGCGAGATGGTGCGGGCTGCCAGCGCCCGCCGAGGCGTAGTTGAGCGCGCCCTTTTGCGCCTTTGCATACTCGACGAATTCCTTGAGCGTGCCCAGTTTCAGCGTGGCGTGCGTCACCAGCATGTATTGCGAGTCGGTGAAGCGATTGACCGGCTGCAAGTCTTTTTCGACGCTGAACGCGAGCTTGTAGATCAACGGGTTCACCGTGATCTGCGATCCCAGCGCGAACAGTATGGTGTGGCCGTCGGGCGTGGCGCGTGCCACGATTTCGGCGCCGATGTTGCCGGCCGCGCCGCCGCGGTTGTCGATCACCCATGGCTTGCCCAGCATCTCGTGGAACTTGGGCACGATGATGCGCGCGATCGTGTCTGAAGTGCCGCCCGGCGCAAAGCCCAGCACGAGCCGTATCGGGCGCTCGGGGAAATTGACCTGAGCGGGTGCGGCGGCTTGCGCCAGCGGCGCCCATGCACATGCGGCGAGCGCGATGAGAGCTGCTCGTTTCATTTGAGAAAGTCCCGTACCGATTTTATCGGCCGCCCATCCTTGAAGGTGATGGGCCTGGTGACGCACTCGGTGAGATCGCCCGTGGTCGGGATCACCAGGTTGTGCCGCCCCGGCCCGCCGGCGACGACGATGAATATGCTCTCGGGCGATTTCACCACCGGCATGGTGGCTTCGTCGTTGCTCAAGTCGATCCATACTTTTGGCTCGGTGGCGTGAAACCAGCCGCCGCGATCGCGCGCGTCTTTTACTTTCTGCCGCGCATATTCGAACAGCGTCTGCTTGATATCCTGCTTGCTCCAGCCGAACGACGCCATGAAGCGCGCGCCTTCGGGTGCGAACACGATCATGTTTTCACCGGGGCGATAAATGCCGTTGGTGCCCAGATGCGCCATGGTGGAAGCGACGGTGCCCAAAAAGCGCTGCGGCGTTTTTGCCACGTGCTCGAACGAATTCACCGGGCACTGGCCGGGGAATATCGTCACCGTGCTTACGTCGCGGGCGTAACCCATCTCGACGTGCAGCGGATCCCACGGGCTTTCTTCCTCGTATTCGCCGATGCAATAGGTGTAGCGCGACGGCATGCCGTGCGTGGACATGTCGGTGACCTGCGGAATCGCGCCGCCGATGTTGCGGAAGATCAACCGCACCGCGCGCCCGATGGTGGCGTTGGCGCGCCAGCCGGGGCCGAAGCATTGCCCCGCGCAGTTGACATCCAGCTCCTTGCGTATCGGCCCGTTGATGAGTATCAGATGCCCTGCCGGATTGGTGGTGGTCTGGCGGCCATAGAGGTTGTACTTTTCCTCCATCGAGGCCTTGACCGCGGTGAGCACCACCGGAAAGTACTCGGGCATGCAACCCGCCATCACGCAGTTGACCGCCAGCAACTCGATGGTGGCCTCGGCGCCGCGCGGCGGGATTTCGCATAACACATCGCCCGGCGCACGGTCGGTGTAGCGCAGCATGTCCTCGACCGCGTCTTCGGTGGGCGGAATGACCGGCAGGCCATCGGTCCAGCCGCGTTCGTGAAACAAATTATTGATCTCGCGCACCGAGCCGGGCACGCGCAGTTGTTCGGTGGTGAAAAGTTTGGGGCTGGTCACGCTTGATCCTGTTTGCCATTCGGCAACGCTCGCGATATCGCGGCGGCGATCTCGTCGAATATCGCGTCCGCGCTCACACGCAAGGTTTCATCCGCCATCGACACGATCGGGTGCGGCACCACCGAGTACGCAAGATCAGGCTGTTTGAGCTGCCGCCGCTGTGTTTCAGTGGATTTCACGAAACCGGACGTGACGATGGTGGCGGTGGCCACGCCGCGTTTTTCGAGCTCTACGCTGTCGTGGACACTCCACGACGTGCACGAGCCTCAATCTCCGATGCCGGTGACTACGGCCTGGCAACGTGAAGCGAGATCGTCGAGCATCTGTTTCGGCGCACCCTTGCCGGCCTCGGGCTTTTTCACGCGCACGAATTGCGCGGCAGGGATTTTTTCGGTAAGGCGCTGTTGCAGACGGTCGAGCACCTGATCCGAATTGTGCTTGTGATTGTCGAGCAGCCCGATGACGAACGGCGCACCCGCGGCGCGCCGTACCGCCGTGACGGGACGATTGCGCGCCGTGGATTCCTTGCCCACGGGCACGAATACCAGGATGCTGCCGGTTGCGGTTGCGTTTGCGAGATTATCCATGCGTCTGACTCCTGCATTCGTGAATGGGCGCACCATGAATTTACTCCGTTATTGCGGCACTTTCCAGCGGGCGGGCTTTCAGATAGTGTTTGCCGATGAGTTCAAAACAAGCAGAATCAGGCGCGGGCGCCAGCCACGCCGCATCCACCAAGCCGGATGTTTTTCGCGTTCAGCGCGAGGCCGCCATGCAGGGGCTGCCGGAAAAATATTAGCCATACTCAATGATTTTAAACAGTGGGGTGTGTGGTCGCCGTGGGAGAAAAAAGACCCCGCGATGAAGCGCACCTTCGGCGCCGTCACCGCCGGCAAGGGCGCGCGCTACGCGTGGGAGGGCGACAAGAATGTCGGCATCGGAAGCATGGCATCGATGACGTTACGCCGCCGTCGAAGCCGAAAACCGTTTGCACGAACTGCCCACCGAAGACTGCGTGGAGTTTGATGCCGGTACCGGAGGGAGGGGAGGACAAGAGTCCTTCCCTACCCCTATCGGTTTGGGCGTTGCCTCGTCTTGGTGCTTGTCAATCGAAAATGAAAGTGCTCATCCCCGACGCGTTGCGTTCGTACACCGAAAGCAGTCGCGCGAATGCCGATGGCGCGACGCTGGCCGAGTTATTGCTGGACATGAACCGGCAATATCCCGGCATCCGCTTTCGCATGATCGATGAACAGGAAAAGGTGCGCCGTCACATCCGCATTTTCATAAACGGTGTGCAGGTGAGCGATCTGGCGCACGCGCTGCAGGCTACCGACGACGTGGCGATTGTGCAGGCCTTGAGTGGTGGTTGATTAGTTGTATAACTACTTGTTTTTAAAGGATAATATTATGAGTTATGTCGATGGATTTGTATTGCCCGTAGCGAAAAAAAACCTGCCGGCCTACCGGCGCATGGCGCGACTGGGCGGCAAGGTGTGGTGCGAACACGGCGCGCTCGAATACGTCGAGTGCGTGGCGGACGACGTCAAGCCCGGCAAGCACACTTCGTTTCCGCAGAGCGTCAAACTCAAGAAGGGCGAAACGGTGATCTTCGCCTACATCGTCTACAAATCGCGCGCGCACCGTGACCGCGTCAACGCCAAGGTGTTTAAAGACCCGCGTCTCGCACCGATGATGAATTCGAAAACGATGCCCTTCGACGGCAAGCGCATGTTCTGGGGCGGATTCAAATCGCTGGTGGAGATGTGATGATGCGGAAGTCTCGCGACAAGCAGGCTGAGTCCGGTATACCCCGCCTTAGCTCGTGAGCACGGCGGCGAAATTCACTCCGGCGCGATCCCCGCGGCCTTCACCACGCCCGCCCACTTGACCGTCTCGCTCTTGATGAACGCGGCAAATTCCGCCGGTGTGTTGCCAACCGGCTCGCCGGCCTCGGCGGCCAAACGTTCCTTGATGTTGGGCGCGCGCAGCACGGGGACGGCTTCCTTGTGCAGCCGTGTGATGATTTCGGGCGGTGTCTTTGCTGGCGCGAGCAGGCCAAACCAGTTCACTGATTCGTAGCCGGGCAACCCGGCTTCGGCGATGGCCGGCAGTTCGGGCGCTATGGATAGGCGCTGCGCGCTGGTGACGCCCAGCGCGCGCAATTGGCCTGTGCGTGAGGGGCCGAGCGCGCCCATCACCGAGGTGATGGTGCTCGATACGTTGCCCGCGATCAGATCGATGATGCCCGGCGTGCCGCCTTTGTAGGGCACGTGCACCATGCGCACCTTCGCCATGCTCGCCAGTAATTCCATCGACAGATGCGAGTTTGCACCCAGCCCGCCGGATGCAAAGGTGATTTCACCGGGGCGCGCCCGCGCGAGCGCGATTAACTCTTTCACTGATTTCGCCGGCAGCGAGGGATGCACCACCAGTATGTTGGGCACCAGCACCGCCAGCGTGATGGGCGCGAAGTCGCGCATCGTGTCGTACGGCATTTTCTTGTGGATCGACGGGTGGATGGCAATAGCGCTGGCGCATATCAGCAGCGTGTAGCCGTCGGCGGGCGCGCGCGCCACTAATTCGTTGCCGATGATGGTGCCCGCGCCGGCGCGATTTTCAATCACCACCTGCGTGTTAAGACGCTCCATCAATCCCGGCGCCATCAGGCGCGCGACGGTGTCGAAACCGGCGCCGGGCGGGCCGGGGACGACGATACGTATCGGCCGGTTGGGATAGCTGCTTTGCGCCAGCGCCGCCGCCGCAGCCGACGCCGCGGCAACGGCCAATAGCGCTGCCGCCGCATGCTGCACGATTGACTCGTGCTCTCAGTAACCGCCTTTGTCCGGCGCGCCCACCGGAACCAGCGGCGTCCAACCGGTAAGCCGGCCGACTTCCGCTTTGAAATAATTGGCCATGCCGCCGCGGTCGGTGCCGAGCATCACCATCTGAAAGCCCTGATCGATATAACGCTGCGTGAATTTGGAGCTCGCGGTGTGTATGCCGCCGATTTTCTTGTGGCGCTTGCAGGTTTCAAGTATGCGATTCACCGTCGCAACATGTTTCGGCTCGTCGTTGTCCATCACCGGTGGCAGCCCCAGCGAGAGCGCCAGATCGGTCGGGCCGATGTAGGCCGCGTCCACGCCCGGCGTTGAAATAATTTCGTCCATTTTCTCGATACCCTCGGCGGTCTCGATCATCACCGCGCACAAGATTTCATCGTTGGCGTGCTTCTGATAATCCGGCCCCGCGTATTGCATCACGCGATTCGGGCCGTTGCTGCGCATGCCCGCCGGCGGATAACGGCACGCGGCGACGGCCTGTTCGGCCTCCTTGCGGTTGCTCACCATCGGCACGATCACGCCATAGGCGCCCGCATCCAGCACCTTCATGATCATCGCCGGCTCGTTCCACGGCACGCGCACCATGGGCACCACGTTGGTGGTGGAGATCGCGGTCAACATCGGCACCACGTCGGAGTAGTCGATGCAGCCGTGCTGCATGTCGATGCACAGCCAGTCGAGCCCGGTGTGCGACATGATCTCGGCCTGAAAGCAGTGTGGGATCGAAAGCCAGCCGCCCACGGCCGGTTTGCCGTCGCGCCAGAGTTTTTTTACACGGTTCATACGCATGGTATCGTTTTCCTTGAGGGTGTTGAGTGGGTTGAGTGGGCTTAGTGATGTTCGCGATTTATTCCGGCGGCCATTGTACAGCCCGGCTTGATGATTCGCGTGGAAGACAAATTGTTGCACTTCCCTATCGCGTTGGCAAAGGCCATAATTTCGCCCGCCGAGAGCGTCACTGTAATACACACCACGGGAAGGCCTCCGGCAGTCTTTCACCAATCAGCAAGCGAGAACACACAATCATGACCAGCCCGGAAACAAACGCTTCCCCCGTCAGCTACGACATTGTTGACCGCATCGCCTACATCACCATCAATCGTCCCGAGGCGCGCAACGCCATCAACCCGGCGGTGCGCAAGGGGCTGATCGAGTCGTTCGCCGATGCATCGCTCAATCCGGATGTGTGGATCGTGGTGCTCACCGGCAGCGGCGACAAGGCGTTTTGCGCCGGCGGTGACTTGAAGAAAAACAACGAGAACGCGCAGTCGGGCCGGCAACACATCGCACCCATGACTGGCCCCGACCGCAATGTATTCGAGACCGTGCTCGAAACCTACAAGCCCGTCATCGCTGCGTTGAACGGCCACGCCTATGGCGGCGGCCTCGAGTTGGCGCTGTCGTGCGACCTGCGCATCGCGGCCGATCACGTCAAGCTGTGTCTGCCCGAAGCCAAGCGCGGCATGGGCGCCAATTACGCGTCGGTGTTGCTGCCGCGCATGATCCCGCGCGGCATCGCGCTGCAGATGTTGTACACCGCCGAGCCGATCACCGTGCAGGAGGCGCTGCACTGGGGGCTGGTCAACAAAATCGTGCCCTCCGCGCAACTCAAGGATACGGTCGAAACCTTCGCGCGTGGCCTCTTGAAGAACGCGCCGCTCACGCTGCGCCGCTACAAGCACATGGCGGTCAAGGGCTGGGAACTGCCCATCGCCTCTGCGCTGCGGCTGGATGCGGGGCCTAACCCGTACTTAAGCGAAGATCGCGCCGAAGGTGTCAGGGCATTTGTTGAAAAGCGCGAGCCGCGCTGGCGCGCGAAGTAATCGAAATTATTCGAGGAGCAATAATGTCATCGCTGGAAGTAAAAAACGCAGGATTGCATGATCTCATCGCGCCGGATGCGCCGATTGAGCGCATCGCGGGCGGATTCAAGTTTACCGAAGGCCCCGTGTGGCGCGATAACACGCTGTTGTTCAGCGATATCCCGAACAACCGCGTCGTACGCTGGCGCAATCTGGCCGAAGGCCCGGAACTGACCACCTTTGCCACGGGGCGGTCGAATGGTCTCACGCTGGATCATCAAGGCAATGTGCTCGCGGCGGGGCACGGCGGCCGCGATGTGGCGCGCATCGCCGGCGGGGGCACACGCTCAGTACGCACGGTATTGGCCGACAAGTTCGAGGGCAAGCCACTCAATAGCCCGAACGATATCGTGGTCAAATCCGACGGCGCGATTTACTTCACCGATCCGCCGTACGCGGTGCGCATCGCCACGCCGGGCATGGCGCGGCCCGACGGCTGGTGGGCGGCGCCCATCCCCGGCAAGGAGCAAGCCTGCAACGGCGTTTATCGCCTGACGGCTGGTGGCGCCCCGCAACTGTTGATTGACGATATTGCGCTGCCGAATGGTTTGGCATTCTCGCCCGACGAATCGATACTCTATATCGACGATTCGGCGCGCAACCATATCCGCGTCTTTGACGTGCGCGCGGATGGCGGCTTGACCAACAGCCGCATACTCATGGAAATGGACTCAAGCGACCCCGGCGTGCCCGATGGCCTGAAGGTGGATTTGCAAGGCAACGTATTTTGCACCGGGCCGGGCGGTGTTTGGGTGTGTCGCGCGGATGGAACGTTGCTGGGCCGCATCATTTTGCCGGAGCTGCCCGCGAATCTGGCGTGGGGCGAAGACGGCAGCGTGCTGTTTTTTACGGCGCGCACCAGCGTGTACCGTTTGCAAACCAAAACGCGCGGCGTCATTCTTGGTTAGCGTTGCCTGCAGATGCACGTGTAACACTGACGAATCAGCATGATGCGCGCGGCGTTCGCGTTGACATCAGGCATGCTGGCGGCCGTTGCAAGCATCGCGCTTGCGCTGTGGTTCGGCTCGGTAGCGTTGACGCCAGGGCAAATCGCGCAGGCGATTTTCAGTTCCGCGCCGGGCATGGAGCACGACATCATCTGGCAATTGCGGCTGCCGCGCGCGCTGGCGGCATTTGCCTGCGGCGGCTTGCTGGCGTTCGCGGGCGTGTTGTTGCAGGCGCTGTTGCGCAATGCGCTGGCGGACTCGTACATCCTTGGTGTGTCGGGTGGCGCGTCGCTGGGGGCGCTGTCGGCGCTGGCGCTGGGGGTAAGTGCCGCTGCGATGAATGTTGCCGCCTTCATCGGCGCACTGGCGGCGCTGCTGATCGTTTTTGGTGCGGCCAAGGTACGCAGCGGCGGCGGCTGGAATCTTTACCGCCTGTTGCTGTCCGGCGTGGTGCTGTCGGCGGGGTTTTCCGCGCTCACCAGTTTGATCCTGGTTTCGGCGCCGCAAGCGCAGGTTAAAGGCATGTTGTTCTGGCTGATGGGCGATTTGTCTTACGCGGATAACCCGGCGCCCGCGCTGCTCATATTGCTCTTGTTGACGCTGAGTGCCGTGGCACAGGCGGTGCGGCTTGATCTGCTGGGGCTGGGCGATCTCAAGGCGCGGTCATTGGGCGCGGGTGTGGCCGCGATGCAAGGCGCGGTGTTCTTCGCCGCGGCGTTGGCGACGGTGGCGGCGGTGATGCTGGGTGGCGCGATCGGTTTTGTCGGTTTGATGATGCCGCATGCGGTGCGTTTGCTGGGTTTTACGCGGCATCGGTTATTGATTCCTCTGTCCGTGTTGTTCGGCGGCAGCTTTCTCACGCTCGCCGATACCTGCGCGCGCACGCTGGCCGCGCCGCAACAATTGCCGGTGGGCATTTTCACCGCGTTGATCGGCGTGCCGGTGATGCTGTGGCTGCTGGGGCGAAAATCATGACGCTCGCCTGCGCCAAGCTCACGCTCGCCGTGCCGGGGCGCACGCTGTGCCGCGATCTGTCGCTGAACATCGAGCCGGGGCAGGTGTGGGGCGTATTGGGTGCTAACGGCAGCGGCAAATCGACGCTGCTGCATGCACTGGCAGGGCTCACGCACGCGGCCAGCGGTACGGTTACGCTCGGCGGCGTGGCGCTCGCCACGCTGCAGGCAAAATCGCGCGCGCTTGGTGTGGGCGTGTTGATGCAGCACGAAGAAGCCGAGTTTCACGGCAGCGCGCTAGATTACGTGCTGCTGGGACGGTTTCCGCACGCGCAAGGCCTGGCGGGCTGGGGCCGCGACGATGAGGCGAGCGCGTTGTCCGCGATGGAGCGCGCGGGCATCGCGGCGTTCGCGCAGCGCCAGTACGCCACGCTCTCGGGCGGCGAGCGCCAGCGCGTGCGCATGGCGCAACTCATCGCGCAATCGCCGCGCTACTGGTTGCTCGACGAGCCGTTGCAGCATCTCGACCTCGCGCATCAGGTTGAATTGATGGCGCTGGTGACGCGCACCGCCAAGGACGAGCAGCGCGCGGTGGCAATGGTGCTGCACGATCTGATCTGGCCGGCGCGCGTGTGCACGCATGTTTTGCTGATGTTTGGCGGCGGCAACACGTCGGCGGGCTTGGTGCGCGACGTACTCACACGCGACAACCTCGAAAAACTCTTCGGCTGCGCGCTGCAAGCCATCGATGACGGCAATCACACGGCTGGGTTCGTGCCCGCGCTATAATCGAGTTCACATCTCTTGATTTACTGAATGATCACAAAATTCCTCGGTGACGTTTTTTCCGGAAAAATCTTCCGCGGGCGCAAGCCGAAAATTGTCGCGTTCAAGGAGCATCGCATCGCGCGCGAGCGCTTGAGCGAGTGCGCGCTTTCCGTGACGCAGACCTTGCAGAAGAAGGGCTTCGAGGCGTTCGTGGTGGGCGGCGCGGTGCGCGATCTCTTGCTGGGGCGCGCGCCGAAGGACTTTGACATTGCCACCAGCGCCACGCCGGAGGAAGTGCGCGCGTGTTTTCGCCGCTCGCGCATCATCGGCCGGCGCTTTCGCATCGTGCATGTGATGTGCGGGCGCGAGCTGGTCGAGGTGTCTACGTTTCGCGCGGGGCATGACACGCAACCTCCTGCCGAAAGCAGCAAGGAAGTCAACAACAGCAGTGCCGCCGACGAGCACGGGCGTCTGCTGCGCGACAACGTTTACGGCA
>CAMDLH010000100.1 GCA_945901405.1 Bordetella parapertussis | reverse complement strand
GGTGTGGCGAAGGTACGCGTGAAGATCACTACGTGGTGGCATTGCCACGCCAGCGCCGCAGGTGGTTCACCGGCCTTTGGAGCACGGCGCTTGATCCGCCACGCATTCCGGGGTTAGAGATCAATAGCTCCTAATGAATAATCTCGGTTGATAGTTGTTCAGTATCACGCGCGCACTGACGTTCGGCAGCACGCCGATGGTGAATACAGGCTCCGAGGTCTGCGCCGACACTGGCGCAGCAGCCGCGCAAAACATCACGGCAAGAGCGGCGCCCCACAAGCGAATACGGTGAATAACGGATAACATCACAAATCTCCTCGTGTAAATGGTCGCGCCGCTGATTTTTATTCGAATCGCTTCGTACGTGCGCGGCGCGGGGTGTCAGTACGTTGCCTTCACCCTGAAATAATTATTGCGGTCGCCCGATTTTACCTTGAGCGTCTCGACCTTGTTGCCCTTGAGCACGTCGAGCGCCACGTCCACGCCGGCGTCGCCGGTTTTCCACAGGCGCATGTAAAAATCGGCCTGCCCTTTTAACGCCTGGCCGCCGATGCCGACGATGATGTCGCCCGCCTTGATGCCGGCGTCGTCGGCCGGGCCTTCGGGCGATACGCGCGTGACGATGAGATTGCCGCCCGCCTCCTGCGAACTGATGCCCAGCCACGGACGCGGCTTGCCCGTGGCCCGTCCATTGGCGATCATGTCGCCCAGCACCGGCTTGATGATGTCGATAGGCACGAACATATTGCCCGGCACGCCGCCGCGCCCGCCCATCGCGTCGCCCACCGCGAGCGAACCAATGCCCAGCAATTTGCCTTCGCGATTTAGCAGCGCGGCACCCTGCCAGTTAACCGTTGCCGGCGCGGTGTAGATCGCCTCATCGAGCAGATATTCCCAATAACCGACGAACGGGCGCTTGGACACTATGTACGCGGGCGCCACACCATCGAAACCAACGATCATCACCATCTCGCGTTCCTTGGCCGCGGCGGATTCGCCCATGTCCACGGGCTTCACCGGCAGACTGACCAAGCCCTTGAGCAAGCCCAGTCCCGTCGCGTTGTCAAAACCCAATACCGTCGCCGGGAACACCTTGCCATCGGAAGTCAGTAACTCGACTTTCTCCGCTTCGGTGATGAGATAGCCGATGGTCAACACAAGCCCTGTCGAATCGATTACCACGCCGGTGCCTTCGCGCTGGCGGCCCAGCGTCGCGCCACTGCGCGCGTTGGCCACGGCTTGCGCGCGCACCTTGACCACCGACAGCGACTCGACGGAAATCTGCGCGCGCGCGGGCGGCGTGGCGGGCGCGTCTTCGGCTGCCCGCGCCCAAGGCAGGCACGTAACCATCGCCAGCAGTCCCGGCGCTACGCAGCGGCGCAAGAAGGCATGCAGCGGGAACTTCACCAGTTCTGCCAGGGTTGGTTTCATGTTCGTATCCTCGAAAATAGGGATGTGCCAGCCAACGGACGCATTCCTGACGCTATCCTACGACTATTTCACGCCCATGGTAAGCGCCAGTACCAAGCGCGATGCGGCAACACCAAGAATCACGCTAGAATGCAGCACGCACCCCTGTTTTGACACGCACCCCACAAGTTGGCCGGGGGCTGGGGCGTCCGCACAACCTCAATTTTCATGGGAGAAACATCTTGGATCTGGGACTCAAAGGTAAGATAGCCGTCGTCACCGGCGGCACCGACGGCATCGGCAAGGCGACCGCGCTGCAACTCGCGCGCGAAGGCGCGAAAGTGGCGCTTTGCGCGCGCGGTCAGGCGAATCTGGACAAAACCGCGGCTGAAATCCGCGCGCTGGGCGGCGAAGTGCTTGCGGTTTCGGCTGATATGAGCAAACCCGCCGACATCGACCGTTTTTTTGATGCCGCGATCAAGCAGTTTGGCGGCATCGACATCCTGTTCAACAACGCGGGCCTGTCGCAGCGCGGTAAATTTCTCGAAATCAGCGATGAGATGTGGCACAGCGACATCGAACTCAAGGTGTTTGGCGCCATCCGCTGCGCCCGGCGCGCCATCCCCGAGATGAAAAAGCGCGGCGGCGGGCGCATCATCAATATCAGCATCTCCAGCGCCAAGCAGCCGGGAGCGACCTCGATGCCTACTTCGCTCTCGCGCGCGGCGGGGCTGGTGATCACCAAATCGCTGTCGAAGGAATTCGCGCCCGACAACATTCTGGTGAACGCGGTGTGCATCGGCAAGATCAAGTCCGGCCAGCACGACCGGCGCATGGTGCGCGAAAAAATCAGCCCGGAGAAGTACTTCAACGACAACTCGAAGGACATCCCCATGGGCCGCTTCGGCGACGCCGAGGAAGCCGCCAACGTCGTCGTGTTCCTCGCCTCCAGCGCGGCGAGTTACGTGACGGGCACCAGCATCAATCTGGATGGCGGCGTTTCGGGCGTGTTGTAGCCGGGTTGAAGTCATGGCGCGAAGGAAGGCACGAGAGCCTTCCGTTCGCATTTGCACTTTTTACGTAAGTATCTGTTTTTAAAAACATTTTATGAATGCACCTGAGACTCTGCCCGATTGGGCCGCGCTACGCGGCGAGTTCCCTACGCTTGCGAACTGGACCTATCTCGATGTGGCGCGCAAGACCGTGCCGCCGCGCTGCCAGGAAGCCGCGATGCAATCGTATTGGCGCGACGTTGCGGAAAACGCCGGCGACGATGCTTGGTCGGCACTCAACGTCGCGCAGACACGGGGCGAGATCGCCGCGCTTCTGGGCGCCAAGGCGGGCGAGATCGCGTTCACCAAGAACACCACTGAGGGGCTGAACATCGCCGCGCACGGCTTTGATCTGAAGCCCGGCGACAACATCGTGCTCACCGACATGGAGCACGTCGCCAACGTGTGGGTGTGGAAACACTGGGAAGCGCGTGGCGTCGAAATCCGCTACGCCAAAAATCGCAACGGGCGTCTGCCGCTCGAAGCCTTCACCGGGCAGATGGATGCGCGCACGCGCGTGGTATCCACCGCGTATGTGACCTACGGCAACGGCTATCGGGTTGACTTGCCGAGACTAGGCGCGCTGTGCCATGAGCGCGGCGCGAAACTCGTGGTCGATGGCGTGCAGGCAATCGGCATTTTGTCCGCGCCTTTGAATTCACTGAACGCCGACATGATTTCGCTGGGCGGACACAAGGGCATGTTCGGTCTCACCGGCTCGGGCATGGTGTGGTGCCGCGAAGAACTCGTCGAACAACTGAAAACGCCGTTTATCAAATCGCCGGCGGCGCCCGGCACGTCCCCGGCGCACGCACACGTGGTGGCCCAGTTCGATTACACGCGCACCGCGCATCGCTTCGAGGGCGGCAATCCGAATTTTCTCGGTGTGCGCGTGCTGCGCGAAGGCGCGCGTTTCGTGCAATCGATAGGCCTCGTCAACATCGAAAACCGCGTGCGCGAACTCACCACGCACGCATTAAAACTCATCAAGGCGGCCGGGCTGAAAACACAAACACCCGAGGCATGGGAAGAACGCGCGCAGATCATCAACGTGCAGGTGCATGACGCCGATGCCTTGATGCTCCGCCTGCGCGAAAAGCACCGCGTGATCGTCAATGTCAAGGATGGCGCGATACGCGTGTCGATGTCGTTCTTCAACAACGAGGACGATCTGGAAAAAGGCATCGCCGCGATCAAACGCGAAGCGGCGTGAACTTAAACCTCGGCGAGCGACTCGATGTAGTGCGCGATAAGCTGGTGTGAATCGTCGCTAAGCCCGCTAAAGCGGCAGCCAACGCGGTTGACGCTGGCGCCGTCGATCAGGCGCACCACCGTCTGATGCACCACCTCAAGGTCAGATCTGATCTTGCCCACGCCGGGCAACGCGATTGAGCAATCCTTCATGATCTCGCCCTGATCGAGATTCACGTCCGAGTCGCAGTTGACCACGCCGATACCGCTGACACTGAGATCGGCGACCTCCGCCTCCGATTCAATAAAACCGAGATTGAGCGTGATTTTGAGCGAGGGGGCTACGCAGCGCCGGTCACGCCGCCGTTGAAAGCGCCAGATGAATTCAGGCGCGGCGATACGCGCCACCGCACGGCCATCGAACTGCGCCATCGCGCCGCACCCGCCCTGAAACTGAATTTTTGCGTGTTCGTGCGCGCATACCAGCATCGCGCTTTTACCGTCCGCGGCCTCGATGCTGGCGCGCCACCGCGGCGGGCACTCGAACATCAGCGCGCCGCTGTGTTCCTCGATCTGCAATAGCGCGCTCGCCACCACGCCATCCGCGCCAGCGAAATGCACCGACACCGGCGTGCGTTGCGCAAGCATGCCGGCCAACACGCGCTGCACCTCGCTGCGCGAACGCACCAGAAAGTCCGGCGGCTCCATGCCCGCCGGCAGCTCCATGGTCGAGAGCAAACGCTTGTCAATTGCGACGTCGTCCGTCATATCCATGCCAGTATACATATAAGTCATTGTATGGACGAAACAATGTTGCGCCATGCCGCCCATCGGGGACAAGCGGATTTTCACCACCAGTTCGTGACCAAGGTCACGAAAAACCACCACTCCACATTGAAATCAAAAATGGGGTCAGGCTTGCTTAATTGCATATTGCCCACCACCTCGCTACACTAGCCGCATGGCCCGCAAACCTCGCCTTCACGTCTCCGGCGGTCTCTATCACGTCATCTTGCGCGGCAACGCGCGCCAGGATGTTTTCTTTTCCCCTGCGGATAGGCGTTATTTCTACGATCTTTTAGCCGAGGGCGTCGAGCGCTTCGGCTACCGCGTGCATGCGTTCTGCCTGATGACCAATCATCTGCATTTGGCTTTGCAAGCGGGAGAGCTGCCGTTATCCGTGGGACTGCAGAATCTGGCATTCCGTTATACGCGCTACCTCAATGCAAGGCTCGAACGCGCCGGACATCTTTTCGGCGGACGGTTCAAGGCGTTTCTGGTCGATCAGGATCGCTACGCGCTGGCGTTGGTGCGCTACATTCACCTGAATCCGGTGCGCGCCGGCATGGTTAAAACGCCGCTTGCTTATACCTACAGCAGCCACCGGGCCTATCTCGGACAAGAGAAGTTGCCTTGGCTGACAACGGATTGGGTGCTCGGCCAGTTCGGTTCCCGTAGCGGCGCCGCGCGCCCGCGTTATGCGCGCTTCGTGAACGATGCTATCGCCGAGGGGCATAGCGAGGTGTTCTACGGCGGGCAAGCCGATGCACGCATAGTCGGCGAAGAAGATTTCGTCAAGACGGTACTCAAATCCAAAGTGAAACGCACCAGGCCGCCAGCGCTTGAAGACTTGCTGACTTACGCGAGCGCCCGCCACCAGCTTACCGAAAAGGAATTGTTCGCCCCGGGCCGCGCGCGCAAACCCGCGGAGGCGCGCGCTTTGATCTGTTGGCTGGCGGTTAAAACGCAGGCGGCCACGCTAACAAAACTCGCGGACACCTTCAATCGTGACATCTCCACGCTCAGTCATGCCGCCTCCCGTCTCGATGCGCGTTCGCGCCATGATTCCGCCTTCGCCAATATGCTTAACCAGCACCTTAATGCAATTAACCAAGCCTGACCCCGTAGAACTCATGAATGGCGGGCTGGCGCCGATGAGAAAATTCAGTTTGAAGACAAGGCGGCCAATTTTCATCCGGTAACCGTGATGGGCCAAGCCGCCTTAATGTCGTTTTCACGCCTCAAACGCACGCATGCGATATTAACCAACAAGCGCCTTATCATCGGCCAAAGGGTCTTCTTTGGCGTGCGCCACATGATTACGCATATGCTGTATCTGGACGGAAATGCCGCACCCGCGGATGAATTGAACAAGTTGTCGGCCGGACTTTACTCCAAAGGCTATCAAGTTTGGCTGACGCCGCGCGAGAATTTCAGCGCCGCAATGGATAGCAAAAAACCGTATCTCAAAATAATTCCCGATAAGACCGAAAGCACGATAAATATCGAGCATTGCCGTCTCTATAGCGATCAGCCTTTTACCTGCGTTCTCGGAAAATATGCCGCACCTTTGATCAGACGGCGCGGGTATTCACCGGAATGCGCACAACGACCTTAATGCCAATAGCCAAGCCTGACCCCCTTGTTATTGCTAGATATCGCTCGCCACCCGAAATCCAATATTGATATCCCGCCGCTGCGCGGGATAAAACCCGCGTGCCGCCGAGCGTACGCCTTTTGCCGCCGTCAGCCATGAGCCGCCGCGGATCGCGCGTTGCGCGCAGTTGCCCGTGAGCCACGCGCTCGCGTCGGCGGGCGCGCCTTCGTAGCTCGCGTTGCGGCAATCGGCGACCCATTCCCACACGTTGCCCAGCATGTCGGCCACGCCCCATGCGTTGGGTTTGAACGTGCCCGCCGCCGCCGTGCGTTTGTTGGCGTCTTCGTTGCCGCAATTGGCGCACGCCGCGTTGCCCGCGCCGAGCGCGTCGCCCCACGGACGCGTGGTTGACGTGCCCGCGCGCGCAACGTATTCCCACTCCGCCTCGGTCAACAAACGGTAGGTGCGCCCGCTGCGCCGCGAGAGCCAGACGACGTAGCGATTGGCATCTTCCCAGCTCACGTCGATCACGGGCCGCTTGCCGCGCCCCCAGCCGCGGTCACCGGGCCAATAGCCGCAGCCGCCGTCGAGCAGGCACGCCTCCCATTCGTCGAACGTCACTTCAAATTTTCCCGCCGCGAACGCGCGCGCGACCCTGACCGCGCGTTGCGGCGCTTCGTTCGCTTGCCGGTCGGCCTCGTCCGCGCGCGCGCCCATGCGAAACTCTCCCGGCGGGATCACCACCATTTCAGGGCAGCGTTCGCAGTCGCGGAATGTCGCGCCCGGCGTAAGATTTTCCGGCCGCGTAGCGCGCTCGAATCCACGCGTCACCATGCCCGCCGATGCCTGCGCGGTTGCGACTTGCACGCCATCTTTCGCGGGCACGGGCGTGCCCGGCCGCAACACCAGCTCGCCCACCAGCGAGGTGCTCTCCCACGGCAACTGCCTCCCGGCGGTCTCGCGCGCGACCGATGCGCGCGTCGCCTTGAATACGTCCTCGATGTTCAGCCCCGGCTGCTGCAAGGCTTTCAGCAAATGGCTGGTGTAAATACCGTTCTCGCCGGGCTTGCCGTCCTGCGCCACCTTGCCCGGCGCGGTGGAGAACGCGATCAGCGTGCCCTGCGGCGCGTCGCTCACCGCCGCCAGCCCGCCGCCGCCGCCGCGCGTGCGCTCGAACGGGTTGTTGCGGCAGGCATCGAGTATCACGATCTTCACCGTGGGCGCGCCCGCGGCAAGCGTGTCCATCACGTCATCCAGCCGTATGGTGTTGTATTTGACCTGATCCTCGCTGCCCATGTCGGTATCCACCGGGATCAGGTAATTGCGGCCCTCCATCTGGATGCCATGCCCGGCGAAATAAAACAAACCCACGCCGCTGCCGCCAAGACGCTTTTTGAAATCTTCCAGCGCGCGCACCATGCCCGTGCGCCCGGCGTCGGTTAGCGTAATCACTTCAAAGCCGAGCGCCTTTAACGCACTGTCCATCGACTTCGCATCGTTGGCGGCATTCACCAGCGGCTGCACTTTGTAACGCGCGTTGCCGACGACCAGCGCCACCTTGCGGTTGGCGTCGGTCTTCGCCACCACGGGTTCAAGACCGCGCTCGGCGGCGTGCGCGATGCTTGCCGCGAGCAGCATCATCGTGAACAGAACAAGACTGCGTAAACTCATTTTGCTATTCCTTCGCTTCGCGATGCAGCACGCGCCCATTGGCATCAATACGCAACGCGGCGCTCGATTGATCCGCGTGCTCACCATCAATCGACAGCGCGATTTCAACTTGCGCGCGAGTGCGAAGCACGGCGGTAACACCCGCGCCGTCTTCAGCGGCAACCACGCGCTCGGCCGCTTGCAGCAATCGTTTGACCCGCCCACGCACCGCGTCATCCGGCAGCCGTGCCAGCAGCGTGTGCGGCGTTTCACCCAGCACCAGCGCGATTTGCGCCAAGCCGTTTTCAAGCGCGAGTTCGGCCGCGCGGCACGACAACGCGCTGTCTGGTGACAACCACAGCACCAGCGTCCCGGCGGCCTTGGTTTTCAACGCCGACAGCTCGGCAACAATGGCGGCCTCAAACGCCGGCACGAACGCCCATTGCGCGCGCGGCGCGGTGACCGCCACCGCAAGGTCGCGTGTGATCGCAAGGCCGATTTCGCGCATCACGCCGGGCAGCCCGCGCACCACTTCGCGGTCGAGTTCCTTGCGATCCTCGGGTAGCTGCGCGTATGCCACCATGTCCGGGTGCACCTTGTTCGCGTCGTCGCGCTTCTCGCCATGGCGCCAGCCGTTCAGCTCGCGCGCGGCGAGCCAACGCACGTGTTCGACGTCGGCGAACGCCTCGATCTCATCGTGCGTGAATTCAAACGCGGGTTGTTCCGCTTGCACGGGCGCGATGCGGCATTGGCTTTCGCGCATCTTGACGAAATGATGATCCGCCACGTTGCGGTTGTCGTCCTTCAGGTCTTCGGGCAGCAGTATCCAGGGCCGTAATGCGCGCCGCGCGCCCAGCGTCTCGCCGCGCGCCAGCGCCTCGGCGAGATAACGCTCATGATTGTGGCGCGCCAACTGGTCGAGCGTGCTTTCCACCTTGAGCACGCTCTGCGCCACCCAGTCGATATCGCCGTAGCCATAAACCCACTCACCGCCACTGCTAATCAGCGCCGTGGCGGGCCGTCCGCGCACATAAAGCGGCGGCACGATCATGCCCTTGCCATTCAACGCGGCGCTCAAGGCGATGGCCAGCGCCGCGTTGGTCTCCACGCTACCCAGGCAACAGTAGATCGCGCTCGGCGCGCTGGCGCCGGGATCGTCCTGCATGAGTTTCTCGCAAAGTAGCGCCGGCGCCTCGGCCTCGGCGCCGATGAAGCGCACATCGCCCACGCGCTCGATGCCGGGCCAGCGCGCCAGCAGCGAGCCGCGGCAACGCTCAGCGTCGCGATCCACGATGGTGAGACGCGGTTTGCGCCCATGACGGTAATGCGCGGTGCGCAACACGCACAGCGCCGCCTCTTCACCCATGCGCCCCATGCCGATGATCCACGCGTGCGGTTCGGGTGCGGCGGCGCGCGTGTATCGATCCAGCGGATGTTCGCGCAGCAAGCGCCGCGCCGTAACCTGGCTGGCGGACACCAGCCGCAACTGCACGGCTTCCAGCCGCCCGAAGCGGTCGATGCGCTCGTCGATCTGCGCGCGCAGGAACGGATCATTCACTTGCAGCAGCATGTGCAGCGGCGGCGTATCCGCGTCGCGCTTGTTCGACACATAGGTAGCGGCGGCGGCGGCGGCGTCGATGTTTTCAAGATCGCCGCCTGACGCGAGTGTCAGCGACGCCGCGCGCGCGAGGCCTGATTTGCCGTAGGCGGCTTCACTACCCCACGCCAGCTTCACCGCAGCCGCACCGGCGCTTATCGCGGCATCACAATCAGCATCGCCGGGCGCTACCGCCAGCACGGGTTTGCCCGCGGCCGACCAGTCGGCCGCCATGCGCACGGCCAGCGGCGACATGCCGCCGAAGACATGATGTCCGCCGCGCCGCACCGTGTTGAACACACGCAGCGGATTGCGCGCGAAGTGCAACAGCGCTTCGCCCGCAAGCCACAGCGCAAGCAACCCCAGCACCGCGCGCGCCCAGCCCGCGGGCGCGTGCGCATCGGCCGGCAGGGCCTGCCACGGCTGCCACGCCACGCGCAACGTTTCCTGGGCAAGCACCGAGTAGTAACGCGATTCGTCGCCGTAGGGCGCCGCCGGCATGCCGTTGACGAGGCCCCATGCGGCGAGCACGTGTGCGGCGATCACGCACAGCACCAACACCAGCGCCGAGCGCTTGCGCCAATCGTTCATCTTGTTACGTGCTCGTTGCGCGATGGTGCGATGCGCACCGCTCAGTTGGAAACGAACAGGTACTGGTTGGCGACCTTGCCGAGATTCTTGATTTCGACCTTGTATGTGCCGGTGGTGCGCGGCGTGAAGCGGCAGATCTCGTCGTCGCCGTTGCCCTCGGCGGCGCAGATGCGCTTGCCGGCTTCATCGATCACGTATAAATCAAGATCGGTGGCGCCGTCACCCGAGATGCCCACCACCGCCAGCGCGCCGCCCTCGAATTGCATGGACGCCGTGTTGACCGCGCCGCCGCGTATCACCGTGGTCGCCACGTGCGGGCCTTCCAGCCGCCCCCTGGTGCGCGACGTCTCAACCTCATTGGCCAGTGCAATGATGTCCGCGCGGCCCTTGGCCATGGTCTTGGCGCGGCTCAGAAGCGCCTGCACGCTGGTGTCGGGCCGTGCTTTCGCGGCGGCATCACCCTGCCCGCCGCTTGCCTGAAACTCGCGCTTGGCCGCGCGCTCGCCGGTTTGCTGCTTGATGCGCGCCGCGGTGATCAGCGCCAGCGGGTCTTGCGTCTGCTCGCCATAACGCGCGAGCCGCTCCGCCATCAATAGCTCCGCCACCGGATGGCGCGCGGGCGTGGCAGCGCTTTTATCCTGCGCCATTACAAGGCCCGCGCCCGCCGCAACCGCTAACAAAAACAGGCCAGCAGTCAGGCCGCGAAATGGTTTACCGGAAATCATCATAATTCCTCACGTTAATCTTGGTTGATTTGCTATAAGACGGACGGCGACGAACGTTGTCAGGCTGCCAGTGCTAATACGAGGCCCGGTAACGCAGTTGCACCTTGCTGTCGCCGCGGATGATGCCCAACACGGCGAACTCGGCTTTTTCCATCACGCGCCGGAAGCTCGCCAGATTGGGCACCGGCTGGCGGTTGATCGAATCGATAACATCGCCGCCGCGCAAGCCCATCTGATGGCTCAGGCTCGCGGCCTCCACCGTCGAGATCGCTACACCGCCCTCCGGGTGATCCCCCAGGCGCGCGCCGGGCAGTTGCGTGATGCCGACATCGCCGCTTTTCGCGACACTCGGCGGTATCGGTGCGATCTCGACGCGCATGCTGGCGCGCGCGCCGCCGCGCAGGTATTCAAGCTCGGCACTATCGCCCACCGCTATCAGCGCCAGCCGGTTGCGCAGCGCGGCCTGATTGGCCACGGGTTTGCCGTTGACGGCGGTGATCACGTCGCCCAGCCGCATGCCGGCTTTTTGCGCCGGCGAATCCGCGTCGATGCGCGTGACCAGCGCGCCTTCGTTCACGCCCAGCCCCTTGCTCTTGGCAAGACCTGGGGTGACATCCTCGCTCACGATGCCGGCCTTGCCGCGCCGCACCTCGCCGTACTTCAGTAACTGCTCGATCACCGCCTGCATCATGTTCGACGGCACCGCGAAGCCGATATTCACGTTGCCGCGCCCCGGCGGGGTCAGCCCGGCGGTGTTGATGCCCACCAGCTCGCCTTGCGCGTTGGTGAGCGCGCCGCCGGAGTTGCCCGGATTGATCGAGGCATCGGTCTGAATATATTCCTCATAGCCTTCCATGTTCACGCTGCGCCCCAGTGCGCTGACGATGCCCGCCGTCACGGTTTGCCCGAGGCCGAACGGATTGCCGATGGCGACGACCGTGTCGCCGATGCGCACGCGGTCGGAATTGGCCACCGTCATCGCGGTGAGGTTTTCAGGCGCGATGCGCAGCACGGCGATATCCACCGCCGGGTCGGAGCCGACGAGCTTCGCTTCGTACTCGCGCCGGTCGCGCAAGATCACCTTGATCACGCGCGCGCGCTCAATGACATGGTGATTGGTGACGACGATGCCGCGATCGGCGTCGATGATCACGCCCGAACCCACGCCGCCGCCGGTATCGAAGCGATACTGCCCCGGTATCAGCGGCCCCAGCACGGGGTCGTTGGCCAGCGGCGAGCGCGGCTTGGCCAGTTGCGTGACCACCGAGATATTCACCACCGAAGGCGCCGCACGCTCTAGCATGTTCGCCAGCGAGCCGCCGAACAAGCCCTGCGCCGCAGCGTGATTGGTCAATACTAAACACACTATCGCGAACGTTAATAGCACGCGTGAAGCGCGCCATTGAAAACCTCGTGTAGTCCCCGGATGAATATTGATCATCGTAATCAGCCCCTTTTTTATTTCAGCCGCGGTAACCGCGGCAATTTGACCTCATTTGACTATAGCCACGTCCGGGTTTCAACCGCGGCGTGCGCCCCACAGCGGAGATATTATGTAAGTATTTGTTTTTAAACACTTTATATCATATGCGCGACGCACGTGCCAATCACACATCAGCGCGCGCTGATCCTGACGTTTTCACACGAGTTACGTCTGATCGTTCACGGAAAAATCCAGGTTACTCAATTGCGCAATTACCGCCATCGCCTCGTCTGACGATCTATTAGAATAGTGCATCGGTCAAAAATAACACGGTTAACACGCGATGACGCAGCCGATGAACAACCATCCATTGACAGCTTTGATCATAGGCGGCGGCCCCGCTGGCACGTCGTGCGCGCTGTGGCTAAAAATGCTTGGGCACTCCCCCGCCATACTCGAAAAAACATCGCGGCTGGGCGGATTGCAAAATAAAAACCCGTTTCCGAATGAATGGATAGTCGGGCACGCAGGCGCCACCGGCGAGCAGATCGGCGCGAAAATTCACGATCACATCGGCATGCATGGCATTCCGGTTTATTTTCAATCGTCCGTGATCTCGGTTAGCCGGTCCGCCGCGGGCGCGTGGGAAACACTCGCCGGCAGCGCGCAAGGGCCAGTGACGATACGCTCGAAATACCTGGTGCTGGCAACGGGCGTCAAACCGGTTGCCGATAATTTTATCGAGACCGGCTCGGTGTTGATCGGCCCCGGCAGAAAGATCGTCGATTTTGACTATCGCGCAAAGCGCGTGGCGATTCTTGGCGGCGGCGACAATGCACTGGAGAACTATTTGTTTGTAAAAGACCGCGGCGCGGCAGCCGTGCATGTGTTTGCAAGACGCTTGCGCGCGCGGCGCGAATTCGTCAAACGTGTGCCGGCGGATGCAATCAGCGTGCGCGCGTATCAGGCGCATCAGCAAACGATGAGCGTCGATGGCGAACCCTTCGACGCCTTCCTCGTGTTTTATGGCTGGGCGCCGGTCAACCCGATCGCCGGACACGTAGCCCTTGAAACAGATGCGCGCGGATTCATTGAGACTGACCATCGCAGGCGCACCTCGGCGCACGGCATCTACGCCATCGGCGAAGTCACGCAGAAGAACCACCCGTGCGTGGTGACCTCGATGAGCGATGGCATCATCTGCGCGAAGGACATACAACTCCGGATCGAGGCAAGCGAGGATACGGAAGGAGCCGTCGAATGAGTGAAGACTACAAATACTGGGCTTTCATCAGCTACAGCCATGCCGACGAGGCGTGGGCCACGTGGCTGCACAAGGCGCTGGAAACCTATCGCGTGCCCAAGCGGCTGGTCGGGCGCGAAACGCCGTTCGGCGCGCTGCCCAAGCGCGTGTTCCCGGTGTTTCGCGACCGCGACGAACTGGCGGGCGCCGCCGATCTCGGGGAAAAACTGCACGCCGCCATTCGCCAGTCGCGCTACCTCATCGCCATCTGCTCGCCACACAGCGCGGTGTCCAAATGGGTCAACGAGGAGATCAAGACGTTCAAGGCGCTTGGGCGCGAGAACCGCGTGCTGAGCCTGATCGTCGACGGCGAACCAAACGCAACCGATATGCCCGAGCGCGGCCTGCTTGAATGTTTTCCACCTGCGATGCGGTTTCAGGTCGGTGCCAACGGCGAGTTGTCCAGCGAACGCAGCGAACCCATCGCCGCCGACGCGCGCAAGGGCAAGGACGGCCGCGACGCGGCGAAACTGAAGTTGCTGGCGGGCGTGCTCGGCGTGGGTTACGACGACCTGCGCCAGCGCGAGCAGCGGCGCCAGCGCATGCAGCGCATACAACTGGCCGTGGGCGCGGTGGCGGTGGCGGGTGCATCGGCGCTCGCCTACACCATGGCCGCGGATGCCGGCGCGCATGTGCCGGGATATCTCGCGATACAGGAACTCGTCGACTCGCAACAAATTTCGGTGTTCCGCAAAATACATACGGATGCGGAAATCCAGCAGACGGCGGCGAAGTTGCGGCTCGATCTGGCCAAGAGACTTGAGAACGATGCAAGAAAAACCATCGCCACGATCGTCAAAAGTGCGCGCAAGCCCGGCGATACCAGTAACGATGATGAGTTTTCAGTATGGGGCGCATCACAGCTTGTCTATGTGCTACTGCATGTGCCCGAACTCACGCCGCAACAACTGCGGCAATATATTTCCCCCATCCTCAATGAAACATTCAGGGAAGGCCGGGTTATCCCGCGTTATGGCTGGCGCGAATACCGCGCCGAACATACGCGCGCGGAACCGGCGATGTGGACCGCGGCAGCGCTCGCGCTGCTCGCCGCGCGCGGCGAAGTGCTGGGTGATAGTGAACGCCCACGCGTGTTAAAGCGCTTTGAGGCCGCTCAGGCGATACTCGCAACGTTCCGGCAGTATGGCGACGCGCAGCCCGCCGAGCCGGGCGCATGGTACATGGTGCCGCATCAGACCGAGCAGGGCGAATACTTCACCTACAGCGCGCTGCTCGCACTCTACGGTTTGCTTGAGGCGCGCAGCGCCAAACTGCCGTGGGACGGCAGCGCCGAAAAACGCGATGAGCTGCTGGCGGCCACCGCGCGTTGGTTGATCAGGCAATTCGACGCGAAAAACACGCCGCCGGGATGGCGCCCCGCGCCCGACGACCGCGGCGCGGTCTCGGACGGACTCACCTTGCAGATCTACGGCACGCTGCTGCAACTGGAAGACGAGATCGGCCTCAAAATACCGCCGCACATCGAAGCGGCGATCGGCGAACACGTGCGCAGCCTCGGCAATCGCCGCATCGATCATCCGACCACCAACAACCGTTTTATCCGCACCTTCCACAATCACCAAGGCCGTGCAATGAGCGTGACACCCACCACCGAATATCTATGGTATCCGTGGGCTATAGAATGCACCGTGCGGTGGCTCGCGCGGCTGCAAAAACAAGGCAAGCCCGTCGTCGATCAGGTGCGCGTGCGGCGCGTGCTAGGCCATTTGGTGGTAAAGATGAATGAAGGCGAAGGCATCGTGCGCGCGACTATCGGCAAACCGGATGCCTACATCGCGGCCGAGACGCTGTATGGGTTGTCGGTGATCTCGGCGCCGGGCGCGAAGCAGATTAAACGGTGAGTCTGCGATTTATCGTAAGTAATTGTTTTTAAAAATTATTTTTATGTCGTTGCAGATGCGTTTGGCGTTCGTATCCAGCGCGTAAGGAAACTAGCCTTCATGGCCGTAGGTTCTGAACGTTTGTGGGGCAAGCTTCTCGACTATATCGAAGAGCGGCGTGTCATCCCGGTGATCGGCGCGGAGTTGCTGACCGCCGGCGCGGGCACATCGCCTGAACCGCTGTATCGCAAGATCGCCGACAACGTTGCGGACAACCTCGGCATTCCGCTCGATGGTCTGGCGCCCGATTATTCCCTCAACGAAGTGGTGTCACGGTTCTCGCGCGCGGCCGAATCCGTAGCCAAGGATGATCTGTATCGCGAGATACGCGGCGTGTTAAAGGCGCTGCCCGCGGATATCCCCGCGCCGCTGGTTGAGCTTGCATCGATCACGCAGTTTGATCTCTTTATCAGCCTCACTTTCGATTCATTGCTGGCGGCGGCGATCAACCAGCAACGCTTTGCGGGCGAGGCGCGCACCGAGGAGATCGCCTACTCTTACAACGATGTGCAAGACCTGCGCAGCGAGCGCAAGAGCCTGATGACACCCGTGGTGTTTCATCTGTTCGGCCGTGCCTCTGCATCGCCCGACTACGTGATCTGCGACGAAGACATGCTCGAATTCGTCAACGCGTTGCAAGACAAGGCGCGCCAGCCCACGCGGCTCTTCGACGAACTGGGCAAGAATCATCTGCTCATTATCGGTGCCGGATTCGGCGATTGGCTCACGCGGTTTTTCGTGCGCACCGCCAAGCGCCAGCCGCTGTCGATGAAGCGCAACATGGAAGTGCTGGTGGGTCACGACGTGGCGAGCGATCCCAATCTGGTCACCTTCGTCAACGCCTACAGCCGCGAGACGCATCTGGTGACCGCATCACCCGCGGAATTCGTCACCGAACTCGCCAAACGCTGGCGCGAGCGCAATCCGCAAACCGAGGCCGTGCCTGCGCCAGCCGCCGCCAGCGATGGCAGCTACATGAAACCCGGCGCAATCTTCATCAGCTACGCCAAGGAGAATCTGCGCGCGGCGCAGCAAGTGGTGCAAGGCATCGAGGCTGCAGGCCTCGATGTGTGGCTCGACAAAGGCGAGTTGCAGGCCGGCGACGCATGGGACCCGAAGATACGGTTGAACATCGAAAGCTGCTCGCTGTTTCTGCCGCTGATCTCGCGCGAGACCGAGGCGCGGCAAGAGGGCTACTTTCGCAAGGAATGGAACCTCGCCGCCGACCGAGCGCTTAATTTCGCCGACGACGTGCCCTTCATTTTGCCGATCACGGTGGATGACACGCCGGCCTACAGCGCACGCGTGCCGGAGCGCTTTCGCCGCGCGCAATGGACGCCGCTGGCCGAAGGCAACATGACGCCCGAATTCGCCAACCGCTTGAAACAACTGGTGCGCGAATATCATCGCCGCCAGCGGGCAGCCTGAGCATGGCTGATACACGTGTAACCGTAGTGTCGCGCCTGGATCGCGACAACCCGTGGCCGGGGCTGGATTCCTTCGCCGAGGGCGACCGCGCATATTTCCATGGCCGTGACACCGAAGCCGCTGAACTGCACGCGCGCGTGCAGCGCGAAACGCTTACCGTGCTGTTCGGGCGTTCGGGGCTGGGCAAGACTTCGCTGCTCAACGCGGGACTGTTTCCCAGCCTGCGCGACGAAGACCTGCTGCCGGTCTATATCCGCCTCGATCACTCGCACCCTGCCGCAACAGCCGAGCCGCGCGCATCGCTGCGCGCGCAGGTGCTAGCGGCGCTGACATCGGAGTGCGCCCGCCATGAAGTCGAGGCCCCCGCGCCCGCCGCCGGTGAAACACTGTGGGAGTTTTTCCACCGCAACGAAGCCGAATTCTGGAGCGCGCGCAACCGCCCGGTAACGCCGGTGCTGGTGTTCGACCAATTCGAGGAGTTGTTCACCGTCGGACAAGGCGACCGCGACGCGCGCGAACGCTGTGAAGCATTCATCGCCGAACTGGGTGATCTGATCGAGAACCGCGTGCCCGCGGCATTCAAGGCACGGCTTGATAACGATGCGGCACTGGGGCGTCACTACGATTTTCGCGCGCGCAACGTGAAACTGATCGTGAGTTTTCGCGAGGACTTTCTGGCCGCGATGGAGGGACTGAAGAGCCGCGTTCCCTCGCTCATGCATAACCGCTTTCGCTTGCAGCCGATGACCGGCGTGCAGGCGAACGAAGTCATCAGCTTAGGCGGCTCGCACCTGGTCGATGCATTGATGGCGCGGCGCATCATCGGCCTCGCCGGACGCGGCGTGGCCGAGCCGCCGCCCGCCGTGGATGAATTGCCGAACCTCGAAATCGATCCGGCGCTGCTCAGCGTGGTGTGCAGCGAACTGAATGTCAAACGCCAGCGGCTGGGCGAATCGAGAATCGGAGCGCATCTCCTGCAAGGTGCGGAGCGCGAAATTCTGTCGGATTTCTACGAACGCGGCTTTGAGGGCCTCGACGCGCGCGTGCGCGTGTTTGTCGAGGACAACCTGCTCACCGCCAGCGGCTTTCGCAACAGCTACGCGCGCGAGGATGCGCTGGCGCAGTCGGGTGTCACCGCCGAGGCGCTCAATACACTGGTCGCGCGCCGCCTGGTACGCGAGGAAGAACGCCTCGGCGTGCGGCGTCTCGAACTCACGCACGACATACTCACCGGCGTGGTGCGCGACAGCCGCGACACGCGGCGCACGCGCGAAGCCGAAGCCGCCGCCGCGCTGCGCGAACGCGAGGCCGCGCGCAAACAACGGCGCAATCGCATCATGACCGCGGCGCTGGCGTTTGGCTTCGCCGGCCTGCTTGCCGCCGGCTGGTACGTCGGCACGCTGATAAGCGAAGTCGGCGCACAACGCAAGAACGTGCTTGCGTTGAAGGACACGACGCAGAAATTGCAGCTCACCGCCGCCGCGCAGGCAAAGCGCGCGGAGCAACTGAAGGCCGATGCCCAGGCCGCGAGCAGGGAAGCCGCTGCGCAGGCCGGGCGCGCCAACCAGATGCAATCGGAAGCTCAAGCGGCGAATAAGGATGCGCAGGCACGCTTGCTGGAAGCCGAGTCGGCGCGCGCGGCGGCGAAAGCCGCGCAAGCGCAGGCCGATTCGTCGCAACGCGAAGCCGCCGCAAGCCGCACCCAGGCTGGCGAAATGCTGACCGAGGCGTGGTTCGCGCGCGTGCTCAATACCGTCGAGCGCATGGGCAAGCAGAACAGCGACCTCGCCCTGCTGCTGATCAATCAGGCAAGCCGCGTGTTGAAAGGGCTCGAGGTTCAGGGCAGCCTGCACAGCAAATTGCAGGGCATACCGAATCTGTCCGCCTATCTGCACGGCGCGCGCGGCAGTATCAATCATATCGCCGTGAGCCCCGGCGGCAAGACCATTGCGTCGGGGGCGTTTGGCAACGCCGTGATACTGTGGGATGCGGCCACGCGCACGCGCATCGCAACACTCGAAGGGCACAAGAATTCCGTGCGCCACGTCGCGTTCTCGCCCAATGGCAATACTCGAGGGACACAAGGACGAGATACGCCATGCCATGTTCAGCCCGGACGGAAAATGGCTCGCCTCGGCGGGCAACGATAGAACCGTGATGTTGTGGGACGTGGAGGCGCGCACGCATCTGGCCACTCTGGAAGGACATCGCAGCGCGACACTGCATGTGGCCTTCAGTCCGGACGGCAAGACCCTGGCCTCCACCAGCCGCGATAACTCGGTGATGCTGTGGGACGTGGCCGCGCGCAGCCGGCTCGCCACGCTCTCGGCTCACCGGGATGACGTGCGCCACGCCGTCTTCAGCCCCGATGGCGCCACGCTCGCCACCGCCAGCGAAGACAACACCGTGATACTGTGGAACGTCGCCACGCGCGCGCGTATCGCCACCTTCGAGGGGCATCGCGATTACGTCACGCAGAGCGCGTTCATCGCGGACGGCAAGTCGCTCGCCTCGGCAAGCCTCGACGGCACGATCATTCTGTGGGATCTGAATGCGCGCTCGCGCCTTAGCGCGCTCGAAGGACACAAAAACCCCGTCTACCATTCCGTGTTCAGCCCCGACGGCGGCATCATCGCCTCGGCGAGCGGCGACAACACGGTGATTTTGTGGAATGCGAACACGCGCGCGCGGCTAGCCACGCTCGAAGGCCACAAGAATCAGGTGCGCATGACCGCGTTCAGCCCCGATGGCAGAACGCTCGCATCGGCAAGCAACGACAACACCGTGATGCTGTGGGACGTCAACTCGCGCGCGCGCATCGCCACGCTGACGGGCCACAAGAATATTGTCCTGCACGCGGTTTTCAGCCCGGATGGCGCCACCCTCGCCACCACCAGCAACGACAACTTCATCAATCTTTGGGACATGCGCACACACGCGCTCATCGCCACGCTGGCGGGCCACACCAATTTTGTGCGGCACGCGGCGTTCAGTCCCGATGGCGCGACACTCGCGTCCGCCGCCAACGACGGTAGGGTGATACTGTGGGATGTCGCCAGCCGCGCGCAGCGCGCGGCGTTAAGCGGGCACAAGAACTGGGTATTTCGTGTTGCATTCAGTCCGGACGGCAAATCGCTGCTATCGGCGAGCCGCGATCAAACGGCGATTCTGTGGGATGTGGCCACGCATGCGCGCATGGCCACGCTCGAGGGGCACACCAACTCCGTGCTGCGCGCGAGCTTCAGCCCCGACGGCAAGCTGATCGCGACCGCGAGCGACGACAACGTGGTGATGCTGTGGGATGCGGTTACGCGGGCGCGCCTCGCCTCGCTCGAGGGCCACAGGGATTCGGTGATTCATATTGAATTCAGTCCGGACGGCAGATCGCTTGTCTCCGCGAGCAACGACTTTTCGCTGATGCTGTGGGACGTGAATTCGCGCGCGCGGCTCGCGACACTTGAAGGACACCGCGGCTACGTCAATCACGCCGCGTTCAGCCCCAACGGCAAATCCCTCGTCTCCGCAAGCGCCGACAGAAACGTGTTGCTATGGAATTGGGACGCCGCCGCCCTCGCCGCCGAAGCCTGCCGCATCGCCAACCGCAATCTCACCTGCGTCGAATGGGGGCAATACATGGGCAAGCGTCCTTACGAAAAAACCTGCCCTGCCTTTCCCGCGCCGGACAAGTGCGAATAGTTCCTGCTGGGCAGCCCCGCCGTTTGCATCCAAATCGTTGGTAGAATCATCCACGCACTACGCTTAACCACCAAGGTTTGCCCCGTGGATTTGACGTAAGGACGTAAGGACGCAAGTACAAATGGCCCGCGCGAATGATTCACCCTTAAGTTCATCCCATGTCGATGGCGGCTACGGCTCGGCGCCGCGCCTGCCGTTCACCGGGTTTCTGGTGTGGGGTCTGCTCACGTTCTGGGTTTATCCCGCCATCCGGCTCGCCATTGCATGGCGTGAACACACGACTGAACGCTGGCACGAGTTTCGTTCCATCCTTGCGCAAGGTTCGCCCAACGAACAACGCCTGAGTGATTTGCAGGCGCGCGGTTTCTCGCCCGGAGTCGCGGCGCCCTACGCCGCCGCAGCCGCGTTCGCGCTCTCGGGCATCATGGTGGCGGGCTGGTTCGTGCGCTGGATCGTGCTGGGCGCCACGCTCGATTATCGCGAGATCATGATTGCGGTCGGGCTGTCGGCGCTGCTGTTCTACGTGGCCATGATCGGCGTCAGATCGAGTGTGGGCGGTAGCAGTTGCCGACGCTGTCCATCGGCATTGGCGGACTTGTCCAGTGGCCGCAGTGGGTAGAGGATTTGACCGGTGCGTGGCTCGATCAGATCAACCCGACTGAAGTCCCAGCGGGCGTAGCGTAAATGGATGCTGACCAGATGACGGTAGGCGGAGGGAATCTCGAAACGTGTTCCGGCCAAACTCACGGTTCCATCCGAGCGTCGTTGCCGGCGCTTCACCTCGATGCGAAAGGCACCAGCCAGAACATCGCTGGCGGGGCAATCGCGCCGCACATTGGGTCCGGCCAGGTAACGTTCCAGTGGAGTCGCATCGATTTCGCTGTGGCGGGTACGGTGATACTCCAACTCGACCCACGCTTGCGTCGCCTGGTTCAGCGCATCCAGGCTCAGCGACTGATCGGCTTCGAGCATGGCCATCAGTCGTCCCTCTACACGTCCCCAAAATGACTCCTGCTTCGCGTTTTGGTAGGGACTGTAGGGCAAAGTCATTTTATGAATGATGCCCAGCGTGGCCAGTCCGCTTACCACTTCCTCGGCTATCATGGCCGCACCGTTGTCCGTCATTAACGCGCGCGGTAAGCCGCGTTTCATGAAGGCTTGCGACAGGCCATGCACCAGAGATTCAGCGGTCTCGTCCAGATACCACTGCAGATGGCACACCAGGCGCGAACGATCGTCGATGACGCCCAGCAGCATAGGTTTGACCCAGGTGCCGGCGCGCGTGAGCACCTTGCGCGAAGCGTGATGGAAATCAAGGTGCCATAACGCGCTCACGTAATCGACTTCGAAGCTTCTGACCTCCAGGCGCTCAAGCCGGTCACGAGCCTGGATTGCGCCTTCGGTGGCCCGCTTCGGGCTGGCTTGCCGGAACATGCCCTTGGCCATGAGGTAGCGCCGTATGGTGGGATAGGACGGCACGTGCGCGTCGCCACCGGCCAGTGCGGCACGAAGGTTGTCGAATTGTAGCTGCATGGTCCAGCCTGGGTGCTCGCGGTATTGCGTCGCAAGGGTCTGAATGACTTGCGGCGACACGCTGGGGAATCGACCGGCGTGACCGCGCACACGTTCTCTTAGCGCGGCCACGGGATCGCGCGCAGCCTTCGCCGCGTAATACCATCGCTCCAGTGTCGAGACGCTGAAGCGGATCTCAGTGCCGTTGATCGGATGGCGCCATGATTTGGCGGCCAGAGCTGCTAACGAAGTATGCAGTTCGCCGATCGCGGGTGGCGCGGCAAACAGCGGACCGATGATCGAGAAGCGCAAGCGCGCCCATCGATCACGTTTAGGCGGATCAGTCAAATCACTCAATGAGCTCTCCCGGTGAGGCGGCACCGGCAGTGCCGCAACTGGGAGCGAAGCCTATAAAAGTTTTTGGGTGCTGCCTATCAACATCTTCTGCGGGTGATCACCGCC
>CAMDLH010000099.1 GCA_945901405.1 Bordetella parapertussis | reverse complement strand
TGCTGGCGGTCAGCGGCGCCAATCGCGTGAAGCTGGCGCCCGACATACCGGCGGTTGCCGAGACCGTGCCCGGTTACGACGTGGGCTCGTGGTACGCGGTATTCGCCACCGCCGGCACGCCGCGCCCCATCATCAACTATCTGCACCAGATATCGGTGAAGGCCATCAGCACGCCGGATGTCGAAACGCGACTGATCAACGCCGGCGTCGAACTCGAAACGCTCACGCCGGAAAAACTCGCGCTGAAAATCGATAAAGAATATGAGCGTTGGGGCAAGGTGATCGTCGCGGCGGGGATGAAACGGCAGTAATTTCGTCCACTATCGACAATAAAAATATCATTTAAAAACAAATACTTATGAAATACCTCGCGCATGCATTGAGTCTTTCGCTGTTTTGCGCCGCCGCGCAGGCGCAGCAGTACCCAACAAAACCGATCCGCCTCATCGTGCCCTTCCCCGCCGGCGGCCCCACCGATGTCACCGCGCGCATCATCGGCCCGAAACTGACCGAGGCGCTGGGCCAAAACGTCATCATCGAAAATCGCGGCGGCGCTTCCGCCATCATCGGCTCGGATCTCGTCGCCAAGTCGCCGCCCGACGGCTATACCTTGCTGATGTGCACCGTCACCAACACCATCAATGTCAGCCTCATTGCGAAAATCCCTTATGACATGGCGCGCGATTTCGAACCGGTCGCGCAGCTATTCATCACCACCAGCATCCTCACCGCGCATCCTTCACTGCCGGTGAAATCGGTGAAGGAACTCATCGCTCTCGCGAAAGCGCACCCCGGCCAGCTCACTTACGGCTCGGCGGGCAACGGCTCGCCCTCGCATCTAGCGGGCGAGTTGTTAAAAACCATGACCGGCATCACACTGCTGCACGTGCCGTATAAAGGCGGCGGCCCGGCGGCGGTTGAGCAGGTCGCGGGCCATGTGCAACTCGCGTTCCTGAGCGCGCCCGCCGTGGTGCCCTTCATCAAGAACGGCAGGCTGCGCGGGCTGGCGGTGACCAACGCAAAACGCTCTATCGTATTGCCCGAGCTGCCGACCATCGCCGAAACCGGCTTGCCCGGCTACGAATCCGAAGGCTGGAGCGGCATCTTCGTGCCGGCCAAAACGCCTGCTGCCGTGATTCAACGGCTTTACAATGATTTTGCGGGCGCGATACGTGACAACGAAGTGCGCGCCAAACTCATCGCCGCGGGCACCGAGCCTGCGCTGACGTCCGCCGAGGCAATGGGCAAAAAAGTGCGCGACGAAATCGCGCGCTGGGCGAAAGTGGTCAAGGCGTCCGGCATGAAGGTGGATTGAACACGCGAGAGTCCCGGTCTTGAAAGCCGCTCCCTTTGAATACACACGCGCCGCTTCCGTAGCCGAAGCCTGCGCGCTGCTGCGCGAGCATGGCGATGAAGCCAAGCTCATCGCCGGCGGCCAGAGTCTGGTGCCGATGATGGCGATGCGCCTGACGCGGCCCGCGCACCTCATCGATATCAATGAAATCAATGCGCTGAAATTCATCGCGGTTGAAAGTGGCATTGCGCGCATCGGCGCCGGCATGCGGCAATGTGTGATTGAACGTGACTCCGTTCTGGCACGGCAAGCGCCACTACTGCAACAGGCGCTGGCGTGGGTGGGCCATATGCAAACGCGCAATCGCGGCACTGTAGGTGGCAGCCTGATGCATGCCGACCCTGCGGCCGAATTGCCGCTGGCGGCACAGGTGCTCGCTGCTACGCTGGTGCTACGATCAGTTGATGGCATGCGCAGCTTGCCGGCGATTGAATTTTTTGTAGCACCCCTGACGACAGCAGCAGAGCCGGATGAATGCCTCGAAGAAATCCGCTGGCCGGTTTGGAATGAACAACGCACCGGTTCGGCGTTCACGGAAACCAGCCGCAGGCATGGCGACTTTGCGATTGTCGCGGCGGCGGCACAGGTTGCGCTCGATGCCGACGGGCGCTGTGTGCGCGCGAGCTTCGGTATCGGTGGCGGCACTTCGACGCCGCTGGTGTTTGCGCACATTGCTTCACGGCTTGCAGGCACGGTTCTCGATGAGAAAACCATTAACGACGCCACGCAAGAAGCCGCCGCCGCAGCGGAGTTTTCCGGCGATATGCACGCGGGTGCGGACTATCGCCGTCACCTCGCCCAAACACTGGCCGCGCGCTCGCTGCGCGATGCGCGAAATCAAGCGCAAGGAAAATGACGCGCCTGAAAATCCACTTCACTGTCGTTCCCGCGCAAGCGGGAACCCAAAACACAGTTGCCATAAGCGACATTGCATGGGTTCCCGCCTGCGGGGGAACGACAGTGTTGGTTTGTAATGTGCTCGAAAGCAGGATGCATCAAGTCAAATGAAAGAAAAACTCCACGCCATTTCAGTCGAAGTTAACGGCGTCACTCAACACGCGGAAGTGCCCGCACGGCTGTCGCTGGTGGATTGGCTGCGCGACGACCTCCGGCTCACCGGCACGCACGTCGGCTGCGAACACGGCATCTGCGGCGCGTGTTCGGTCATGCTTGATGGCGATCCGGTGCGTGCATGCCTTATGTATGCTGTTCAGGCCGACGGCCACAAGATCACGACTGTTGAAGGTTTGGCGAACGCGGATGGAACTTTGAGCGTGCTGCAAGATAGTTTTTGCCAGACGCACGGACTGCAATGCGGTTACTGCACGCCGGGCATGCTGATCGCCGCGCAAGGCTTGCTCAACGGCGTTGCACACCCGACCGAAGCACAGATACGCGAGGCCATCGGCGGCAATCTGTGCCGCTGTACGGGGTATCAGCAGATCGTGGATGCGGTATTGCTTGCCGCGAAACGATTATCGAAATGAACGAAAACATCTTCCGCTACATCGGCAAACACCGCCGCACCCGCGAAGACCCGCGCTTCGTCACCGGGCGCGGGCGTTTCGTCGCTGATATCGCGCTGCCGGGCATGAAGCACGTGGCCATCGTCGCCTCGCCCCATGCGAGCGCGCGCATCGTCGCCATACGCGCTGATACCGCGCGTGCCGCGCAGGGCGTGCATTACGTGCTGACGGGTGAGGAATTCCATGCCGCCACCGACCCGCTGATGAGTGGCATTGACGCACCCGAAATGAAGCGTTACGCATTGGCTAAAGACGTGGTGAGGTACAGCGGCGAATGGGTGGCCGCCGTGGTCGCCGACACACGCGCTTTGGCCGAGGACGCCGCGGAGCTGGTTGAAGTCGATTATGAAATATTGCCGCATGTGATAGACGCGGAAAATGCGGCAAAAGCAGGCAGCCCGCTGGTGCACGCGGCACACGGCAGTAATATTTTGTTTCAGCGCCGTTTTGTGTGGGGCGCGGTTGATGAAGCATTTGCCAGGGCCGACCACCAGATTTCAATGCGTGCGGTGTGGGGCCGCAGCTCAACCGTGCCCATTGAAACATTCGGCGTCGCCGCGCAGTGGAACGTAGCACAAGACATCCTCGAAATCTGGGCGTCGATCCAGATGCCGAAATATCCCGACCAAACCGCGCGCGCTCTCAGGCTGCCGGGTAACGCGGTGCGCGTGCATTACGATGTTGATGTCGGCGGCAGTTATGGCGTGAAGCGCGGGCTTAAGCACACAGTGCTGGTGGGCTGCCTGGCGCGCAAGCTCGGCATGCCGGTGCGCTTTATCGAAGACCGTCTCGAAAACATGCGTGGCGGCGACATGCAGGGGCCGGATCGCATATTCGATATGCAGGCCGCGTTCGACGACGACGGCACGGTGCGCGCGCTCAAAATTCGCGCGCTGGATGATGTCGGCGCCTACGCGGGCCGCGCGCCGCTGCAACTGGGCAAACCCATCACCGCGATCTGCGGGCCGTATCGCATCGCCGCGATTGAATACGAACCGATTTCGGTGATGACCAACAAGACGCCGCAAGAAGCGGTGCGCGGCTTCGGGCAAGGGCCGACTAACTTTGCGATTGAACGCACGATGGATCACATCGCCCGCCACCTTGGCATGGATCGCATCGCGCTGCGCCGTAAGAACTTGATTTTAAAGGAAGAGTTCCCATACACCATCCCCAGCGGATCGAGCTACGACTCGGGTGATTATCACGCCGTGCTCGACAAGGCGCTCAACGCCATCGACTACCCCGCGTTGTTAAAAGCACGGGACGAAGCACGCAAAGCTGGGCGTCATGCGGGCATCGGCATCGCGACGTGCCTCGAACCCAGCGGCGGCAACGCATCGTTCGAGCCGTTGTTCAACGCGAAGAACGACACAACCACATGGATGGAGTCGTGCCTGGTACGCGTGGATTTGTCGGGTGCGGTCACCGGCTTGATGAATACCTCGTCGTCCGGCCAGGGCCACGAAACGCTGATGTCCACGGTGATCGGCGAGGTACTGGAGCGCGACCCGGCGAACATCCGCGTGGTGCGCGCCGATTCGTTGCAGGCGCTGCCATCGAACAGCCCCGTCGGCAGCCGCATGGCGATCATGCTCGGCGGCGCTGCGTCGGGTGCGGCGCGCAAAATACGCGAAACCGTTATTGAAATCGCCGCGCACAACCTGGGTTGCACCATCGAGGCCGCCGAGTATTCGCAAGGCAACGTGTCGGTGCGCGGCCACCCTGAAAAGCGCATGACGTGGGATGAGATCGCGACCATCGCGCATCGTAAATTTCACCAGATGCCGCCGGGCTTGGAGCCGGGCTTGCAGGCGAAATTCGTATGGCAGGTGCCCACCGGCGGCACCTTGCCTGATGCGCAAGGCAAAACACAGATGTATCCGTGCTACGCCTTTGAGGCGCACATCGTTTATGCCGAACTCGACCCGGACACACTGCGCCCCGAAATCAAAAAGTATGTGTGCGGCCACGACTGCGGCGTGATGATCAACCCGGACATCGTGCACGGCATGACTTTCGGCGGCATAGCCCACGGCATCGGCGCCGCCCTCTACGAAAAATTCGCCTACAGCGGCGACGGCCAGTTGTTGAGCGGCAGCTTCATGGATTATCTGATTCCAAGCGCGATGGAAATCCCCGCGATCAGCATCGTCGATCACTGCACGCCTTCGCCGCTGACGACCTTCGGGCAAAAAGGATCGGGCGAGGCCGGGTATCTGGGCGCGACCGCCGCGGTTGCGAATGCCGTCAATGACGCACTTGCGCCGCTGGGCGTGAGTGTTGAAACTTTACCGATGACGCAGGATGCGCTTTGGCGTACGATTAAAGCCGCGCAAGGAAAGCGTCGGTAACATGCCCCCAACCCGTCATTCCGGCGCAGGCCGGAATCCAGTTCGTAACTCGAGCCGAAGGCTCTAAAATCAAATTGCGCAAGAACCCAGCCATGAAAAAACTCACCATAACCATAGCTCTACTGACACTGAGCGCAAACACGCTTGCCCAAACCACCGCCCCCTCCACGACTTCAATCAATTGGCCCAACAAAACGCTGCGCGTGGTCGTGCCCTTCACCCCCGGCAGCGCCACCGACGCGGTTGCACGCATCGTCACTGAACGGCTGGGCACACAATTGGGCCAAACCATCGTGGTTGAAAACCGCCCTGGCGCGGGCGGCACCATTGGTGTTGCCGTGGTGGCCAGGGCCAACCCCGATGGCTACACGATACTGGTGCACTCATCGTCGTACACCGTCACGCCCACCACCTACTCGAGTACGCCGTATGACACGCTGCGCGATTTCTCCGGCATCACGCCGCTCGCGAACTTGCCTAACGTGCTGGTGATCGCGCCCTCAAAAAACATACGCTCGGTTAAGGAGTTGATCGCGAATGCAAAAGCCAAACCAGGTTCGTTGACTTACGCCTCCGCGGGCGCGGGCAGCGCCACGCAACTCAACGCCGAGCGCTTTCGCCTCGGCGCTGGGCTTGAAGGCACGCACGTGCCGTTCAAGGGCACGCCCGAAGCGCTGACCGACATCATCACCGGGCGCATCGATATTTATTTCTGCCCGGTGATTTCAGTGTTGCAATTCATCAAGGACGGCCGCCTGCTCGGTCTCGCGGTCGGCAGCACCAGGCGCTCATCGGCGCTGCCGGATTTGCAGACCACGCTCGAAGCCGGCGTGCCGAATTCGGATTACAACTTCTGGGTCGGCATGGTGGTGCCGTCAAAAACACCAGGCGGTGTAGTCACCAAGCTGCATCAGAACACGATCAAGACTCTGCAAGCCACCGACATCACCGAGCGCATGGCCAAGCTGGGCGCGGAGCAAATGCAGATGACGCCACGCGAATTCGATGCCTACATCAAGAATGAAATCGGCGCCAACGCCGCGCTGGTGAATGCGGCGAAGATCAACGTGAATTGAAATGGAACCGGCCACGCACTTGAGTTCAACCCGTAGGATGGGTGAAACCCATCGACACTTTTGCGGTCCGCGAACAGCACCCAATCGAGTCGATGGGTTGCACCCATCCTACGTGATCAACAAAACCGCTTTGATATTGTTGCTTGCGTGCGCGCCTGCGGCGCACGCACAGAGTTACCCCGACAGGCCCATACGCATGTTGCTGCCGTTTCCGCCGGGCGGCGGCACCGACGGCATCGCGCGCGTGATTCTGCCGAAGATGAGTCAGGCGCTGGGCCAGCCCATCGTCATCGATAATCGCCCCGGCGCGGGTGGCGTCGCCGCCGCCGACATCGTGGCCAAATCCGCGCCCGATGGGCACACGCTGTTCATGGGCTCATCCACCTTCGTTACCGCCACGCCCAGCCTGATCAAACTGCCGTACGATGCGGCCAAGGACTTTGCACCCGTCACGATGTTTGCAACGGCGGCGTTCATATTGGCGGTTAATCCGCAGGTCGCCGCGACCTCCGTTAGCCAGCTCGTTACCCTCGCCAAGGCCAAGCCCGGCAGCCTCAACTATGCATCCGGCGGCGTCGGCAGCCCGCTGCATCTTGCGGCGGAACTTTTGAAAAACCGCGCCGGCATCAACATCGTGCATATCGCCTACAAGGGCGGCGCGCCTGCGGCGACCGCAGTGCTCGCGGGCGAGGCGCAAATTATCTTCGGCAGTTTCGCCGCGAGCCTGCCGCAGATACGCGCGGGCCGATTGCGCGCGCTGGCGGTCACGGGTGCTGCGCGCGCGCCGCTGTTGCCCGACCTGCCGACCTTGATCGAATCCGGATTTCCCGGATTCAACCTGCAGGCGTGGAACAGCTTCGAAGCGCCCGCGCGCACGCCCGACGTTGTGATTCAGCGCATCTACAGCGAAGCGGCCAAAGCCACGCAGATACCGGAAGTGATTGATTTAATGAACAAAATTGGCTACGCACCGGCGAACACCACGCCCCGGCAATACGCCGAACAAAAGCGCACCGAGACGGCGATGTGGGCAAAACTCATCAAGGACGCGAACATCCGTGGCGAATAAATTCACTGGAGTAAACGTGCGTGGATGAGCGATTTGAAAAAATTGAAAACAAACTGAGTCTGTCGGAAGACCTGCTTGAAGAACTCAACAAGATCGTTTACCGGCAGCAGTTGCAGATTGAACAACTGCAACGCGAGATTGTTTCCTTGCGTGAGCAGGTGCGAATTTCGTTGCCGGAAGAACAACACGATCTGGGCAGGGAAGTGCCGCCGCATTATTGAAGATTTCATGAGCGACAAGCCACTAACGCCGCGCAAAACTCGCGAGCTTGATCTGCCGGCCGCGCCCCGCTCCGGACAGCCCCGGCACCTGAGCGCCGCCAGCGGGCTGGTGTGTGTCGATTCATATCTTTACGCAGTCGCGGACGATGAGTTGCACTTGGGCGTGTTCCGCGCAACCGGCATGGAACCAGGCGGCCTGATCAGGCTTTTCCCAGGAGAATTGCCGGCATCCAAGGCACCGCGCAAGGCACGCAAGCCCGATCTGGAAGCGTTGATGCGGCTGCCGCCGTTCAACGGTCATCCATACGGCGCACTGTTGGCGCTCGGCTCCGGCTCCACGCTCAATCGCCGCCGGGGCGCGCTGTTGACACTTGATGCGTTGGGCGCCGTCAGTGGCAACGCGTGCGCTGTAGATCTTGCAGCACTGTTCGGCGCATTGGATGATCATTTTCCAGCGCTCAATATCGAAGGCGGCTTGGTCAACGGCGACGAACTGTGCCTGCTTCAGCGCGGCAACAGGAACTTGGGATCCAATGCGCTGATACGATATCAACTGGCTCCACTGCTTGAAGCGCTGGGTGCGTTGGACTCGCACGCCGGAATCATTGCCCCGCCACTGAAGCCGTTTGACATTCGTTCAGTCGATCTCGGCGGCATTGACGCGACACCGTTGTGTTTTACCGATGGCGCGGCCTTGCCCGATGGAAAAATCGTTTTCAGCGCCGTGGCTGAAAACACGCGAGACCACTACAACGACGGCCCGTGCGTGGCTGCGGCTATCGGCATCATGGACATGGACGGTGATATCCGCTGCATGCACCAACTCGATCAACCGCATAAGATCGAGGGTATCGATGCACGCGTGGAGGGCGATGTCATCCGCTTGCTGCTGGTGACGGATGCCGATGATGCGGCGATTCCAGCCGGTCTTTTTTCCGCTATCATGGAATTGCCATGAAAAATATAAATCGATTGCTCGCCGGGTTAACCGCGTGCATGAGTTTGCTCGCCACGCCCTCAACTGGAACTGCACAAAACTACCCCGCCAAACCCATCCGCATCATTGCCCCCTTCCCGCCCGCGAGCGTGGCGGATGTGCTGGCGCGGCCCATCGCGCAGAAAATGAACGAGGCATGGGGGCAGCCGGTGATCGTGGATAATCGCACGGGTGCTGGCGGCGGCGTGGGCACCGATCTCGTGGCGAAAGCCACCGCCGACGGTTACACGCTGCTGCTCGGCACCATCGGCACCAACGCCATCAACCAATCGCTCTATACCAAGCTGCCGTATGACGCGCGCAAGGATTTTGCGCCCATCACGCTGGTGTCGAACGCGCATCTGTTTCTGGTGGTGCACCCTTCGGCGCCGGTCAAGGGCGTGAAGGATCTGGCGGCGCTCGCCAAGGCGCAGCCGGGCAGGCTCAATTTCGGCTCCGCGGGCGCGGGCACCACGCCGCATCTGGCCGGGGTGATGTTTCAGCACCTCGCCGGCGTGCAGATGACGCATGTGGCGTACAAGGGCAGTCCGCAATCGGCCATCGATTTGATGGCGGGAAGACTCGATCTCATATTCTCCAACGGCTCGGCGACGCTGCCGCACATCCGCGCCGGCAAGCTGCGCCTGATCGCCATCAGCGCCGCGAAGCGCGATCCAGCAACTCCGGACATTCCCGCCATCGCGGAGACCGTGCCCGGCTTTGAACTCTCGCCATGGTGGGGGCTGTTCGCGCCTGCCGGCACGCCGCGAGATGTAATCACGCGCCTCAACGCAGAGGCCGTGCGCATCCTCGCGCTGCCGGATATCAAGAACGCGTACGCCAATTTCGGCATGAATACGATCTCGAATACGCCGGAGCAGTTCAGCGCCTATGTGCATGAAGAAATCGCACGCTGGGCGAAAATCATCAAAGCGACCGGCGCGCGCGCGGATTGAAGCGGATACAAAAATGCCGTCAAGGAGACTGCCAGTGATACGAGCATTAACACTCACCATCCTGTTGGCCGCTGTCATGCCCGTCGCCGGCGTGTGGGCGCAGGGATTCCCGGAACGCCCCATCCGCTTCATTGTGCCCTTCCCGCCCGGCGGCGGCACTGACGCTTTTGCGCGCGTGATCTCGGCGAAAATGACCGAGACGCTCGGCCAGCAAATCATCATCGACAATCGCGGCGGCGCGCAGGGCAACATCGGTACCGCGCTGGGCGCCAAGGCCGCGCCGGACGGGCACACGCTCACGCTGGCGTTCGTCGGCACGCTGGCGATCAATCCGCATCTTTACAAGAACCCTGGGTTCGACACCTTGCGCGACTTCACCGCGATCTCACGCGGCACCGACGAAAACTGGCTGCTGGTGGTACATCATTCGCTGCCGGTAAAAACCGCGAAAGAACTCGCCGCACTCGCGGCAAAATCGCCGGGGACGCTGAGCTTCGCCTCGCCGTCGTCGGCGGGCCAGTTGCTTGCCGAGCTCTTCAAGCTCATCACCAAGACCAACATGATCAACGTGCCCTACAAAGGCTCCGGCCCCGCCACCACCGATCTCGTTGCGGGTAACGTGCAGGTGATGTTCCCGAATCCCACCGGGCCGCTTCCGCACATACGCACCGGGCGTCTGCGCGCGCTGATGGTGCTGGGACCCAAACGCATCGACGAGTTGCCGGATATCGAGACCGCCGCCGAGGCCGGCTACCCGGAACTCAATCTCACCGGATGGTACGGCGTGGTGGTTCCATCGGCCACACCGCGCGCGGTGGTGCACAAGCTCAACGCCGCGGTCGTGGGCGCGCTGCGATCCCCCGACAGCATCAAGCGACTGCGCGGCGCGGGACAGCATCCGTCGCCAAGCACCACGGATGAATTCAATGCGCAGATTCGCGCCGACATCGAGCGCTGGGGGAAAGTGGTCAAGACGACCGGCACGAAAGTGGATTAACAAGGAGAATGGCGATGAGTACCCAAGGCGAAGGCAGTGTGACATTGATGGCCGTCGGCGACATCGGCGCGGTATACGAGCCGCCGGATCAGTACGCGGAATTTGTTGCGCCCGTGCTTGCGCAAGCCGATATTTGCATGGGTCAATGCGAGCGCACTTATTCGGAGAAAGGCTTCAAGCCAAATTACGACAACGGCCCCAGCGGTAATCATTCGCGCCTGTCGCCCAAGATGGCGTCGCTATGGAACGCCGCTCACATCAACGTTGTTTCCATGGCGAGCAATCACGCCATGGATTGGGGGCCTGATGCGATGCTCGACACGGTCGCGCTGTTTCGCGGCATGGGCAAAATGGTGATCGGCGCGGGCGCGAACGGCGAAGAGGCGCGCGCGCCCGCCATCATCAAGCGCAACGGCGCGACCATCGCGATATTGTCGTACTGCTCGGTGCTGCGTGACGGGCAGGCCGCGGCGGACGGCAAGGCGGGCATCGCGCCGGTGCGCGTGCACACGTCGTACGCCCCCGAGGAATTCCAACCCGGCACGCCGCCGCGCATCATCACCGAGGCCTACCCCGGCGACGTAAAAGCGATGCAGGATGACATCCGCCGCGCAAAGAAGGATGCCGATGTGGTGATCGTGTCGATCCACTGGGGATTGCGCCATGTGCCGAAAACCATCTGCACGTATCAGCAACCCGTGGCGCACGCGGCCATAGACGCGGGCGCCGATCTGATCCTCGGCCACCATGCGCATTCGATCAAGGCCATCGAGGTCTACAAGGGCAAGGTGTGTTTTTACAGCATCGGCAATTTCATGACAACAGGCGCGGCGCAGCTCGGCGCTGGCGTGGGCATCTTCGACTGGAACCTGGTGTGGTACCAGATCGACAAGGAGTGCCTGCCGCCCAATGGGCAGTATCACTTTCCGTCGCACACGCGTAAAACCATGATCGCCAAGGCGGTGATGAGCCGCAAGGGCATCGAGCGCGTTTCATTCCTGCCGGCCTACATCAATCACCGCGCCCAGCCCAGCGTGGTCAAGCGCGGCGATGCGAAATTTCAGGAGATACTCGAATTCGCCGAATGGGTTTCGGATCAGCACCCGCACCGCTTCCGGGTGGAAGGCGATGAAGTGGTGATCGATACGGCGGCGTAAGTTGGTTTAAACCGAGCGCAACACTTGTCCGGGGTAAGCGCCTGTGTGCTGTCCGTCGCGATATAGCGTAGTGCCGTTGACCACCACACAGCGAACGCCGTGCGCCTTGGCCACCATCCTGCCGCCGCCCGCGGGCAAGTCATGAACCAGCGTGGGCCGCGTAGGTGAACCCACCGTCCGCGGATCAAACACCACGATATCGGCGGCATTGCCTGCCGTGAGGCGGCCACGCCCCTTGATACCGAAGTAGTCCGCGGGTTCGGAGGTGAGGCGCTTCACCGCATGCTCCAGCGTGAGCGCCTTTTGCTCGCGCACCCAGTGGCCCAGCAAATAGGTCGGATAACCCGCCTCGCACAGCATGTCCACGTGCGCACCGGCATCGGACAGACCGAGCAGGTTATGCTCCGAATCGCGCAACGCTTCGGCGATGCGCGCCTGATCGGTGTTGGCCCTGGGCAGAAAAAATATGGTTTCGAGCTTGTCCTCAACCGCTATGTCGAACATGCAATCCAGCGGATCGCTGCCGCGCTCGGTTGCAATGTCGCTCATGCTGCGCCCCACAAGAGGCCGCAGTTTCGCGTTGCCGACCTGCAGCACGCCGACGGTGGGCGGCTGATTGGAGAATTTGCGTCCCTGCTTGAGTTCCGCGCGAAACGCAGAACGAAATTCCGGGTCGGCATAAATCTCCATCTGCCGCTCGGTGCCTTGATCGAACAGCCCTTTCGCGGCGCTGATTTCGCCAAAATGGAATGGGCGCTTTAACGACATTTCGGCGATCAGCGGCCGCGACAGTATCTGCGGCTTGGCGCCACGCCGCATCAGCGGCGCCACCCGCTCCAACACGCGTTGCAGGTTGTGCGCGTCGTCGGCAAGGTTGTGCATGGACAGCCAACTAACATTACGGCCCGAAGCGTTCACCAGAAATTCAAGAAACTCAAACTCATCGTCGGCGAAACGGCCATGGCGTTTGGTGAGCGCCATCTCGATGATGCCGCGGTCAATCGACTTCAGCACGCCGCAATAGGCCTGCAATTCCTCGCGGCTCGCAAGGCGTGCGGCGAGCGGCTTGCCGTTGTGCCCGATGTGCCCCGGAATCGCGGTGGTGGAAAAGCCGAACGCCCCGGCATCCATCGCCTCGCGCAGCAAGCGGGTGATGGCCTGTGTTTCCCGCGCGCCCGCCGCGCGGTCGTTCGCTTGTGCGCCGAGCACCCAGGTGCGCAACGGCGCCAGCGGCACCAGAAACGCGAGGTTGATGCCACTGCCTTTGGTGGAGGCCGCATCGAGGTATTGCGGGAACGACTCCCACGCCCAGTCGATGCCCGTGGTGAGCACCTCGGTGGACATGCCTTCGACGTTGACCAGGTCCTGAATCAGCAGTTCGCGGTCTGCCATGCGGCACGGCGCAACACCGACGCCGCAGTTGCCCATCAGCACGGTGGTTACGCCGTGCTCGGCCGACGAGGCCAGCAGGCGATCCCAACTGATCTGCGCATCATAGTGCGTGTGCGGATCGATAAACCCTGGGCACACCACCGCGCCGGAAGCATCGATGGTTTCCACGCTGGCGCCATCGATAGTGCCGACGGCAACGATGCGGCTGTCCTTCACGGCGACATCGGCCGGCACGCCCGCGCACCCAGTGCCGTCGACCACGAGGCCGTTACGGATGATCAGATCCAGCATGAAGTTCCCTCTTGGGACGAATCTCGTATCTTGAAGTGTTGAAGTGTTGATGTACGTTTTTATTATAACTCGCACGGTAACTTGCACGGATTGCGCGAAAGACGCGCGGGATTGTGGTCACGCGGCCATGATAGGCATTACAATATTTGCGCTGGTTCCATCCTCTTCCGCAAATCTTCACGAAGGAAATCCCATGTCCAGTCTGCTGGAAAAATCTCCTCTGGGTGTGTTTCAGGCGCACCTCGCAAAAAGAGAACTCGCCTATCAGGTGTGCCTCGATGACAACAAAGCGTTTTTCTACCCGCGCGCCTATGCGCCCGCCACCGGCAGCGAAAATATCGAGTGGCGCGTATCGAAGGGTCTCGGCACGGTCTACAGCACCACCGTCGTGCATACCAAGGGCGAGCCGCCGCACAACGTGGCGATGATCGATCTTGACGAGGGCTTTCGCATGATGAGCCGCGTCGAGGACATCGACCCGATGCAGGTGAAAATCGGCATGCGCGTGAAGTTCCGTGTGTTTCCCGGCAACGCCAAAGAGGCGGCCTATCCTGTATTCACGCCGGTGGAGGGCGCAAAATGAGCATCGCAAATCTGACTGGATTACAACGCGGCAGCGTCGCCGTGGTGGGCGCGGCCGAATCCGACCTGGGCCAAATGGCGCAGGGCACGCACCCGATGGACCTGATGGCGCAAGCCACCATGTGCGCACTCGAAGACTGCGGCCTTACGCTGAAAGACGTGGATGGTTTGTTCGTTGGCGCGACACAGGTGCGCATGGGGCCAATGGCGTTTTCCGAATACCTGCGCATCAAGCCGAAATATTTTGACGGCACCGTCATCGGCGGCTCGTCGTTCATGACGCATGTCGCGCACGCGCATGCCGCGTTGCAACTGGGGCTGTGCAGCGTGGCGGTCATCGCCTACGGCAGCACGCAGCGCTCGGTGTCGCGAGCGGCGGCCTCCCCGCGTGAATTTAACCCCTACGAATCGCCGTACCGGCCCTTCATGCCGAGCACCGCGTACGCCATGGCGGCGATGCGCCACATGCATCAATACGGCACCACGCGCGAACACCTCGCGGAGGTGGCCGTGTCCGCGCGAAAGTGGGCGCTGATGAACCCAAAAGCATGGGAGAAAGAGCCGCTCACGATTGAGCAGGTGCTCAATGCACGCATGGTGAGCTATCCCTTCACCGTGCGCGACTGTTGCCTCGTACTCGACGGCGGCGGCGCGATCGTGATGGTGCGCGCGGAGCGCGCGAAATCGCTGAAAAAGAAACCGGTCTACGTGCTGGGCACCGGTGAATCGCTGTCGCACGCGAACATTTCCAGCATGCCGGACTTCACCGTGACCGCGGCAGTCGAATCCGGCAAACAAGCCTACGCCATGGCAAAAGCGAAACCGTCCGACATGAACATGTTGTCGCTCTACGACGCATTCACCATCACGCCGATACTGTTCCTGGAAGACCTGGGCTTCTGCCCCAAAGGCGAAGGCGGCCGTTTCGTCGCCGATGGCACGATCGCGCCCGGCGGCAAACTGGCGGTCAACACCAGCGGCGGCGGGCTGTCGTATTGCCACCCCGGCATGTACGGCCTGCTGGTGATGATCGAAGCCATACGTCAGGTGCGCGGCGAATGCGGGCAGCGGCAGGTGAAGAACTGCGACATGGCACTGGCGCAAGGCAATGGCGGTGTTTTGTCGAGCGAGTGTACGGTTATATTCGGCTCGGAGGCGACGCTCTGACAGCCCGGTTCCGATTCGATGAATCCACTATGACTCCAGGCGCGTAAGGATTCCACATCCCGCGCGACAAAGGCGCACAACCGGAACCGGCGCATTGGTTTCGGGATTGGTAACTGATTGATTTGCAAGCCGAGGAGATAATCATGGAAAGACGGGAATTTTTGTGGGGAACGGCGGCGCTGGCGGTATTTGGCGCACTGTCTGGCCGCAATGCGGTTGCGCAGACTTCGGGGTTGAAAACCGCCGAGGAACTGCAGAAAAACTGGAAGCTGCTGCTCGCCGAGAATTTCAAGGCGCCGCTGCCCACCGAGCCGCTCAAGCTTTCAAAGGATGAGTGGCGCAAGCGGCTGACGCCCCAGCAGTTTGAGGTGTTGCGCGACGAGGGCACGGAGCGCGCGGGCACGAGCACGCTTAACGCAGAGAAGCGCGCGGGCGTCTACGTGTGCGCGGGTTGCGATCTGCCGGTGTTCACGTCGGAGATGAAGTATGAATCGGGCACGGGCTGGCCGAGCTTTTTCACTACCGTCCCCGGCGCGTTCAACAAAAGGACCGACTTCAAGCTGTTGCTGCCGCGCACCGAGTACCACTGCGTGCGTTGCGGCGGGCATCATGGCCACGTGTTCGAGGACGGCCCCAAGCCCACCGGCCAGCGCTGGTGCAACAACGGCGTGGCGCTCAAGTTCGTGCCCAAGACCGGCAAGGCCTGATCTCGATCTGTATCCGGCGGCGGCAACTGTTCTTGCGGCGGTTGCCGCTTTTTGTTGGTAGACTGTGCGCATCATGACCACGCCCGCCGCAATCACTTTGCGTCTTGCTCGTCCTGGCGACGCCTACGAAATCGCCTTGATGTCGCGTTGTCTGGTTGAAATCGGTTTGCGCGGCTGGTTCTGGCACCCCGAGCGCGTGGCGAAGGCGGTGCTTGCGCGCGACACCTGCGTGGTTGCCGCCGAATCCAAAAGGAAGCTGGCGGGCTTTGCCATCGCCGAATTCGGCGACACCAAGATGCATCTGAGCCTGCTCGCGGTGAAACCCACGCATCAGCGTTGCGGCATCGGCCTGCGGCTGATGGATTGGCTCGAAGAATCCGCGCTCACCGCCGGCATCACGCTGATCGAGCTTGAGTTGCGCGCCAACAATTTCGGCGCGCGCTGCTTCTATCACACGCTGGGCTTTCAGGAGGTGCGCTATGTGCCGGCCTATTATCGCGGCCAGGAAACCGCGCTGAGGATGGCGCGCGAAATCCGCCATGCGCAGCCGAGCAGCGCGAATTAGCGGCTGCCGCTTCACAGGCATCACCCCTCATTGGATGCCTTTCGCCCGTTCACGCTGACACACGGCCTGGTGCTGGCTGGCATCGCGGCGCTGACATGGCTCGCGATCTCGCATGGGCGCGCGCAACACGACGACGCGGCGCCAACCACGTTTGAAAAACGCCTCGCGGTTCTCAACTTGCTGGCGTGGCTGGCGGCGCACGGCTGGTGGCAACTGCCGCCGCGCTTTGATGCGGCGTTCACACTGCCACTGCAAATGTGTCACCTCGCGTCGCTCGTTGCATCGTTTGCGCTGCTCACGCGCCGGCGCGCGCTGCGCACGGTGCTTTATTTCTGGGGCTTCGGCCTTTGCACGCAGGCGCTGCTGACACCGGGCATTAGCGATCCGCCGTCATCGATCTGGTTCTGGGCGTTCTGGTTTCTGCACGGCTTTGTGATGATGGCCGCGATCTACGATCTTGCGGTGCTGCGCTACCACCCGGCGTGGCGCGATTTCGGCGTGGCATGCGCCGCGAGCGCCGCCTACTTTGTGATCGCGCTCGCGGTCAACATACAGATCGGATCAAACTACGGCTTCGTCGGCGATTCAAAGCCCGGCACTCCGAGCATCGTCGATCTGCTCGGCCCGTGGCCGCAACGCCTGCTGCTTATCGTGCCGCTGGCGGCGGCGGTGCTGGCGCTGCTAATGGCGCCGTGGGTTTTGTTGCGGCGCGCTTCTCGACTATCGCCGCCTTGATTTTCGGCAACGCCGCAAGTGTCGCCGCTTCTGCGGCGGCTATCGCGCGGCGGCGGTACTCGGGCGATGTCCCGGCGTAGTAACCCAGATCGGGATGTATCACCACGTCCGCGCCCTTGATCTCGGCGTCGATCAACGTGCGGCGGCGCTGATCGCGCGCGCGCCAGTTGTCCGGCGCGTGCGCGGGCGCGCTGTCCGCTTGGGCAGAGATATCCACCGCGATCACCACATCGGCGCCGAGCAGCCGCGCGGCGCGCACCGGCACCGGGCTGGTGGTGTCGCCATCTTCATAGGAGTCGCCGCCGATGCGCACCGGCAATATACGCTCCGGCACCGCGCTCGAGGCCTGCACCGCGACACCGGTGTTGCCCGCGTTGAATATCTGCTGCACGCCATCGGACCTGCGCGTCGCCACCGCCGCGAAGCGCAGCCCCAATGCATCGAGCGGCTTGTTGCCGACCTTGTCGTTGACCAGGTTTTGCAGCGCCTGCCCGTGCACGCGCCCCGGCTTGCGAAACGAGATATCGAAGAGCTTCGCCAGATCGAGCTCGAGCGCCAGCTTTTCGATTTCCGCGGCACTCATGCCACTCGCGTACATGGCGCCGACCACCGAGCCGATGCTGACACCCACGATCAGATCAGGCTTGAACTGCCCCGCTTCGAGCGCCTTTAACACGCCCACATGCGCGAAGCCGCGCCGCCCGCCGCTGCCCAGCACCAGCGCGACAACCGGGCGCTTAAGTTTCTCCACACGCACCGGCGCATAACGCGGCGCATCGGCTTCGTGATACTCGTAGGCGGTGTCCTGGCAGCCGGCAGCCACCAGCGCAATCAATGCACCGGTTATTCCTACCGCATACCAGCGGATTCGACGATCTTGCCTCATTTACCGGATTCCGGTTCAATCCACGCGCGCGCCTACCGCGCGCAGCACTTTACCCCACTTCACGGTCTCGGATTTGATGAACGCGCCGAATACTTCAGGCGTGCCGCCCGCCGCATCCAGCCCTTGCGCGCCCAGGCGCTGATGCATTTCGGGCGTACGCAAGGTGCGCAGGATTTCTGCGTTGAGTTTCATCACCACCGGCTGCGGTGTCGCCGCGGGCGCGGCGATGCCCTGCCACACCAGTACCTCGAAGCCCGGCAGCGTCTCGCTCACCGCGGGCAAATCCGGCGCGTGCGGCGAACGCTTGAGCGAGGTCACACCCAGCGCGCGCAAGCGCCCGCTCTTGATATGCGTGATCACGGTTGCAATGGCGGCGAACGACAAACTCAGTTGCCCGCTGATGAGATCGGTGAGCGACGGCGCGCTGCCTTTGTAGGGCACATGCACCATCTCCACGCCCGCCATCGACGCAAACAACGCGCCGCCCAGATGCGAAGTCGTGCCGTTGCCCGCCGAGCCGTAGCTGATGAATTTAGGTTTCGCTTTCGCCAGTGCAATCAATTCCCGCACCGAGCGCGCGGGCACCGACGGGTGCAACACCAGCGTGTTGTGGCTGGTGGTAATCAGCGTGATCGGCGCGAAATCGCTGACCGGCGAATACGGCAGCTTGCTGTAGAGCGTGGGCGCGAGCGCCAGCGTGCTGGTGTTGCCGAGCAGCAGCGTGTGGCCATCGGGCGCGGCTTTCGCGACCATGTCCGAACCGATCGTGCCGCCCGCGCCGGGACGATTGTCTATGATGACCGAAACTTTCCACGCCTCACCGAGCGCTTGTCCTATCGCACGGCCCACGATGTCGGTGCCGGAGCCGGGCGGGAATGGAACGATGATGCGGATCGGGCGCGACGGGTATTCGCTTTGCGCGTGCGCGGCCGCGGCGCCGAACACCGCAATGATCGATGCCAACAATGTGTTTAAAAACAATTGCTTACGTCCACTCTTACCATCCAAGTGCATACGCAGGCCGACGCGGATCAGCACCGCCTTGAAGAATGCCGGTTTCAGGATCAACGCGAATTGCGCACACCGCGCCTGCGCGCCATTCAACATCGGGCCACCACGCGACTTTGTGGCCGAGTTTGGCAAGACTGTCGCCGGTTTCTTTCGCGATACGCGATTCGAGATTCAACCGACCCGGATGATAGTTGTGCGGAAACGACGAGCCCGGATAACTGTAGCTCGCGAAACGCGGCGCTTCGATCGCGGCCTGCACGTCCATGCCGAAGTCGACCACGTTGAGCAACACTTGCAGCATTGCCTGCGGCTGGATGTCGTTGCCCGGGGAGCCAAATGGCATATATGGTTTGCCGTTGCGCATGACCATCGCGGGACTCGGCGTAAGACGCGGCCGTTTTCCCGGCGCCACCGACGCCGGCAGCGCGGGATCGGTCCACGACTGCGAGCCGCGAGACGAAGGACACACGCCCACGCCGGGGATCACCGGCATCGACGACGAACCATCGCTGGGTGTTGCGGAGAACACATTGCCGTGGCGGTCAATCACGCACACGTACGAGGTATCGGCAGGCGGATTGGGCGCGCCCGCCGTGGCCGGCGGCAGCGCATGTGATTTGCCAGCGACACCAGCGTCGCCCGCGGGCGGCAACTCCGGCCACGCTTCGTTCGTGCGTATTTGCTTGCGCCGCTCGTTGTTATACGCCTCCGACAGCAGCACATCCATCGGCACATGAATGAAACGCGGATCGCCGTAATAACGATGACGGTCGGCGAACGCGAGCTTCAGCGACTCCGCCAGCGCGTGTATGTACGCGGGCGAGTTGTGGCCGAGCCTGGCAAGGTCAAAGCCCTTCAACAAACTCAGCGCCTGTGGCAACACCGGCCCCTGACACCACGGCCCGCAAGCGATCAACTCGACATCCTTGTAACTCATGCGCAGCGGCGTCTCGAAGCGCACATGAAAATCCGCCATGTCCTGTGCGTCCATCAGCCCGCCGTTCTCGCGGTAATACTTGCAGATCGCGGCGGCGATATCGCCGCGGTAAAACGCATCGCGCGCGGCTTTCAAACCCGCGAGACGACCGCCGCCATTGTGCGAATGCGCTTTCTCTTCATCGGCCATGTATTGCAGCGTGCGCCCCAAATCGCTTTGCACGAACAGCTCGCCCTCGCGCGGCGCGCGGCCCTTGGGCAAAAACACCGCCGCGCTCGACGGCCAGCGGCGGTAACTCTCCTCGTTGTCGCGGATGTACTCAGCCATGAATTCATGCATCGGAAAGCCATCGCGCGCGAAACGCGTGGCCGCCATCGCCACCTCGCCAAAACTCATGGTGCCGTATTTTTCCAGCGCGGTGATCCATGCATCGGGCGCCGCGGGAATCACCGTGCGCAAAATCCCCGGCGGAAACTTGCCGCCATGATGCTTGACGAAAAAATCCGGCGTCACCGCGCGCGGCCACACACCAAGACCATCGATGTTGATGATCTCGTGCGTGGCGGCAAGATACATCATGATCGGCGCCACGCCAGCGAAATTAACGCGGTCGGTTTGCAACACGGCTACCGCTATGCCCGCGGCGACACCGGCATCAATGGCGTTGCCGCCCGCTTCAAGTATGGCGAATGCCGCGTGAGATGCGGCATGATGGCCGGCGGAGACCATGTGGCGCGTGCCGGTTATTGTGGGACGGTAGGTGGTCATGGGATTTTCCTTACAATCTACATTTCGATTTTTTAGCGCGCGTGCAACGGAGTTAGCCCGTCACATATTGCGACAGTCACCTATTTTGCCAGTTTTGAGCGCCCATGCTCTTCGTTCGATAAAGAGGACTGCTTGTGCTGATCTGCTTGAATATGTACAAAAACACGTACAATATTGCAATTTCAGAAGTCTCTCATGGACGCAATAACCTACTCTGCGGCACGCGCAAACCTGGCCACGACCATGGATCGCGTTTGTAACGACCACGAGCCGTTAATCATCACGCGCAACGGCGAACAATCAGTCGTGATGCTGTCGCTCGACGACTTCAAGGCGCTGGAGGAAACGGCATACCTTCTGCGCAGCCCTGCAAACGCACGCCGTCTGCTCACGGCGATAGACTCCCTAAGCCAGGGCAAAGGAAAAGAACGCAAGCTCGCAAAGTGAAACTGATTTTCGCCGAACAGGCGTGGGAAGACGATTTGTATTGGCAACGCCAGGATAAGCGGATGGTGAAGCGCATCAATGAACTAATTGAAGCCACCACGCGAGACGCGTTTACCGGAATAGGCAAACCCGAAGCGCTAAAGCACGCGCTCGCGGGCTTCTGGTCACGGCGCATAACCGATGAACATCGGATGGTTTACAAACCGGAGAAAGATGAGCTGCTGATTGCGCAGTTGCGGTACCACTATTGAGCGGAGTTTCGCAAGGCAAAGCTCCAGACAGTGCGGCTCGTGGGCATTCCAGCCGTTCCATCGTATCCGGGCAGACTAACGGCGGCAACGACGCGCGGCGGCCTTGGCGGGTTCTAAGCCCCGGATGAAGGGCATGATCTCGTCCGCGGCCAATTGCCTGAACTCAACGCTCAAGCTGCCCCGCACGCGCTCGGCCGCGGCCCGCAGCCTTGCCCGCCGATCCTCTTTGACACTGGTGCCGACGGGCGTGATAACGATCTTGCTTCCTTCAAGGCTAAAGGAAATTTCACTGCCTGGCGTGACGCCAGCGGCCACGCGGATGTGCTTGGGAATAGTGACCTGTCCCCTCTCGGTAACGAGCATCATGGCCTCACAAAGGTAAGAATTCGAAGTAGGAATATTACCGCCAACTCGATCCGAGACTGCGGGTCCTGTCATGACGACTAACGTTGGAGGTAACCGGACGCCTGCACCTAGTTTTATACTGCAAAAACGCCTGTTAACATCCCGACGCGATGAATAGCATTCCCATTCAGTCTCATCATTATCCCAAGCAATTCAACGACCCATGCCGCAATTGTAAGCCGACATACGGCGTTAACAAAATCCGCAAAACCGACACCTGTGGCAATGCAGATAAAGTGCCCGGCGCCAGGCAGCCTCACCCCGACCGATCCAACCCCGTCTTGCGCACCAGCCCGCGCCATTTCTCCAGCTCAGCCTTCACCTCAACAGAAAACTGCTGTGGCATGCTGCCGACGACATCGGTGCCTTCGGCGTCCATGCGGCGCATCACCTCCGGCGCCTGCAAGGCGCGGCGTGATTCGGTTTGCAGCTTGGTGACGATATCCATCGGTGTTTTCGCGGGGGCGAGCATGCCGTACCATGCGATGACTTCGTAGCCGGGCACGCCGCTCTCGCTGACTGTCGGCAGTTCCGGCGCGGTGCGCGTGCGCGCGGCGCTGGTCACCG
>CAMDLH010000098.1 GCA_945901405.1 Bordetella parapertussis | reverse complement strand
GGTTGCAGGCTTGCCACGCGCCACTGAAAATTCGCGTGATACGAAATGCCGAGGCAACCGACGTTGCCGTTGCTCCACGACTGCTTCGCAAAGTGTTCAATCGCGTCATACGTATCAACAGCCTCCTGATACGAACTCGGCTCGGACGTACCGAGTGACTTGCCCGAGCCGCGGCTATCCACGCGCACCAGCGCATAACCGCGCGGACACCACCACAGTGGATTGCAGCATTCCCAGTTCATGTAGGGATTGGCTTTTTCCTCGAGGTCGGGCGGCGGCACCCACAGCTTGTCTTTTTGGTACGGCCCGGTGATCAGAATGATCGGACATTTTTCGCCTCCGTTGTCAGGACGAAAAACATCCGCGCGTATGATCGAGCCGTCGCGCAACGGCACCGCCACGTCCTTCTCGACGATGAGTTTGTGTTTTTTGGCCTGTGACATAACGGGCTTCGACATGGTGTTCTCCCTATTTGGATTTGCGAGTTGTGTGCAATTATAAGTGTTTGGGATGGTGTAAAAAATATCAATAAAAACAAATAGTTACATCTAACCTTCGTCGTTCCGGGGTTGACCCGGAACCCAGGTTGTTCATTCGCGCGCAGCGCCCTTATTCAGATCCTTTGGATGGATTTACCAACTGGATTCCGGATCAAGTCCGCAATGACTGGTGTTGTGGTTGCGTGCTAATTTTGCAGCCGCACATGATGCGCAAGCTCCGCGCAATCTTCATCGGTTTTCAACCCTGCCGCGTGTATGCCGTGCGCGGCGAGGGCTTCGTCCTGTTCTTCCTTGTCGCCGGTGACGCCCACCGCGCCGAGCAATTCACTATCAGCCGCGCGTATCAACCTGCCGCCGCCCTCGGCGAAAATTTTATCCGCCGATGCCTTGAACAAGAAATCCATGAAGAGCGGCTTCTCTTCGCTGCGCACGCGCACCAGGCTTGATGAGCGGCCGAGTGCGAGCGATGCATACGCCTTGCCCATTGCCATCTCGAAGCGCATCATCGCCGAGCCGTCTTCTTTTTTGAACGCCTTGACGATGGCGCCCGGCTCGACCACCACCACCGAGATAGGTCTGCATTTCAACTCGCGTGCGCGCGCGAGGATGGCGTCGATGATGGCTTCGGCCTGCGCCAATGTGATCGTGCTCATGGTTTTCTCCGCTAATAATTTGGATTATATGCCGCTTGCACTACAATCCGTTCAAACCCGTACGCCGGAGTTTTCCGCCATGAACATACGACGTTTTGTCCACGCGATGCTGATTGCCATCGCACTGCCCGGCAACGCCGCCGCCGCTGATTATCCGGTGAAGCCGGTGCGTTTGATCGTCGGCTTTCCGGCGGGCGGCGCCAATGATCTGGTGGCGCGCGTGGTGGGCGCGAAGCTCACGCCGCGTCTGGGGCAGCAGGTCATTGTCGAAAACCGCTCCGGCGCGGGCGGCAACATCGCGCACGAGTTCGTGGCGAAGGCCGCGCCCGACGGCTACACCATGGTGCTGGCCTCGGTGGCATCACTCGCCATGAGCCCCGGCCTGCACGGCAAAGTGCCGTTTGATTCGGTGAACGATTTCGCGCCCATCGCACAAGTGGTCGATGTCAGCAGCCTGCTGTCGGTGCACCCCTCGATGCCGGTCAGATCGCTGAAGGAATTTGTCGCGCGCGCGAAACAGCATCCCGGGCAGATCAACGTGGCGAATCCCGGCACCGGCAGCATCGCGCACTTGTCGTGGGAGTTGTTTCGAACCACTGCCGGCCTCAACGTGGTCAACGTGCCGTATAAGGGCGGCGGCCCGGCGGTCATCGACGCGATTTCGGGGCAGGTCGAGGCGTTGTGCGGCGTGATTTCCACCGGCGGGCCGCATGTGAAATCCGGCAAGCTGCGCGGCATCGGCGTCACCAGTCTGAAGCGTTCGCCGAGTCTGCCCGACGTGCCCGCCATGGCCGAAGGCGGTTATCCGGGTTTTGAGGCCAGCGGCTGGCTCGGCATGGCGTTCCCGGCGAAAACACCCGCGCCCATGGTCGAGCGCATGCAAAAGGAAATCATTGCGGTGATGGCCATGCCCGACGTGCGCGAACAACTGCAAAACGCCGGGCTGGAGCCTTCCATCAAGGACGCCGAGGCGTTTCGCGGCTATATCCGTGCCGAACTGGCGAAGTGGACCAAGCTCATCAAGGGCGCGGGCATAAAAGCAGACTGATGGTTGGCGCTTTGGTTGAATCGTGAACGGCGGAATTGCCGCACTGCGGCATAAAATTAGATTCCCGATTTCGGTGCAATGATTGCACCGCTATGGGCTATTAAAATAAAATCAATGCCTTGCCTCATCAGGCGGCAGCCCCAAAAAAACTGTTGGGCAATTGCACGAAAAAGGGCCGCGCGCCTTCCGCATCCATTCTAAACCCGAGGAACACAATGGCCACCACCTACAAAATACTCATTCTGGGCGCGTCGTACGGCTCGCTGCTCGGCACCAAGTTGGCGCTCGCGGGGCACAACGTCGATCTCGTGTGCCTGCCCGCCGAAGCGGACTTGATCAACACCGAGGGGGCGGTCATCCGCATGCCCGTCAGGGGTCGCGAGGGCCTGGTTGAAGTCAACTCCAAAAAGCTCAAGGGCAAGATGGCCGCCGGCGGCGCCACCGCGTTTAAACCCGCCGACTACAACCTCGTCGTGCTCGCCATGCAAGAGCCGCAATACCGCTCACCCGGCGTTCGCGAGTTGCTCGACGCGGTCGCCAAATCGCGCGTGCCGTGCATGTCGATCATGAACATGCCGCCGCTGCCGTACTTAAAGCGCATCAAATCCATCGACGCCAACGCGATTCGCGATTGCTACACCGAAGCAGCGGTGTGGGACAGCTTCGACCCCGCGACCATCACGCTGTGCAGCCCCGACGCGCAGGCGTTCCGGCCGCCCGAAGACAAAGTCAACGTGCTGCAAGTGCGCCTGCCGACCAATTTTAAATCGGCAAGTTTTGAGTCCGACGCGGATACGCAAATCCTGCGCGATCTCGAACGCGACGTCGATGCCTCGCGCTTTGATGTCGGCGGCAGCCCGATTGAATTGCCGGTGAAGCTGCGGGTGCACAAATCGGTGTTCGTGCCGCTGGCGAAGTGGTCGATGCTGTGCGCGGGCAATTACCGTTGCGTGCAAAAAGACGGCATGCGCCCGATCAAGGACGCGGTGCACAGCGACCTCGAAGCCTCGCGCGCGGTTTACGACTGGGTGAAGAAGCTCTGCGTGTTGCTGGGGGCGGACGAGCGCGACATGGTGCCGTTCGAGAAATACGCCAAGGCGGCCGAGTCGTTGCTGACACCCTCATCCGCCGCGCGCGCGCTTGCCAACGGCGCGCCCAATATCGAACGCGTCGATCGTCTGGTGCAGACCATCGCCAAGGCCAAGGGCTTGCAACTCGACGAACTCGACAAGACGGTTGCGCTGGTTGACGGCTGGGTGGCGAAGAATCGCGCGAAGGTTTGATGCCGATTTCCGGTATACCCGGCATGCACAAATAAAAAAGGCCCGGTAATTCCGGGCCTTTTTTTATTACGGCGCCGTCTCACCAGCCGCGCGGTTCGTCCTTCAAAAACGCCATGCTGGCCAGAGACTCTGAAATCTTGCCGCGCTCGACTTCGCCGAGCCGGCGCACCGGCGGACGCGGCGCGCCGCAATTGCGGCCCATCGCCGCCAGCGCTGCTTTCATGCCGGCCAGCCCGTCGCGCAGGCCGGATTCGCCGGCGTTACGGATTAACTGATTGAGTTCGGCGATCTGCTCCTGCGGGTCGCGCGCTTCGAGATATTGTTCCTGCCGCGATAGATAGAACAGCTTGCGTGCGAGTCTCGGTGCGATGCTCGAAAGTGTGGAGAACACCCCCGTGCCGCCGAGCGTGCCGGACGATACCGGGAAATCGCCGCCCGCAAGCAACTGGAACTCCGGGTTGATCTGTTGCCCCAGGCACATGATTTCTTCCATGAACACGAAATCAAGGCTGCCATCGACCACGCCGGCGAGGTTCGGCAGCTTCTCGATCAATTGCAGCACCATCTCCGTGGTGAGCGAGGTGCCCGCGGTCTCGATGGGCGGGTTCACCACGAACAACGGCAGCTTGGTGGCCTTGCCGACCTGAACAATGTGTTCGACCACCATCGCCGGGCGCGGGTGCCAGAAGTAAGGCGGGTGTGTGGCGATCGCAGTAGCGCCGGCCTTCTCGGCGAATTGCGCGCGCTCGACGGTGATCGCGGTGCCCGCGTCGCTGACATGCGCGATCACCGGCACGCGGCCATTCACCTGCTTGAGGGCGAAGGTGAGCAACGCGCGCTGCTCCGCATCGGTGAGGCTCATGTCCTCGCCCTCGGGCATCGGCAGGGCGAGCGCTTCGGCGCCGTTCTTCAAATGAAATTCAAGAATCTTCGCGTAAGTGTCGTAGTCGATGCCTTGATCGGCCTTGAACGGCGTGACGGGGGTGTGGACTAGTCCGGGTTTGAATGTTGGCATTTTTTTAGGTCACAAGAAAATCTTCGACGCAGATTTACGCAGATAAACGCAGATTATTGCTCGATGTCATTCCCGCGCAGGCGGGAACTCATAACGACTTGCCATATGGCACACCGCATGGCTTCCCGCCTGGGCGGGAATGACAGTGAAGTTTAATCTGTGTGAATCTGCGAAATCTGCGTCTAAGGGTTTTGAAGTTTTGTTCTTACCAGCCGTGCGGCTCAGTATGCAGCACGCCGAGCTTGTCGAGCTGCGCGCGCAGGAATTCGACGCGTTCCTTGGTTGCCGTCGGCAGCGGCGGACGCGTCGGGCCTACGGGGCGGCCCATATTGATCATCGCGCCCTTGAGCGAAGACGGATACTGCTCCTTGAACATGCGGTACATCTGCAGGATGATGAACTGGCATTCTTTCGCGGTTTTCCAGTCGCCGGCTTCCATCGACGCGAAGAATTTGTTGCAGAGGTTCGGCGCAATCGCGCCGGAGGACGAGAACGAGCCGCACGCGCCAAGCGGGTAAGCCGCGAGCAGATGCTCGACGCCCTGGATGATCGCGAAGCCGGGGCGCATCTTCAATGCCACGCGCGAGATTTCGAGGAATTTTTCGCTATGGAAGCTCGCGTCCTTCATGCCGATATAGTTGGGCAGGCGCTCGATCAGCCGCGCGGTGAGGTCGGCGGTGAATTCAACGCCCTCGCCGTTGCGCCACGGCGAGTTGTAGGTGAGCATGGGCAGATCGGTGTGCGTGGCGATGCGCACGATGGAATCAAAAATTTCTTCCTGCGACGGGCGGCGGCAGTACGGCGAAATGGTCAGGATCATGTCCGCGCCGATTTTCTGCGCGTGGCGCGCGAGGTCGAGCGAGTCTTCTTCGCTCAAAGTGCCGACGAAGATCGACAGCGGCACGCGCTTATTGATGGTCTTCACCGCGATCTCGGCGCCCAGCTTGCGCTCCGCCATGGTGAGATTCAGCGACTCGGCCTTGTGATGCGGCCACGCGATGGCCGGCGCCTTGTGGCGCACGTGAAAATCCACCATCTTGGCGAAGCCGTCGCCGTCGAAACTGAAGTCTTCTTTAAGCGGCGTGACCGGCGCCTGCATCACGCCGTGCAGATTGAACTTGCCGTAGTTGCGCGGCGTGACTGGTGTTGCGGAGGGTTTCAGTACGGCTGACATGATGTTTTCTCCCTGTGAAAGTCTGAATGACGAAAGTGTAGCGCCTATCCTACTGCTTGGCGAATCCCAAATCGGTGAGCGCCGCACGCGACGCCTGATACTCGGCATCGAGAAATTTGACGAATTCGCGCCCGCGCAGGAAATTTTGCCCCAGGTTGTTTTGCTCGAGCAGTTTTGTCCATTCCTCGGCCGCAGCCACCTTCGACATGGCGTCCTCCCAGAACGCGGCTTGCGCGGGCGTCAGTCCGCGCGCGCCGAACATGCCGCGCCAGTTGGTGACGCCCGGCACGTTGTAGCCTTGCTCGCGCAGCGTGGGCACGCCGGCGAGTACGCCCGGCAGGCGTTGCGGCGCTATGATCGCGAGCATGCGCGCCTGGCCTTTTTGCACCCACGGCAGCGCCGCGCTGGCGGACGAGGTGACCACATGCAGATGGCCGCCCACCAGCCCGGTCAGCGATTCGACATTGGTCTTGAACACCACGGTCTTCAGCCGCTTGGGGTCGATGCCCGCCGCGCGCACGACCTGCGCGAGACCGAGATGATTGGAGCCGCCGCGCGTGGCCATGCCGATGGCAAGCGACTCCGGATTCGCCGCCAGCCGCTCGATCAGATCGCGCATGGTCTTGATCGGCGAGTCGGCCGAGACGGTGATCGCCGTGCGCTCCACCAGCATCAGCGCCACCGGCGTGAGATCGCTGTAGTGCTGCTGCACGAGGCCGGTGATTTGCGCGGTGAAAACACTGGAGGTCGAGTACAACAAGTAGTGCGGATCAGCAGGGTGCTGGCGCAGGTAAACAGCGGCAAGCGTCTGGTTGCCGCCGGATTTGTTCATCACCACCACCGGCGTTGTAATCAGCTTGCGTTCCTGCAAGATCGATTGCACCAGCCGCGCCATCTGATCGTTAAGGCCGCCCGCCGCCGTGGGCAGAATAATTTCGACCGCTTTTTCTGGACGCCATGCGCTTTGTGCGTGTGCCAGCGCCGGTACGGCGAACAACAGCGCCGCCAGGTATTGAATTATCAGCATTGAAAAATAGTCAATAAAAACAATTAGTTACGATAATCTACTTCACCAACCCCGCGTCCGCCATGGTCGCCCTGGTGGAACTGTATTCCGCCTCGAGATACTTTGCGAATTCGCGGCCGCGCATGAAACGCGACGCGAGATTGTTGGTGTCCAACTGCTTTTTCCAATCATCGGTGTTGACGGCCTTGCCGACGGCGTCTTCCCAAAACGCGATCTGTGCGGGCGTGATGCCTTTCGCGCCGAAGATGCCGCGCCAGTTTGAAATGCCGGTCGCGTCGATGCCTTGTTCGCGCATCGTCGGCACGTTGGCAATCGACCCGCCCACACGTTGCGGTGAAGTGACACCGAGCATGCGCGCGTTGCCCGCCTGCACCTGCGGCAGCGCCGCGCTCACCGACGACACCACGGCCTGTATGTGGCCGCCGATCACGGCGGTGAGCGACTCGGCGTTGGTTTTGAACACCACCATCTTCAAGCGCTTCGGGTCGATACCCGCCGAGCGCATCGCCTGCGCCGCCGCCAGGTGATTCGGCCCGCCGCGCGCCACCACGCCGAACGATATGGATTCCGCATCGGCGCGCAACCGCTCCACCAGATCGCGCATGGATTTCATGGGGGAATTTGCCGCGACCGTGATCACGCTGTAATCGACGAGCAGTAAAGACAGCGGCGTGAAATCGGCGTAATGCAATTGCGTGACGCCAGCGATCTGGTTGGTGAATATGGTCGCGGTGGTATAGAGCAGATAATGCGCGTCATTCGGATGTTGATTCAGATGCACCACCGCAAGACTCTGATTGCCGCCGGGCTTGTTGTTGACCAGCACCGGTGTCGGCACGAGTTTTAAATCCTGAAACGATTTTTGCAACAGCCGCGCGTTGGCGTCGTTGATGCCGGCCGCACCGGTGGGGACGATGATCTCGACTGCTTTGTCGGGCCGCCACGCGGGTTGGCTCCATGCAGGGGTGTGGAGCGCACCAAGCACGAACAGCAGCAGAGTTGCGATGCGGCGAAGTAACATGTCTGACATTATCGTTGTGATCGCTTGGACGTGAAAGTGCTTTCGGAGCACTCCTCGCACTGTCGTTCCCGCCTGCGCGGGAACGACACACTGTTTGTCTATGCGCATGTTGTCATGTTTCCCAAAGCGGCTGGCGCAAACTTCCAACATCATCCACCGATGCCAATCCCGGTTGCGAACCCAGCAATTCATAATAGCGCGCCGCCAGCGCCAGATCCTGCAACGCCGAGCCCACCGACTTGAACACGATAAGACCCTTGTCCGGAATCGTTGCGGCGCCCGTGACTATCTGCCCCAGCGTCGCGCGCCTGGCGTTAGGTACCGCGCCCGCCGCAACCGCCTGCCGCAATTCGCCGGCCTCCTCGAACGCATGCAGCGTATCCACCGCCACCATGCTTGCATCGCGAAAACACTGCACATCGGCCTCGGCGTATTGCCGGCGCGTGTTGCCCACCGCGCACAACAACCTGCAATCGGCAAGCCACTCGCCGCGAAGTATCGGCTCTGGCGTACGTGCGCTGCTGGCGGAGGCAACGACTTTTTTGCCGCGCACCGCGGCTTCAACGCTATTCACCGGGGTCACCGTGATGCCGAGTTGTTGCGACATCTTGTGCGCGAAGTGCTCGCGATGCGCGGCGGTGGGGCTGTAGACCGCCACCGACTCGATTTTGTAAACGGCCGCAAGACACTCCAGTTGTTTGTGAGCCTGATTGCCGGAGCCGATGACACCCAACGACACCGGCCCCGTGATAGGCACTTTTCGAGCGATCACGCCGCTGCACGCGCCAGTGCGCAAATCGGTGATGAGCTGGCCATCGAGCAGCGCCAGCAATTCGCCGTCTTTCAGGCTGTAGAGCGACACCACGTAACGTGAGCCGAAACCCTTTACCGAGTGGTACGCCTTCATCGCGCCGTAGCCGGCTTTCTCGTCGGTTGCAAACAGAATGCGCATCGCGCCGATCCTGAAATCGGTGATGAATTTCGGCGACACCACGGTCGCGCCCGCCGCTTCGTTGGCGAACGCACGTTCGAGCAGATCGATGGTTTCGCGCATGCTCAACACGCCGGCGAGCGCCTTGTATCCCAACATAACGGCCATGCTTTTCTCCGATTCGTTTTCGTTAGAATAGCAGACATGGACCCAAACTCACTCGAAGCACGCGACGCGCGCAGCGTCATTCATGGCCTGACCAACCTCAGGCTGCACGCCGAACGCGGCGCCACGGTGATCGAGCGCGGGCGCGGCGTTTGGGTCACCGACAACCACGGCAAGGATTACATCGAGGCGATGTCGGGCCTGTGGTGCATTGCGCTGGGCTACGGCAACGAGCGGCTCGCCGAAGTCGCCGCGCGGCAGATGAAAACGCTGGCCTACTACCCGCTCACCAATCACAAGAGCCATCCGCCGGTGATCGAGCTTGCGGAGAAGTTGAAGTCGATAGCGCCCGTGCCGATGTCGCACGTGTGGTTTGCCAGCACCGGCTCGGAGGCCAACGACTGCGCGGTGCGGCTGGCGTGGTACTACTGGAATGCCGTTGGTAAACCCGAGAAAAAGAAATGTATCGCGCACAAGCTGGCGTATCACGGCAACACCATCGCCACCGCCAGTTTGTCCGGCGCGAGCTACGCGCACGACAAATTCAATCTGCCACTGCCGGGATTCTTGCATGTAACGACGCCGCATCACTTGCGCAACGCAAAACCCGGTGAAAGCGAAGAAGCATTCGTTGATCGGCTGATCGCTGATATCGAACAACTCATCGCGCGCGAAGGCGCGGACACCATCGCAGCATTTTTCACCGAGCCGGTGATGGCCGCTGGCGGCATCGTCGTGCCGCCGCGCGGCTATTTCGAGAGATTATGTAAGTTATTGATAAATAACGATATTTTATTGGTATGTGACGAGGTGGTCACGGCCTTCGGGCGCACCGGCCAGATATTCGGCTCAACCACGATGGGCCTCAAGCCCGACATGCTGGTGTGCGCGAAAGCACTGTCGTCCGCGTACATTCCGATCTCGGCGTTGATGATGAACCAACGTGTGTACGAAGCTATCGCGCGGCAAAGCGATGAGCTGGGCGTGTTCGGTTTGACCATGACGTATTCCGGCCATCCGGTCGCCGCCGCGGTCGCGCTCGAAGCGCTGAAGATTTACGGCGAGATGGACATCGCCGCGCGCGTGCGCAAACTCGAAGCGCCGTTTCTCGGCGGACTCAATCGCCTGCTCGAACATCCGCTGGTGGGTGAAGTGCGCGGCAAGGGTTTGCTCGCCGGTGTGGAACTCATGCATAACGCTGAATCGCGCACGCCGTTTGATCCGAAGTTGAAAGCGGGCGCGTTGTGCGCGCGCATCGCCGAGGAACACGGACTCATCGTGCGCGCCATCGGCGACACCATCGCGTTTTGCCCGCCGCTGATTATCAGCGAAGCCGAGATCGCGGAAATGCTCTTGCGCTTTCGCAAGGCGCTGGATCAGACTGCGTCGGCGCTGGCCGCCCGGTAGACCCGCGCCGCAAACCATATTGCGCTTTAGGGGGGCTACACGCTACATTGCAGCGGCGCTTTATTGATCCTGCGTCTTATTCGTTGAAGGAATCATTTTAATGGCCACGACACAGCCGCGCTCGATGTTTCAAAAAATCTGGGACAACCACACGGTCGCGAAAGACGAAACCAGCGGCGAGGCCCTGCTGTTTGTCGATCGTCTGATCTTGACCGACACGTCCTCGTTTCACGCGTTCGATCACCTGCGCGCCGAAGGCTACAAGGTGCGCCATGCGAAAAAAATATTCGGCGAGCCTGATCACTTCGCCGCCAGCCGCGGCCCCACGCTGGACGACATTGCCGACGATGAACGCCGCGAATTGGTGAGCGCGCTGGGGGAGAACTGCGCCGAATTTGGCCTCACGCATTTCGGCCTGGGAGACCCGCGCATGGGCATCTCGCACGTGGTGGCGCCCGAGCAGGGCATCACGCTGCCCGGTTTGTTTTTGCTGTGCGGCGACTCGCATACTTGCACGCACGGCGCGCTGGGCGCGCTGGCGTTCGGCATCGGCGGCCAAACCGCGCACATCATGGCGACGCAATGCATCTGGCAGCGCCCGCTGAAAAACATGCGCGTGTCGGTCGAAGGCGCGCGCGCGCCGGGCGTGGCGGCGAAGGACGTGATACTCGCCATCATCCACCTGCTCGGCCCCGCGGGCGGTTTCGGCCACGTTATCGAATACGCAGGCTCGGCGATCCGCGCGATGAGCGTCGAGGAGCGCCTCACCGTGTGTAATATGTCGATCGAAGCGGGCGCGCGCAGCGGCATGATCGCGCCCGACGACACCACCATCGCCTACGTGAAAGGGCGACCGCACGCGCCCAGCGGCGCGCAGTGGGACAAGGCCGTGGCGTATTGGAAGACGCTGCCGTCGGACGCTGGCACGCGCTTCGATCACGAACTTACGCTCGACGCCGTCACACTGTCGCCGATGGTGAGTTGGGGCAACACCGCCGCCGATGTGGCGCCCGTTACCGGGCATGTGCCCGATCCGCGCGACGAATCGAACGCCGACCGGCGCCGCAGCATGGAGCGCGCGCTCGACTACATGGGTCTTAAGCCCGGCACGGCATTGCGCGATCTTGCGGTCGATCAGGTGTTCATCGGCTCGTGCACCAACGGCCGCATCGAAGATCTGCGCGCGGCGGCGGCTGTCGTGTCGTCGGCAAAAGGCCGCAAGACGCGCGTGCCCGCGCTGGTAGTCGCGGGCTCGGGGCTGGTGAAAGCGCAGGCCGAGCGCGAGGGGCTGCATCGCATCTTTCTTGACGCGGGCTTTGCGTGGGGGCATCCAGGCTGCTCGATGTGCGTGGGCACCAACGGCGACACGGTGGCGGCGGGCAAACGCTGCGTGTCCACATCGAACCGCAATTTTGTCGGACGCCAGGGCGCCGGATCGCGCACGCATCTCGCCAGCCCGGCCACCGCCGCCGCATCGGCGTTGACCGGGCGCGTGACCGATGTGCGCGAATTCATGCAAGGAGGCGTGTGATGGAACCGTTCACCGTACTCACCGCGATTGCCGCGCCCTACGACCGGCTGAATGTCGATACCGACCAGATATTGCCCGCGCGGTTTTTGCTCAAGCGGCGCACCGATCCGCAGTACCCGACGTATCTTTTTCGCGATCTGCGCCTGAAGCCGGACGGCAGCGAGCACGCCGGCTTTGTGTTGAATCATCCGGCGTATCGCGTGGCGAAAATTTTTGTCGGCAACGCCAACTTCGGCGGCGGCTCGTCGCGCGAGGCGGCGGCCATTGCGTTCGACCGCTATGGCATACGCTGTGTGATCGCGGTGAATTTCGGCGATATCTTCTACAACAATTGCGTGAAAAACGGCATCCTGCCGGTGCGCCTGCCCGATGCAACGGCAGCGGCGCTGCGCTATCAGTTGCATGCCAAACCCGGCGCCACGCTCACCGTGGACCTGCCCGCGCAGATCGTAATCGATGTCGAAGGCAATCAACACGCATTCGACATCGACGGCTTCAGCAAGCGTTGCCTGATCGAAGGCGCGAGCCAGATCGATCTCACGCTGCGGCGGCTGGGCGAAATCGAAGCGTTCGAGCAGCGTTACCGCGACGCCATGAGCTGGGCGGAATAGACACGAAATTCAACATACAGGAGCAGTGAAACATGGCCAAGTCCAAGCGCCCGACCACGCGTTTGCGTGAATTACTTGCAGCCCCCGGCGTGGTGATCGCCCCCGGCGTGGCGGACGCGCTCAACGCGCGGCTGGTTGCCGCCGAAGGTTTCGGCGCGATTTACATGACCGGCGGGGGCACGTCCGCCGTGCGGCTCGGCATGCCGGATGTCGGTTTGCTCACCATGTCCGAAATGGTCGACAACGCCGGGCGCATCGCCGATGCCAGCGGCCTGCCGGTGATCTCGGACGCCGACACCGGCTATGGCAACCCGCTCAATGTGCAGCGTACGGTCACCGCGTATGAGAAAGCCGGCGTGGCGGGCATACATCTCGAAGACCAGGAGTTGCCCAAGCGTTGCGGCCATCTTGCTGGCAAGTCGCTGGTGTCCACCGCCGAGATGTGCAACAAGATCAAGGCCGCGTGTGACGCGCGCATGGACGATGATTTTTTCATCATCGCGCGCACCGACGCGCTCACCGTCGAAGGCTTCGAGGCCGCACTCGATCGCGGCCGCGCCTATGAGGCAGCGGGTGCTGACATGATTTTTGTCGAGTCGCCGCTCACCATGGAGCATCTCACCGCGATTCCGAAAGCCTTCAAGGTGGGCACGCTGTTTAACATGGCCTCCAGCGGCAAAACGCCTTTTCTGCACAAAGATGAGTTGGCCAGGCTCGGCTTCAAGCTGGCGATTTATCCCAATTTCGCCATCCTTTCGGCGATACCCGCGGTGAGACATTTTCTGCGCGAGCTGCGCGACAAGGGCACGGTCGGTCATCTGGTCAAGGACATGGCGACCTTCACCGAATGGTTCGACATCGTGGGCATGGACAGCGTGAAAGCGCTGGAGGAAAAATATGGCTTGCCCGAGGAAAAACGTGCGCGTTATTAAACACCGCGCAATCACGCTCGGTTTTGCACTTGGGCTTATTTTGCCCGCGACGGCCGTTGCTCAGGCCTATCCAGTGAAAGCCATACGCATCGTGGTGCCGGTGGCCGCGGGCGGCACCGGTGACGCGCTGGCGCGTTTTGTCGCCGACCGTTTGACCGACGCATTCAAGCGGCAGGCGGTGGTTGAAAACCGCGCTGGCGCCAACGGCATCATCGGCACCGAGATCGTCGCCAAGGCCCCTGCCGATGGCTATACGCTGGTGGTGGCTTCCGCCGGCAACATCGCCATCAATCCGGGGCTGTATGGCGCCAAATTGCCGTTCGATCCCGAGCGCGATCTGGCGCCCATCACGCAGGTCGCAAACACCACGCAGATACTTATTGCGCATCCTTCGGTGCCCGCGAAAAGCGTGAAGGAGTTGATCAGCTTTGCAAAGGCGAACCCCAACAAGCTCGACTACGTGAACGCCGGCAACGGCTCGACGCCGCACCTGAACATGGCGTTGTTTGCGAGCATGGCCGGCATCAAGCTAAACGGCATCGTCTACAAGGGCAGCACGCCGGGGCGCGTGGCCGTGGTCGCGGGCGAGACGCCGCTGATGGTCGACGGGCTGATGCCCTCGATGCCGCTGATCCAGAGCGGACGCTTGCGCGCGCTGGGCGTAACATCGCTCAAACGCTCGCCGGCGATGCCGGACGTGCCAGCCATCGCCGAGACCGTGCCGGGCTACGCCGGCGAAATCTGGTACGGCGTGCTGGCGCCCGCGAAGACGCCGGGCGATATTGTTAACCGGCTCAACAGCGTCATTGTCGCCGCGCTTAAAGACCCCGCGGCCAAGGCGCGTTTTGCCGCGCAGGGCGCTGACGTGGTGGCGAGCACGCCCGCCGAATTCGGCGATTTCATCAAGCGCGAAATCGTCAAATGGGCGAGAGTAATCAAGGAGGCGGGCGCCAAGGTGGATTGATCGCCGCGCCCCCCGGCCGCGCTTAGTTGGTGACGCCCAATTCCTTGCGCAGATCCGCCACCGCCTGATCCTTGGTCTTGCCCAGACGCGGCGTGCGTTGACCAATCGGCACGTTCTCAACTTCCGGCACGATCTTCATCGCCACGAACACCGGGCCGTTCTCTTCCATGATGCGCTTGACGTTCACCTGAAACGATTCAAGATTGGTGTAGGCGTAGGAATGCGGATAACCGCAGCCCTTGGCGATGATCTCGTAGGCTATGGATTTCGCGTTCGGCACCGGCTGGCCGCCGGTGGTGGCGTAACATTCGTTGTCGAGCACGAAGTGAACAAAATTCTTTGGCTTTTGTTCGGCCACCATCGACAGCACGCCCAGACTCATTTGCAGATCGCCCTCGGAGTCGAACAGCACCACCTTTTTGTTCGGCTGTGCGAGTGCCAGACCCAGCGCGAACGAAGCATGCCCGCCCATCGCCGGATCGCCCAGTGACAGGTCGCGGTTTTTCAGCGTGCTGATCTTGTCCCAGTGGCGGTTGGCGCGGCCGGATACCACGATGGCATCGCCGCGGTGCGGCGCGAATACCTTGAGTATTTCTTCCATTTGCATCATGATGGTTCCCCTTATCTGTTAAAGCCGTGATACTCGTCGCCGATCAATATGGCGACGGGGCGTTTGTTTTTCTTCGCTTCCTCGAACGCGACCGAGATGCGCGGCGCATCGCCGCTGTTCTCGACGAGGTAATACTGAATGTGAAACGCATTCAGAAACGGCTCGGTGTAAGTCGCCGCCGTGTCCTTGTTCACGCCATGGCGCGTGTAGCCGCGATAACCCACCATCAGCACCACGGGAATGTTCATGCCCATGGTCCAGCCACGCATCGAGTCGCCCGATTCCATCAGGCCGGTGTTCTGAATCAGGATCACCGGCTTGGCGCCGCCGATGTAGAGGCCCGCCGCGCATGAGAACGCAAGGCCCTCGCGCGGCACCGGCACCAGTGTGATCGTGGGGTCGGCTTTCATCAGCGTGTAGAGCCAGTTGGTTTCGCTGTCCGGCAGCCACACCACGTGGGTGATGCCGTGTTTTTTCATTTCAGCCAGAACGATTTCCGGACTGAGGCTTCCTTCTGTGGTCATGGGGTCTCCCTTCGTGATTGATGGTGCGCCGCCCCGATTATTACCACATTAACGTGGCGTGCGGCACGACGCGCGCGAACGTGTGAATTCATCCACGGTACGAAACCACATGTACTGCGCTATTCAGTCGCGGCACGCGTGTTTGTGCGTAGAATCCAGCCCTTTCACGCAAGAGCATTTTCATGGCGCACAACGCAACGATCTTCAAGGCGCAACTGAACGTCGCCGACATGGATCGCAATTATTACGGCGATCATGCACTGGTGATCGCGCGCCATCCGTCCGAGACCGACGAGCGCATGATGGTGCGCCTGCTGGCGTTTGCGTTGAACGCAAGCGAATCGCTGGAGTTTGGCCGCGGCCTGAGCGCGGAGGATGAACCCGATCTTTGCCAGAAAGATTTAACCGGGCAAATCGAACTGTGGATCGATGTCGGCCAGCCCGATGAAAAATCCGTGCGCAAGGCGGGTGGGCGCGCCTCACGCGTGCGCATCTACAACTATGGCATACGCGGCGCCGATACGTGGTGGAACCAGGTGCGCGCCAAGCTCGAGCGGCAAAACAATTTGTCGGTGACGTACTTCGCGCAAGAGGCCACGCGCGCGATGGCGGCGTTGGCGGATCGAAACATGCAACTGCAATGCACGATACAGCAGGGGCAGATCTGGCTGTCGGGCGGCGAGCGCACGGTGGAAGTCACGCCGCTGGAAGTGTTTCCGCTGGCGTAGACTGAAATACGTAAGTATTTGTTTTTATTTATGTTTTGTGGCGCATGCTACAGCGTTTATCAAAGCCAGAAAAACGAACCCTGTCGTTCCCGCGCAGGCGGGAACCCATAAGCCTGTCTCAAGTGGCGCTGTGTTTTGGGTTCCCGCCTGCGCGGGAACGACAGGGCAGGTTTATCACCGGCGCCAAGCTTAATAATAATTCTGCGGCGCTTCGCGCAAAAACACCGGCAGGTCCGTAACCGGCGCGCGATGGCCGGTGACATTGAACATCATGTCGCCGACGTAGCCGCGGTGATACGCGGTGTGGTGATACAAGTGCAACAGCATTTCCGCGAGCGACATCACCACCTGGTTGCCGCCGATTAGCACCACCGGGCGGCGGTCGGCCATGGTTTCATCGGTCTGCCTGTCGCTCCAGTGCTCATACCACGCATCGCTCGTGGCATGCAGTTTGCGCATCTCGTCAAGCGGCGGGTGATCCTTGGTGTTGCGTGCGGTCAGCCCATGATCGCGGCCTTCAAGATGCGCCTGCCAGATGAGATCGATGACGTAGATGTGATTCATCGTGTGGATCATGTTCTTGAACAGGCTCACGCGCGGCTTCTCCGCCTCGCCGGCGGGCAGCGCGGCGAGTGCGTCATACCAGACCTTGTTTGACCAGGTGTTGTAGCGCGTCAACATGCGTGCGGTTTTTGCGGGGATCATGGCTGGTGCTCCGTGGGGAAAACAGGATCATAACCAATTTTCGCGGCGGTTATAATCAGTGCGTGGCAATTTATCTCTCGCTGGCACTCGTCGTCATCGGATTTTTCGGCATCACGGCGGCACGCATCGTACTCACGCTCTATGCGCTCGAACTCGGCGCATCGGCCGCCGTGGTGGGTGCGCTGGGCGGCGTGTTTTATATTTTTCCGGTGCTGCTGTCGTGGCCGGTGGGCATATCAGCCGACAAGCGCGGCCCGCGCCCGCTGCTATTCGCCGGCGGTATCAGCGCCACGGTCGCGTTGCTGTTGCCGTACTTCGTGCGCGAGATTCCGGCATTTTTCGCCGCGGCGGCATTGAGCGGCTTGTCGCTCGCCTTCTTTCACGTCACCCTGCAAAACCTGGTTGGCGTTCTGAGCAAGCCCGAAGACCGGCCGCGCAATTTCAGCAACTTCAGTCTCGCTGGCGCGGTGTCGAATTTTCTCGGCTCGCTGGCGGCGGGATTCGCCATCGACCTCGCGGGCCATGCTGTTGCGTGTGTCTTCATCGCCGCGGTGTCGTTGACCGGGTTGGTGTTATTGATTGTCTGCGGGCAAGTGTTGCCTGACGCGCCGCCTCCCGCGCCAGCGAAATTGGAGCCGAAAGTCAGCGCAGCCGGCGGCGCGCAGGCGGACAAACGCGCGGACAAACGTGCAATGTGGGGCACGCTCGCCGCAAGCGGCCTGGTGCAACTGGGCACCGATATTTTCCAGTTTTTCCTGCCGATCTATGGCCACTCCATCGGCCTTTCGGCGTCCGCGATTGGCGCATCGGTGGCGGCATTTTCGGGCGCATCGTTCGTGGTGCGTCTCTTCCTCGCGGCGATGGTGCGGCGCTGGAAAGCGGAAGCGTTGCTCGCGGGCGCGTTCTACATCGGCGCCGCCGGCTGCGCGATGATTCCGTGGATACGCGATGCGTTTTTGTTGTGTGTTGCATCCACGTTGTTTGGCTTGGGCATGGGCATAGGCACACCGCTCACCGTGATGCTCATGTTCAGCCGCTCCGCGCAAGGGCGCTCCGGCCGCGCGCTCGGGCTGCGGCTCACCTCGAACAACATCGTGCGGCTCACCGGGCCGATGGCGTTCGGCGTGGCGGCGGTGGTGCTGGGGTTGCTGTCGGTGTTCTGGATCAATGCGCTGTTGATGGGGGTGGGCGGGGTTTACGCGCAGTGGCGGGCGCGGCGCAGGACGTAGGGCGCAATCGCCGAAGGCATTGCGCCGATCCATATTTGGCACGCCGGGAATTTAACCCCAAGTTCGCCGGGGGCAGCTCGGCGGCTGGTCACTTTCTTTTGTACGGCCAAAAGAAAGTAACCAAAGAAAACGCCGCCCCCACTTCGCCGGCCCTTCGGGCTCCCCTGCGCTGCTCGCCACGCCGGGCGGCTGCGGAACTCGCCCTCGCGATACCCCCGCGAGGACTCAGACAATCCTCGCCGACCCCCTCCCGGCGCGGCTGCGCTGCTCGGCGGCTCACAGGGGGATGTTCGTCATACACGTATACGAATTTTTACATCGACATGCTTCAATGTTGCACCCCAAAAAAACGGAGCGATGTTTTTCCTATCCACGCGCCAACATCACCAACGCCCCCGCTGCCGCAACCAACCCCACAACCTTGCGCACGGTAAACGCTTCGCGCATGAACAACATGCCGCACAGCGCGGTGACAATAAATCCCATCTGCCCGATGGGGATCAGCACGCTGGCTTCGCCGCGCCGCAGGCTTTCGAGCAGCAGCGGAAATCCGATGAACAGAAACAGTGCCGCGAATGGTGGATGCTTCCACGCGATGGCGGGCGCCTTCAGTGAGCGGCCGGTGATCCACACGACAATCAGCGTCATCGGCACGAATACCGACGCCTGTCCAACCAGCATGGTGACGGGCGGCACGCCGGCGGCGACGCCGAATTTGTAGCAGAGGTTGCAAGCGGCGATGGCGAGTGTGGCGAGCAGCACTCTTCCCAACGGCACGCGCGCCGATGGCTTTGCCGATGCGCTGCCGCCATCACCCAGCAACAGCCACACCGCCGCCAGCGCCAGTGCGAGGCCGATCACTTTGTTCAGCGTTAACGGCTCGCCCAGCACCACGATGGCGAATGCCGCAGTCAGCACGAAGTTAAGCCGGAAGATGGGCGCGACGATGCTCACCGCGCCGCTGGCCAGGCTGCGCGCGAAGTTATACAGCGCGATGTAGATAAAGAACCCCGCCGCCATGCCCCATTCAAAACCCGGCGGCGCGTAGAGCACGCCAGTGGCCCACGCATACGCAACAATCGCGGGGCCGAAGAAAAGACCCTGCACCATGAGAAAGTGTATGGGCTGCACGCCTTGCGTCGCGGCGCGCTTGTAGACGAGATCGGCGAGGCCGATGCACACCATCGCCGCTAGCGCGTATTCGACGCCGGGACTCATCAAGTACTCACTCGGCGCTCATTCGACGCGGATATTTGCCGCGCGCACGATCTCGGCGTAGCGCTTCATCTCGCTTTGCACGAACGCGCGAAATTCATCCGGCGTGTTCGCCACCGGCTGGAAGCTCACCGAATCCATCAGCGCGCGCATTTTCTGCGTTTGCAACGCCTTGCGCGCTTCGCTGTTCAAGCGGCGCACGATATCCATCGGCGTTTTCGCCGGCAGGAACCAGCCGTGCCAGGTGAAATCCACCACCATGTCGGCGATGCCCGACTCGGCGAGCGTAGGCACGTCGGGCGCCGCGGGCAGACGGTTTTGCCCGGTGAAGGCGATCGCGCGCAGGCGTTGCGATTTCACGTACGGCACGGCCGAGGGCGGCGGCACGAACAGGATGTGCACTTCGCCGGTGATCAATCCAGTGAAAGTCTCGGCGCCGCCTTTGTACGGCACGTGCTGCAGCGGAATGCTCGCGCGCTGCCTGAACATTTCGCTCGCCAGATGCAGCGTGTTGCCCGCTGGCGGCGAGCCGTACGACAACGGCTTCGCCTTGGCGAGAGCGATGAAGTCCTTGATGCTGTTGACGCCCAGCGCCGGCGATACCAGCACCAGGTAGCCGCCGGAATTGCCGATCTGGATCACCGGTATGAAGTCGCGCAGCACCTCGTAAGGCAGCTTCTTGTAAACCAGTTGATTGAGGACGAACGCGGGCGGTGTGTGCAGCAGCGTGTGGCCGTCGGGCGTGGCCTTGGCGACGATCTCGGCGCCGATGATGCCGTTTGCACCCGCGCGGTTGTCGATGATGATGTTCTTGCCGAGCTGGCCGTCAAGTTGCGCGGAGATGCCGCGCGCGATTACATCCGGGCTGCCGCCGGCGGCGAAGGGTATGACGATGCGTATCGGGCGGCTGGGGTATTGTTGCGCGATTGTGGTCGTCGCGAATAGCAGCGCGGCAGCGGCAGCCCACAGGCTCGATAAAACGCTAGTTTGATTTTTCAAACCCATATAACGCTTCCGGGTTCTGCACCAGTATGCGATTTCGTATGGCTTCATCCGGCGCCCAATCGGACAGCAAATCGAACAGCAGCGAATCATCCGGCTTGTTGGCGCCCTCGCTTGGGTGCGGCCAATCGCTGCCCCACACCACGCGCTCCGGTGCCGCGTTCACGAATGCCTGCGCGATCTTCGTCGCGTCCGCGTATGTGGGCGGGCCGATCTCGGTGTTGAAATAAGCACCCGCCAGTTTGACCCACGCGCGCCCGGCGTCGATGAGGCCGCGCACGATGCGATGCGATTCATCGTTCACGCCCGCCGGCAGGTGCGGGTGCCCGAGGTGATCGATAACGATCTGCACCGGCAATCGGCGCAGCAAATCGGCAAGTTCAACGATCTGCCCGGCCTGAATATTGAACTGGATGTGCCAGCCAAGACTGGCGATGCGTTTGGCCAACGGTTCGATCATTTCCGGCTGCACCGCTCGCGTTTTCGGATCGCCGAGGCTGAAGCGGATGCCGCGAATACCGGCATCGTTAAAGCGCTTGAGTTCAGCGTCGCTGACGGTCGGGTGCACCACCGCAACACCGCGCGCGTTCGCGCCGAGTTGCTTTAACGCATCGAGCGTCACCGCATTGTCGGTGCCGTAATGGCGCGGCTGCACCACCACGTTGCGCGTGGTGCCGATGCACTTTTGCAGCAGCCGGTAATCCGCCACCGTGCTGTCGGGCGGTACCGGCCGCGCAGGCTGCGGTTGCGGCAGAGCAAAGCGCGAAGGGTCGTAAATGTGATGATGGCAATCGCAGGCGTTGGCGGGGGCTTTCAGTTTGGGAGGGGCAGTACCGCTGGAATTTGGAACTAACGCAGGTTGCTGAATGGTCATAAATATCTCAATAAAAACAACGCCTTAACGTAGCCGGAAGGAGCGTAGCGTATTCCGGGAAAACATACGAGATGAACCGTTATGAATGCAGCGTTCATTCAACTTTAACACCAGCCCTCTTCACCACCTTGGCCCACATCGCCGTCTCTTCGCGCACGATGGCGTTGGCTTCTTTCGGTGTTGCGCCGCCGGTTTCCGCGCCCATGTTCATCACGATATCCTTCACGTCGGGCAGGCGCAGAATTTTTGCGGATTCCTCGTGCAGCCGATTGATGATCGCGTCCGGTGTCTTTGCCGGCGCGAACAATCCTATCCACGCCACGACGTTAAATCCCGCCAGGCCCGCCTCGCTGATGGTGCCCAGGTCGGGCAGCGCGGGTGAACGTTTGTCGCTGGTGACGCCGATGGCGCGTAAGCGACCGCCCTTGACGTGGGGCATGGCCGAGGGCGGCGTGGCAAACGAGAGTTGAGTTTCGTTGCCGGCGAGGCTCACCATCGCCGGCCCGCCGCCCTTGTACGCGACACTGGTGATGCTGGCGCCGGTGTTCATCTTGAAAAGCTCTACCGCGAGTTGCTGCGCGCTGCCGACACCCGGATGCGAGTAACTCATTTTGCCCGCCTGTGATTTTGCATACGCGATCAATTCCTTGATCGAATTGACCGGCAGCGACGGGTGTACCACTACCACGTTGGCGTACTTGGTGATCTGCGTGACCGCCGTCAAGTCGCGCAGCGCGACATACGGCAGCGTGGCATACACCGCGGGGTTGATGGTGATCGTCGATTCGGCGGTGACCAGCAGCGTGTAACCATCGGGCGCGGCCTTGGCCACGATTTCATTGCCGATGTTGCCGTTGGCGCCGCCACGATTGTCGATGACGATGCTCTGCCCCAGCGTCGCGGGCAGGCGCTGTGTCAACACACGCGCGGAAAAATCGGCCGCGCCGCCGGGCGGGTACGACACCACCACGCGGATCGGGCGGCTGGGGTAATTATCTTGTTGCGCCGCTGTGTTTGCGCTGAAACTCGCCATGCCCAGCGCGAGCGCGGCTGCCAGTGCGCAACGCGGTTGCGGCGCGCACTGCCGGCGAGACGTGCGCGTTGAAACGCTTCGAGGATCAAGCATGTCGTTCTCCTTCGCGGAACAAGCCATAACCATGGACAGTCGTTCAAGCATTGCAGCGTGCGCGTTGCAAGCATTTCGCAATTGCTGCGTCACGTATCGCGGATGCATCGTGCGGCACCGCACTATTGATGTCAAGAAACAGCCTTGTCCAACGTGGTATGAGCCTGAGCGGCGGGCGTATTTCCAACGAGGAATGAGCCTGAAGGGGTAGTTTAGGAGGGATTGGCGTTTGGGTTGATCATCACGGGATGATCATCAACATGGACGAATCCAAACTACGCACGATTG
>CAMDLH010000097.1 GCA_945901405.1 Bordetella parapertussis | reverse complement strand
TCAGATAGTCCGTGGGCAGGCCGCGCGCCTGATTACGTTCCACCGCGCGCTGTACCGCGCCTTCGCCCCAATTGTAGGATGCAAGCGCGAGTTCCCAATCATTGAACATCTTGTAGAGATTTTGCAGATAGTCGAGCGCGGCACCGGTGGCCGCGATGACGTCGCGACGCCCGTCGTACCAGCCGTTTTGTTTCAGGCCGTAATTTTTGCCAGTCGAGGGTATGAATTGCCAGATACCCGAAGCATGCGCATGCGAATAGGCGACCGGATTGAACGCGGATTCGATCATCGGCAGCAGCGCGATTTCGAGCGGGATGCCGCGGCGTTCGACTTCCTCGGTGACGTGAAACATGAAGCGGCTGCTGTTCGCGATCATGTGCGCGAAGTATTCGGGCTTGCTGGAATAATATCTTTCCCAATCCCGCACCAGGCTGCTGTCCAAGTGCGCCATTTGAAAACCACCGCGCACGCGCTGCCACACGTCGGTGGCGGAGCCGCCCGCGGTATTCGTGCGTGCCGGGCCGGCGCTACGCTTGGGTTGCAGCTTCACCGGCGCAATCGAGCCGCGCGTAATATCGCCCGGCGCGCTAAGTTCGGTGGGTGGGGCGGGCTGCGGCGCGGGTTCGGTGGAGATCGTCGGCTCGGGCCACTCAGGGCTGAGGCTGAGTCTGTCCGCCGTGTTCAGATTCGTTGGAATCTGCGCGCATCCGGCGGAAAGTAGCGTAAGGGCTAGTAAGGCTGTCAGGCGGAAATTCTTTGGCATCGTACGCAAAAAATTAAAATTCATTCTGCTTTGCTCCGGTGCGGACTGAATGCGGGATATTAAGTGTGATAATTCCGAGCGTCAAGCAAAAATTGCTTTAAAAACAGCACTATTTTGTTGCATATCTGCCCTTGTGTTGCGCAAGCCGCAACATCCTGGGCGCGATCAGACCACGCTCAAGAATTATTTTTCCAATCGCGTAGCGCGCCCAGCACGCTCACCGCGTCCGTCAGTGCTTTGCCAGCGTATTTGCTTGCCGCTGCGATCACGCCCGGTTCCATGCAGCGCACGAAGGGATTGGTGGCCTTTTCCTGCGCGATATCCGACGGCAGTGTCGGCAAATTCGCGTCGCGTAATTTTTGCGCGCGCGTTTCGATTTCGAGCAACGCCTTGTTGCCGGGATCAGCGGCCTTGGCGAAACGCACGTTTGCAACCGTGTATTCGTGGCCGCAATACACGCGTGTTGCATCCGGCAAGCGCATGAATTTTGCCAACGCTTCGTGCATCTGCGCGGGCGTGCCCTCGAACAGCCGCCCGCAGCCGGCCGCGAACATGGTGTCGCCGCAATACAGCATGCCGTCGCCTATGAACGCGATGTGCGTGCGTGTGTGCGCCGGGCAATCGATCACCTCGAACTCGATATTGAAATGCGGCAGGCTGAAACGCTCGCCCTCGCGCAGCCGGTGCGTGACATTATCGATGCGCTCATCGCGCGGGCCGTAGACCGGAACCTTGAAATGTTTCAAAAGCCCTGCGTTGCCGCCGACATGATCGTTGTGATGATGGGTGGAGAGTATTGCCACCAATTCGAGCTTTTCGGCGGCCAGATACGCCAGAACGGGCGCCGCGTCGCCGGCATCGACCACCGCCGCCTTGTGCGCGTCGCGTATGGTCCAGATATAGTTGTCGTTGAAAGCCTTGACGGGCACTACCTGATATGCGGCCACGGTGCGATTCCTTGCTGATTGGGGATGCGATACGGTCGATTTTTGAATTAAACTTGGCCTGTGTCAACGCAAACTTTAGCGGCAACGCCCGCGCAATCCGTCAGTACCGCGGCCAATGAATGGCTGCAGACGCCGCTGGGGGCTTATTTGCTGGCGCAGGAGCAGGCGTATATCGACAAGACGGTGGTGGACATATTCGGCTACGTGGCGATGCAATTCGGCCTGCCGGAGCATGATTTGCTGCGCGCGAATCGCATGCCGTTTCGCTGCACGATCGATGCTCGGGGCGCGGCCGATTTACGCGCGGACTTTCGCGACCTGCCGTTGATATCGAACAGCGTCGATCTCGCGCTGCTGCCGCACGTGCTCGAATTCAGCGGCAACCCGCACCAGATCCTGCGCGAGGCCGAACGCGTGCTGCGCCCCGAGGGGCACCTGGTCATCACCTGCTTTAATCCGATGAGCCTGTGGGGCGCGCGCCGCATGCTGGGGTCGAAGAGCGCGTATCCTTGGCATGGCCACTTCGTCAATTTGATACGTCTGAAGGACTGGCTCGCGCTGCTGGGTTTTGAGATCGCGGGCGGCGCGATGGGCGGCTACGCGCCGCCGTGCACCGGGCAAAAATGGCTGGAGCGATTTAAATTCATGGAAGCCGCGGGCGACCGCTGGTGGCCGTTTGGCGGCAGCGTGATATTTCTGGATGCGGTGAAGCGCGTGCGCGGCATGCGCCTCATCATGCCCAAATGGAGCGAGCGCCTCGCGCGCGGCAAGCAACTCGCCACCGCGCCGCGCAAGGACAAGGAACAACTCGCCGCAAGCGAAAAGGCCGAAACACAGTGAGCGATCCAGTCAACATCTACACCGATGGCGCCTGCAAGGGCAATCCCGGCATCGGCGGCTGGGGCGCGCTGCTCGAGACCAACGGCAAATCAAAAGAATTGTTCGGCGGCGAGGCGCACACCACCAACAACCGCATGGAGCTACTCGCCGTGATTCGTGCGTTGGAGGCGTTAAAACGACGCTGCACCGTGCGATTACATACCGATTCAAAATACGTGCAGCAAGGCATCACCGATTGGATACACGGCTGGAAAAAACGCAACTGGCGCACCGCCGACAAGAAACCGGTGAAGAACGAAGACCTGTGGAAACAACTGGACGTACTCGCGCAGCAGCACGACGTGGAATGGCTTTGGGTCAAGGGCCATGCGGGGCACAACGGCAATGAGCGCGCGGATGAACTGGCGAATCTGGGGGTTGATGCTGCACGGGAAAAGAAATGTTAAGTGTTGAGTGAGTATTTCCGCGCGCAATGCACGCGCTGAATTCAACTAAACACTTAGCGCTAAGCACTCAACACTGAGGTACGAAATGCGCCAAATCATCCTCGACACCGAGACCACCGGCCTCGAATGGGCCAACGGCAACCGCGTCATCGAAATCGGCTGCATCGAACTCATCAACCGGCAGCAGACCGGCAACCATTTTCACCGCTACCTCAATCCGGGGCGCGACAGTGAAGAGGGCGCGCTCAGGGTGCACGGGCTTACCACCGAGTTCCTGAGCGACAAGCCGAGGTTCGGCGAGATCGCGAAAGAATTTCTCGATTACATCAAGGATGGCGAACTCATCATCCACAACGCCAAGTTCGACGTGGGCTTCCTTAACGCCGAACTGGAACGTGTGAATCTCAAACCCATCACCGAATATTGCGCCAGCGTGGTCGATACCATCGCGCTCGCCAAGGAGTTGAATCCAGGCAAGCGCGCCGGCCTCGATGCGTTATGCGAGCGCTATCAAATCGACAACTCCGCGCGCACCCTGCACGGCGCGCTGCTGGATGCGCAACTGCTCGCCGAGGTTTACCTGGCGATGACGCGCGGGCAAGACAGCCTGCTGATGGACATCGACGCCGCACCCGCGGCCACCGCCGCCGAAGTGCAAGAGCGCGGCAATCTGGAACTACTCGTGCTGCGCGCGAGCGAAGAAGAACTCGCCGCGCATGAGAAGCAACTCGCGGATATCGACAAGGCGAGCGGGGGGAAGTGTTTGTGGCGGCCGGCGGTGTCGTAGCTGTAGAGTGCGCGCTATCAGTAAATTAAAAGGTCAATAAAAACAATAAGTTACGATTATGGCACCAACACCCGCGCCAGCCACAAACTAATCGCTGGAAAGCTCACCAGCAGCACAATCCTAACCGCATCGGCAGCCAGAAACGGCAACACGCCACGATAAGTTTCGGCCATCGGCACGTCGCGCGCGTAGCTGTTGACGACGTAGACGTTAAGGCCCACGGGCGGTGCGATGAGGCCGACTTCGACCACGCACAGCACGAGTATGCCGAACCAGATGGCTTTCGCGGTGGCGTCGAGTCCGTGGATATCCAGCGCCATCACGGCGGGAAATAAAATCGGGATGGTGAGCACGATCATCGACAACTCATCCATCACGCAGCCGAGCAGCACATAAAAAATCAGGATCGCGATGATCACCGCCATCGGCGGCCAGCCGCTGGCGGCGACGGCTTGCGCGAGTTGCGCGGGCATTTGCGACAGCGCCAACGCGGCGTTCAACATGTCCGCGCCAAGAAAAATCAGGAAGATCATGCCGGTGGTTTCGGCTGCACCCAAAAAACATTCGCGGACCGATGCGCCATTCAATTCGCGCCGCGCGAGGCCCGCGATCAGCGCGCTGGCCGCACCTACCGCCGCGCCTTCGGTGGGGGTGAATAGTCCGCCGTAAATGCCGCCGAATACCACGAGAAAAATCGCGCCCACGGGCCATACCGCTTTCAACAATGCTAGTCGCTCGGCGTTGCTGTGCCGCTCCGACGCCGGACCATCTTCAGGATGCAACCGCACATAAAAGAAAATTGCCGCGAGATACAGCGCCGCCGCGATGAAGCCGGGAATGAACGCGGCCGCGAACAGGCGCGCGATGTTCTGTTCGGTGAGTATGCCGTAGACCACCAGCACCACCGACGGCGGTATCAATATGCCCAGCGTGCCGCCGGCGGCGAGCGTGGCGGTGGCAAGCCGTCCTGAATAATTGTGGCGGCGCATTTCGGGCAGTGCGACCTGTGTGACGGTGGCGGCGGTGGCCACCGATGAGCCGCAGATCGCGCCGAATGCCGCGCACGCCAGCACGGAGGCCATCGCCATGCCGCCGCGCAAATGGCCGATCATGGCGTTGGCGAGGCCGAACAGCGAACGCGACAGCCCGCCGTGCGTGGCGAATTGGCCCATCAGCAAAAAGAGCGGTATCACCGAAAGATCAAACGCCGAGTAGCGCGCGAATGCCGCGCCTTTCAGATGATTAAGCAGCGCGTCCGGGCTTGCCAGCAGTGCGTAGCCGATGGCGCCGGGCACGAACATGGCGATTGCGATCGGTGTGCGCAGCGCCATCAGCGCCAGCATGCCTGCGAACAGCGCAACTCCGGCGCCCATGCCGCTCATGCCAGGCGCCAGTCACGCCAATAGCGCCATGCTGCTTCCAGTCCGGCGGCAGCGGTAAGCGCGAATGCCGGAACCATCAGCGCATAGGCGTACCAAATCGGCACACCCATGATCATCGAGGTCTCGCGGCTGGCCTTGATTGCCAGCGCGCCGGCGCCCGTGCGCCACGCCACCAGCGCCATCACCAGCGCGAGCAACAGAGCGCCCAGCGCATCGAGCACGCCGCGCGTACGCGCGCTCGCACGCACGGTAAAAAAATCAACAATGATGTGACCGCGCCGCCACTGGCAATACGGCAGGCAAAACGCAATCGCCACCGCGCAGCCGAGTTGCACCAGCTCAAAATCACCCTGTATCGGCCGCCCGGCGTGGCGTCCGATGATGGACGCCGCGGACATCAAGGTGAGCAGTGCGAAGATCGCGCCGCCCGCGAGGGCGAAGGCTTTGCAGGCAGAGGCTAACAAGCCCAACGGCGTGAACGTGTGAACGAGTGAACGGGTGAACGGGGGAAACCAGTTCCGCGGTTCATGTGCGTCATCGCAGCGCGTATTTCGCGATCAGCGCGTTCGCCGATTCAAGTAGCGCCTTCCCATCAAGGCCCTTGCTGCTCATTTCTTTCAACCACTCGTCGCGCACCGACTGCGACAGCTTGCGCCAGTTTTCCAGTTCGGCGGCGGGCACGGTGTGAAACTGGTTGCCGCGCGCTTCGGCGAGCTTGCGGCCTGGTACATCCGCTTCGAGAATGATTTTGCCAGCCGATGCCGACAACTCGGCGCCGGAGTTGGCGTCGATCACGCGTTTCAGATCGGCTGGCAGCGAGTTATAACGCGCTGTGTTCATCGCAAAAATAAATGTTGATGTGTACAGGGCCGGCAGCCTGGCATCGGTCTCGGTGTGAAACTTGGTGAGCTCATGCACGCGCACCGCGGGCACCACCTCCCACGGTATCACCGCGCCGTCGATCACGCCGCGGCTTAATGCCTCCGGCACCTGCGGCACCGGCATGCCGACAGGGGTCGCACCCATCGCTGCGATCAGCTTGTTGGTGAGCCGCGTGGGCGCGCGCACTTTCATGCCTTTCATGTCGGCCAGCGTGCGAATCTGCTTTTCACGCATGTGGATGTAGCCCGGGCCATGCACATGAAACGCCAGTGGATGCACATCCTTGAACTCCGCCTTGGCGTGGGCCTCAACGTAATGCCACAGCGCGCGCGACGTGCCCTCGGCGTTGGTCATCATGAACGGCAATTCGAACGCTTCCACCGAAGGAAAGCGCCCCGCGTTGTAGCCCGGCAGCGTCCACACGATATCCGCCACACCGTCCTTGACCTGATCGTAGAGCTGCGGCGGCGTGCCGCCCAATTGCAACGATGGGTAAATCTGGCACTTCAGGCGGCCCGCGGATTCCTTCGCGATCTTGTCACACCATGGCGTGATGAGCCTGGCGTGCGCGGGCGACTGCGCCGACAAAAAGTGATGCACCTTCAAGGTGATTTCCTGCGCTTGGGCGAACAAATTTACATTCAGCGCACACAACGCCAGCAGGCATTGCAAGGAACGAATCATCTTTGTTTCTCCAATGGTTCAGGCAATACGATTTCTACGCCTTGACAGCTTGCTTCGCATCCGCCGTAAGTAAAAGCAACTGGTCGAATGCCTGCACGAAGAGCGTGACCCCTTCGGTTTGCAGTTGCTCGCCAACCTTGTGCATGTCGATGCCGGCCGTGGCGAGCGCCGCGTAGTGATCGCGCGCGGCCTGCGCATCGTTGCCTACGGTTGATGCCGCCTTGCCGTGATCGCGAAACGCGGCTAGCGTGCCGTCGGGCAGGGTGTTGATGGTCTCCGCGCCGATCAACGGCTCGACGTACATCACGTCGCTGTAGGCTGTATTCTTGGTGCCGGTGCTGGCCCACAACATGAATTGCGGCATGGCGCCCTTGGCCGCGAGTGCGGCGAAATCCGTGCCGTGAAATGTGTTTTGGCAGGCCTGATACGCGAGTTTTGCCAGCGCCACGCCGGCCTTGCCGCGCAGCGCGAGTGCATCGCCGCCGATGGCGTCCAACAGTTTATCCACCAATGTATCGACGCGCGACAAAAATAGGCTCGCCACCGATTTAACACGTGTCACGTCGCCGCCGCCGCTGGCAAACCGATGCAGTCCGCGAATGTAGGCATTGGCCACGCCCGCGACGTGGTCGAGTGAAAACATCAGCGTGACATTCACTGAACAACCTTGTGCGATCAGTTGTTCAATAGCGCTCAAGCCCGCAGGCGTGGCGGGCACCTTGATCAAAAGGTTCGCGCGATTGACCGCCGCTTTCAGCCGCAGGCCCGCCGCCACCGTGCCCGCGGCGTCATGCGCGAGGGCAGGGGAGACTTCGAGGCTGACGTAACCGTCGCGGCCCGAGGACTTGTCGAATTCTGGTTTCAGCAAATTGCACGCGGCCTGTATGTCGGGCACAACCAGTGTTTCATAGCGTTGTTCGGGCGTGAGTTTTTGCGCGCGCAGTTGCGCCAGTTCGTCACGGTAATAGGGGCTTTCGCTGATCGCCTTGAAAAATATCGCGGGGTTGGAGGTCACGCCGCTCACGCCATCCTGATCGATCAGACGTTGCAGGCCACCCTCGCGGATCAGCGTGCGGGAAAGATTGTCGAGCCAGATGCTCTGGCCGGATTGTTTGATTTGCAGCAGCGGATTCATGGCGTGACTCTAATGTCTTATTCAAGCGAAGATGATCGCATACGTTAGCGCGAATTGCCATTCAGCGCTCGCGCCATTCTCCGCCGAGCGCCTTCGCGGCGGCGCGTAGCGCAACCAGGGCCGCAGCGCGCGCCTTGGGGCTTTTGACGGATGCAGGCAGGCGCGACAGCCAATGACTGTTGGGGCCGTGGCCGCTGCCGTAAATTGCCGACAACCGGCGCGTGGTGGGCAGCGGTTTCATCGACAACACGCGGATGCAATCGTTGAGTTGCTGGATCGATGAAAACTTGAATACAAAGCCCTTGGTTTCGACGCTCAGCACAAGGTAGCCCTTGTGCGGCACGGGACGAGGTGCTGGCGGATCAAATTCGGTGGCGTAGATCCAGAACGCGCCGTTCTTGTTTTTGTGCGCCCAGAACGCGCCGGGATACCAGCGCCAATCGGCGGCGTATTCAAACCAGTGCTTGCCTGCCATTGCTTACCGCCGGTTGCGGCCGTGGCCGCCGAGCTTCTCCGCGATCTTGTGAAAATAATCATGCTCGACGGCGAGATTGCGCTTTTGTTCGATGCCGGCGCGCGCGAGCAGCAGGTTCAGTTTGCCTATCAATTCGTTGCGTTTCGTTGCGTCGCGCTCTTGCTCAAGCATCTGTTCGACTTCACGCAAGTCGCGCAGCGCTTCGACTTCAGCGGGCACGTAGCCGGAGTTTTTTAAAATGCGATACGCCGCGCGCAATTCCTCCGGCACCATCGCATCGTCATCCAGCGCCAGTGGCGCACCCGTGCCAGGCAGATCGTCGAACGCGCCGCTCTCTTGTGCCTCTTGTATACGGCGTTCGGCGAGTTGATCGAACACCGGCAGCGGCAATTGCGGCGCACGGCGGCGCGTGGACTTGTCTTGCCCCATTACCGTAAGTTATTGATAATAAACACTATTTATTCTATGCGGAACCGGAGTCATCAAACATCAGCGTGTGAAAATCCTCGCCGCTGAATTCGATGATGATGTCGCCGCGCCAGCCGCAGCCGATTTTGCAATCGAACGTGTAGTGTATGAACGCGCGTTTATCGAGCATGAATATCGAACGGATGTTCGCCGATGGATGTATCAGTTTGAGTTGCCCGTTCGCATACAACACGTGCGTCTGGTCGCCGGGAATTTTTTCATTCTGATAGACGGCGATATAGGCGCCTGCGTGCTGCGCGGGCAGACGAAAAATATCCGGCGCTTTGGGCGACAACTGCGACGGATGCTCGGTGCTGGCGGGCGTGATTTTCCGATAACCGGCGCGCACCGCGGCGTCGATCTTGGCTGCGATGTCGCGTGGCGCGATTTCCGCCGCGGTGATCAATCGGTAAGCCGGTTGCGCGGGCGCGGCGACTGCAACATTGAAAGCCATGCCGGGGCATGCGGCGGTATCGACTTGCGTCAGCGCAAAATCGTCGCTTGCCTGAAAGCCCGACATGAAACTGTCGAGCGCGCGCGAGCGGCACACCGCGGATTGCCTGTGATCGAGCAGAAAAATTTCCTGCCCCTTGCGCAAGCGGCCCGTGACGCATTGCGTGAGGCGCGATGGCGCGCATTTGCCGTCGGTGACGAAGGCGCGCATGGCGAACGTGCTTTCTGCCGAGCGTGGCGGGGTGGCTGCCTGTGCGCAGGCTATCCACAGCAGCAGGGTGATTCCAGACAGCGCTTTCATCGTGATCTCCGGCGCGGCATGATGATGCGCTTATTATGCGCCCGCTACGTGAGTTCGCGAAACACCCCGCGTATCGCCGCGAATTTGGCCTGCTCGTCTGGCATGTTCACCTCGATGCGCAGCTTGTCCTGCCCGGCAAGTTTGTAGTGGCGCTTGGTTTGGATGAGCTTGATGATTTTCGACGGATCGATTGGCGGCTTGGGTACGAACTGCAACAGAATCGCCGCATCGGTCGCGTCGATACGCGCAATGCCCAGCGGCTTGCCCGCGAGCCGCAGGCGGTGGCTGTCGATGAGCGCACGCGCGGGTGCTGGCATTTCGCCGAAGCGGTCGATGAGTTCCTCGCGCAGCGCGTCCAGCGCGTCATCGGTCTCGCAATTCGCAAGGCGCTTGTAGAGTACCAATCGCTCGTGCACGTCACTGCAATAATCCGGCGGCAAAATAGCCGGTACGTGCAGATTGATCTCGGTGGTGACGCCCAGCGGGGCGTTGAGATCAGGCTCCTTGCCCGCCTTCAGCGAGCGCACGGCCGAATCGAGCATCGCGGCGTAAAGATTAAAACCGACTTCCTGCATCTCGCCGCTTTGGCCATCGCCCAGCACTTCGCCCGCGCCGCGGATTTCAAGATCGTGCATGGCAAGGAAAAACCCGGAACCGAGTTCTTCCATCATCTGTATCGCTTCGAGGCGCTTTTTCGCCTGCGTGGTGATGTTGCCTTCGTCGGGCAGCAGCAGATAGGCGTAGGCCTGATGATGCGAGCGTCCGACACGGCCGCGCAACTGATGCAGTTGCGCGAGACCAAAGCGATCCGCGCGATTGATGATGATGGTGTTGGCGGTGGGCACGTCGATGCCGGTCTCGATGATCGTCGTACATAACAACACGTTAAATCGGCCCTGATAAAAATCGCGCATCGCGAGTTCCAGATCGCGCTCGCGCATTTGCCCGTGTGCCACGCGAATGCGCGCTTCGGGCAGCAGCGCGGTCAGCGTTTCCTCGACATTGCGTATGGTATCGACTTCGTTGTGCAGAAAATAAATCTGCCCGCCGCGCTTTAACTCGCGCATCGCGGCTTCGCGGATCAGCGCTTTTGAATGGCGTGAGACAAAGGTCTTGATCGCCAGCCGCCGCTCGGGCGCAGTGGCGATCACCGAAAAATCGCGCAGCCCTTCCAGCGACATCGCCAGCGTGCGCGGGATCGGCGTCGCGGTCAGCGTCAGCACATCGACCTCGGCGCGCAGCGCCTTCAATTGTTCTTTCTGGCGCACGCCGAAGCGGTGTTCCTCGTCGATGATGACCAGGCCAAGATTCTTGAACTTCACATCGCGCTGCACCAGCTTGTGCGTGCCGATGGCGATATCGACCTTGCCCTCGGCGATGCCGGCCAGCGCATCCCTGGTTTCGCTGGTGGTGCGAAAGCGCGAGAACTCGGCGATTTTCACCGGCCAATCGGTAAAGCGGTCGCTGAAGGTATTGAAATGCTGCTCGGCCAGCAGCGTGGTCGGCACCAGCACCGCCACCTGTTTGCCGTCCGCGACGGCGACGAACGCGGCGCGCAGCGCGACCTCGGTTTTGCCGAAGCCGACATCGCCGCAGATCAAGCGATCCATCGGTTTGCCCGCGGTCAAATCCTCAAGTGTCGCCTTGATCGCGGCGGCTTGGTCGGGTGTTTCCTCGAATGGAAAACCCTCGGCGAACGCATCGTAGTCGTGCGGCTTTAACGTGAACGCATGGCCCTCGCGCGTGGCGCGCCGGGCATAGAGATTGAGCAATTCGGCGGCGGTGTCGCGCACCTGCTGCGCGGCTTTTTTCTTGGCTTTCTCCCACTGGCCGCTTCCCAGTTGGTGCAGCGGCGCCTGATCGGGCGCGGCGCCACTGTAGCGGCTGATGAGATGCAGGCTCGACACCGGAACGTAGAGCTTGTCGGCGTTGGCGTATTCGAGATGCAGGAATTCCGTTTCGCCTTCACCCAGATCCATGTTGACGAGGCCGAGATAACGGCCAATGCCATGCAGTTCGTGCACCACCGGGTCGCCGATCTTGACCTCGGACAAATCGCGCAACATGCCCTCGGCGGTGGTCTTACGGCCCTCGCGCGTGGTGCGATTGCGCGCGGTGGCGGCGTAAAGCTCGTTCTCGGTGACGACCGCGATGTTTTCAGCCGCGAGCACGAAGCCGGTGTGCAGCGGGCCCGCGCCGAGCATGACCGGCACGCTCGCGGTGACAAAATCAGCGTAGCTCGCGGCCAGCTCGGGCTTAAGACCGTACTCGCGCATATGATCAAGCAGCGTTTCGCGCCGGCCCATGCTGTCGGCGAGCAACAATGTGCGGCCCGCGTTTTGATCGATGAACGCGTGCAGGCGGCGCAGCGGGTTGTCGGCGCGGCGTTCGACCGCCAGGGGTGGCAAGGGCAGTGTTGAGTGTTTAGTGTTTAGTGTTGAGTTTTCCGAGGATTGAATGGGTTGCGGTTCCAGTGCCTCGATGTCGATTCTTGCATGCGGCTTGATCGCGCCGAAGAAAATGTCTTCGGTGAGAAACAATTCGTGCGGCGGCATCACCGGGTTGGCGCGGTCACCGCGCAGCACTGCGTAGCGACTGTGCGTGTCCTGCCAGAATTCGTCGATGGCCTGCTGCACGTTCGTCTGCATGCAGATCACGGTTTCTTGAGGCAGGTAATCCGTGACGAGCGCGGTCGCTTCGTAAAACAGCGGCAGGTAGTATTCAATACCTGCGGTGGGCACCCCTTTCGAAATGTCCTTGTAGACACGGCTCTTCGATGGATCGCCCTCGAACTTCTCGCGAAACTTCTGGCGAAAGCGCGTCTGCGCGGCTTCATCCATCGGAAACTCGCGCGCGGGCAACAGCCGCACTTCGTTCACCTTGTAGATCGAGCGTTGCGTATCCACGTCAAAGCAGCGGATGGAATCGATTTCCTCGTCGAACAAATCGATGCGGTACGGCACCGCGCTGCCCATCGGAAACAGATCTATCAGCCCGCCGCGAAAACTGTACTCGCCCGGCGCGATCACCTGCGTGACGTGCGTGTAGCCGGCCAGCGTGAATTGCGTGCGCAAAAGGCCGGAAGAAAGCTTCGCGCCCTGCTTGAAGAAAAATGTATTCGCGGCAAGATAGTCAGCGGGCATCAGCCGCGCGAGTGCGGTGGCCACCGGCACCACCGCGACATCGAATTCGCCGCGCATCATCTGATATAACGTCGCCAGCCGCTCCGACACCAGATCGTGATGCGGTGAAATCTGATCGTACGGCAGCGTCTCCCAGTCGGGGAGTTGGCAAACTTTTATTTCGGGCGCGAAGAAAGGAATCTCCGCGATGAGCCGCCGAGCCTCGGCGGCGGAGGCGGTAATCACCAGCAGCGGACGCACCTCGCCCGCCAATTCGGCGATCGCCAGCGCGTCAGCCGAACCGTGGAACGGACCCGCGCGGCTCTTTTGGCCGCGAGGCGGTGCTTGCAACAACATCTAGGCTTCGGAAAAAGGGCGAATTATACGGGAATTGTAAGTTGTTGTTTTTATTGATTATTTTAACAGGGCTGCTGCGGGCGAATCACGCTGCAAGTTTTGCGAGCCACGGGCCGGCTGGTATCACATCGATATTGCCATGACGCTGATCGTGGTCAAGCGTGTAGACGAGTTGCGCCGCGTGCGCGTCCGTGTGTTCATGCGCAAAGCGTGCGAGCGCGCGCGTCACGGCGGTGTCGGCCCATTTGCATTCGATCAGATCGGTGAGTTGCTCGCCGTCGCTTAATGCGAAGTCAATTTCGGCGCCGTCCTTGGTGCGGATGTAGTGCAGGCCGATGTCGCGTCCGGTGGTGTCGCGCAGATAGTCGGCATGTTTGGCTAGCATGGCGGCGACGGCGTTTTCGAAGCGCGCGCCGTTGTCGCCATCCTTTGTTTTGACCAGGCCATTGTCGAAGAAATACACCTTGGGCATTTGCTGAGTGGCGCGGCCGATATTCCTGTGCCACGGGCGCACGATGAATACGATGAATAGCGCTTGCAGAATATCGAGGTAGCGGCGCAACGTAAGCGGAGAGACGGCAAGATCGCGCGCGATGGAAGCGAGCGACAAGGGCGCGCCCGTGCGCTCGCGCAGAAGTTCGACGAATAAACGCATGGCATTGATTTCGCCGATGCGTGAGAACTCTACGATGTCTTCACGAATCAGGCCGGTAAAATAATCGGCGCGCCAGCGTTCGGCGGATGTTGTATCGGGCGCGAGGAAGGGTTCTGGAAATCCGCCGCGCGTCACGAGGTGTGCGAGCGCTTGTGCCGGCGTGAGCGCGAACGGCGGCTGCGTCTGGCTGCACCATTCGCGCACGGAAATCGGATGCAGGCGCAACGCGTGGAAGCGACCGGCCAGTGAAGGGCCGCCTTGACGAAACGTATCCATGCGCGCGCTTCCTGTTACTAAAATACTTTGCGCGCCGGTCTTGCCGTCGTACACGCCTTTGAGCCAGTTCTTCCAGTCCGGCATTTTGTGAATTTCGTCGAATATCACCAGCGGCGCGGCTCGGTTCCATGCGCCGCGCTGCAAAGTGGCGCGATGTACCGGTACGTCCCAATTGAAATATTGCGCAGGAATCAAGGCGTCGTCCGCGCTGTGTTGGGCGGCCAACTGGCGAGCGAGGGTCGTCTTGCCGACCTGTCTGGGGCCGGTAAGGATGACCATTTTTCGCTTGAGGTCGGTGGCGATCTGAGCGTCGAGGTAGCGCTTCATAAGCGCAATTGTATGCGACTTTTTGACGGGTATATATGTAAAAGTCGCGACTTTTTGATATTTTAGTATTAAAAAGTCGATAGTGTGATGGAGAATATGATGATTTATTGCAGGAAATAATGATTTAACTATATGATTTTAAAGTTTTATTTATAAAATAAATTACGGCTCGTGCGACTTTGCACTATTGATCGCCAGCGGTATCCGCCTCGGCCCAAAGGCCTTGCCCAGCTTTTCCGCATAACGCCCCGCAATTGCCATGCCGCAATCCGGGCACTTGCCGTCGGCGGTAACGCGATACTCATCAATGCGATACCAGTCGCGCAAAATCAGCGGTGCTTGGCATGACGGGCAATACGTCGAGCCGCCGCGTTCATCATGCACGTTGCCGGTGTAAACGTAATGCAAGCCTTCGCCCATGGCGATTTCGCGCGCGCGGGTCAGTGTCGCGGGCGGGGTTGCGTGGATGTCGCGCATTTTGTAATCGGGATGAAACGCGGTGAAGTGCACGGGCACATCGGGGCCGAGTTCCTTCATGATCCATTGACATTCGGCGGTGAGTTCTTCGTTCGAGTCGTTCTTGCCGGGAATCAGCAGCGTGGTGATCTCGCACCACACGTCGGTTTCGTGTTTCAGATAAACCAGCGTTTCGAGCACGGGCTGCAAGTGCGCGGCGCATTGCTTGAAGTAGAACTCGTCGGTGAAGGCTTTGAGGTCCACGTTAGCGGCGTCCATCTTGGCGTAGAACTCACGTCTCGGTGCGTCGTGCATGTAGCCGGCGGTGACGGCGACGGTTTTGACGCCGACTGCGTGGCAGGCATCGGCGATATCCATCGCGTATTCTGCAAAGATCACCGGGTCGTTGTAGGTGAAGGCGACACTCTTGCAGCTGGCTTTGAGCGCGGCTTGAGCGATGGCTTCGGGGGATGCCTGATCGGCCAAGCGATCCATGTCGCGTGATTTGCTGATGTCCCAATTCTGGCAGAACTTGCACGCGAGATTGCAGCCCGCCGTGCCAAAACTCAGGATGCTCGATCCGGGGTAAAACTGGTTGAGCGGCTTCTTCTCGATGGGGTCGATGCAAAATCCAGATGATCGCCCGTAGGTGGTGAGCACCATCTGGTCACCCACGCGCTGGCGCACGAAACACGCGCCGCGCTGGCCTTCGTGCAAGCGGCAATCACGCGGGCACAGGTCGCACTGCATGCGCCCGTCTTCGAGCAGATGCCACCAGCGCGCGGGATAGGCTGTTTCAGCCACGAACGAGTTCGGACTCCTTGAATTTCGCCACCGTGTAGGTCGATATCTTCACGCCGGCTTCCCAGAAATCCGGCGGCAGCCCGGCTTTTTGCTTGAGCGTGGCGAGAAACATCGCCGGATCAGCGAACGACTCCCACACCTGCGGCAAGTAGGTGCTGCGGTGATGGCCGTATTCGAGGATCACGCCGTGCACGTGCGGTGTGAGTTGCGCGAGCGCGGATTTTTCGTCGCTGAAAGTCATCGCGCTCACCGCCGACAGCAGCGAGATTTCGACTTCGATACCCTCGTACTCGGCAACGGTGAGCGGTTTAAAACGCGGATCGCGAAACGCCGCCGCCGCCGCGTTGGCCTTCACGTCGTCGAGCAAGGGGCGATGCGCACGCAACGAGCCAATGCAGCCACGCAGCTTTCTGTTCAGGTTGAGCGTGATAAACGACGCGCCTTGTGCACGCAACCATGGCGCGCTTTCGTCGGCAGGGTGCGTTTTGCCCAACGCCTGCGCGATGGATGCACGCGCGATCGGCAACAGCGTGCGCGCGGCTTCAGTGCGCGGGACTGGTGTGTTCATTTTCGTAAAATGCGAATGATGCATAACCCACCACGCGCGCCTTGTCGCCGGCGGTGTCGCCGGAATTGCGCAGGTCGATGAGTTGCGGTTTCAGGCCGCGCTTTTGCGCGACTAGATTCAAACCGATTACCGGCGTTGCACCACACGCCTGGTGGTGGTTGATGTCGGTGCGCAAATCGAGGATGGCCTGCGCGGTGGCGTTGTCGGTGGCTTGCGCTTGCGAGTAGGGCAGGTAGTGCGACATGTCCGAGCTGATGACGATCAGTGTCTCATCACCGCCCCACAGCAGCTCCAGCACGGTTGCGACCTGTTGCGCGGTGGCGCGGCCCACGGCCATCGGCACGAGGGTGAATGTATCGAGCACGGTTTGCAGAAACGGCACCTGCACTTCGAGCGAGTGTTCGAGGCGGTGCGCTTCCTTGCTGGCGCCGACGAAGGGCAACCTGGCAAGCTGCTTCACTGCTTCGCTATCGATGTTGACCGTGCCCAGCGGCGTGGCAAACGCATCCACGCCTGGTAGCGCGATGCCGTGAAACGCCACGCGATGCGCGGGGCCGAGCAGCACCACGCGTTTCACGCGCGCGCGCAGCGGCGCGATCAATGCGTAGATGCTGGCCGCGATGGGGCCGGAGTAAATGTAGCCCGCGTGCGGTGCGATGATGGCCTTGGGTGACGGCGCGGCCGCTGACCTCGCGGCAGCCAGCATGGCTTGCACGCCGCGCGCAAGCTCGTCCCGGTTACCCGGATAAAACGTGCCGGCTATCGCGGCGGGGCGTACGGAGGCCATGCCAAATTACTTGCCGATGTTGAACGCGCCGAGCATTTTTTCCAGCGAATCCTGCTGCGGGATTTGTCCGTCGGGTGTGAGCTTGTCGACCAGCCCCGGCAGTATCTGCGAGAGTTGCGAGGACGCATCGCCTTGCGACATGCCAGCTTGTTGCGCGAGTTGCGCGAGCAAGCCGCCGCCGCCCCCGCTACCAAGGGCGCTCTGAAGTTGCTCGGCCGAAACCGGCAGATTCTGCCCGGTGCCCACCCATGATTTGGCGACATCGCCCAAACCACCTTGCGTCAATGCGCCGACCAGTCCACCCAAGCCGCCACCTGCGCCGCCCGCCTTGTTGCCGATCATCTGAATCAGGGCGTTGACCAGCGCGCCCTGAGCGCCGCCCTGGCCACCTTGCGCGCCGCCCATTACCGCGCCGAGTACTGAATCGAGTAAGCCCATACGTCTCTCTTGAAAGTTGACTGCCAGACCATTATAGGTGAACAAAACGCAGCGCATGCGCCACTGTTAAAATGATTCAACAAAATTTAACATCCCTGCATGCCATGCCTAATCATTATGCGCTGATTCCCGCCGCCGGCAGCGGCAGCCGCATGGGCATGCAAACCCCCAAGCAGTATCAGCCGCTGGCCGGTAAACCGCTGATTCATCACGCAATCAGCCGCCTCTGTGCCCACCCGGCCATAAAACAGGTGCTAGTGGTACTTGCCGCCGGTGATGATTTTTTCAAGCGTTACGATTGGACAATGTTCAAAGAAAAATTGTTGCCGGTGTATTGCGGCGGTGCCACGCGCGCGGCCAGCGTATACAACGGGCTGGTGGCGGCGCACGACATCGCCGATGCCGACGACTGGATACTGGTGCATGACGCGGCGCGGCCGTGTCTGGATGCCGCGTCACTAAGCAAACTGATGGAAGCGCTGACGGATGACGACGCAGGCGGGCTGCTGGCGATTCCGGTCGCGGATACCTTGAAGCGCGCCAACGCGCAGCAACAAGTGATAGGCACCGAGCCGCGCGATCAATTGTGGCAGGCGCAGACGCCGCAGATGTTTCGCTATCGTTTGTTGTTCGAGGCGTTGCGCGCGGCGAAGCCAGGTACGGTTACCGATGAAGCGAGTGCCGTCGAACAATTTGGATTCAATCCGCGTCTCGTCATGGGTAGTACGCGCAATATCAAGGTGACGTACCCCGAAGATATTGCCGTGGCAGAAAGTATTTTAAAAACAATTACTTAGCGTATTTCTTGCGTCATCCAGTTTGCGCGGGCGGCAAGCGCGCCGTCGCGGTTGGGTGCGCCGAGCAACTGCACGCCGAACGGCAGGCCATCGAGTGCGAGCAGCGGCAAGCTGAACGCGGGCACGCCCAGCCATGAAGCGTAAATCAAAAACGTGCGGCTGCCGGTGTACTCAAGCCCCTTGATCGCGGGGCCAGACGAAGCAAGCGTAATGTAACCATCGGCGCCCGCCGCCGCGAGCACATCGCGCCAGCGTGCGCGCAGGCGTGTGCGCGTGGCGAGCAGCGCTTGATACTCGGCGGGTTTCATAAGCTGCGCGCGTTTGACAAGGCCGTGGATGCGCTCGCCGATTAGCTCGCTGTAGCGTGCGATGTAATCCGCGAACGGCCATTTCATTTCATAGCCGACGATATCGAGTGAACCATCGACATCGTTGATGAGTTCCTGCTCAAGCGCGGCGACATCGGCGTTGTTGTCGCGGCTCACGATATCGACGCCCGTTCGTGCCAGTGCATCGACGGTTTGTTCAAATTGCGCGGCGATGGCATTGTCGATTTCGTCGAAGCCGCGTCCGTAAAGGCGTATCAGTTGCCGAGGTTTTGTTGCCGGGGGCAGGGCGCCCGCGCCATCGAGAAAACCATAGCCGGGGCTGCCCACGCCCAGCGAAATCTGCGATGCGGTGCGCCACACATCATCGAGCGTCGCGCCGATGACGCCCAGATGATCGGCGCTCGCCGACAGCGGATGGATGCCCGCCATGTGCAGCGCGCCCAGCGTTGATTTGAATCCCACCGCGCCGCAATACGACGCGGGCCGCAGTGTCGAGGCTTGCGTTTGCGAGCCTAACGCCACCGGGATCATGCCCGCACCCACGCCGGCCGCGGAGCCGCTCGACGAACCGCCGGGCGTGCGCGCCGCGTCGAATGGATTGGTGGTTGGCCCCGAGCGTGCAATGGCAAACTCGGTGGTTACGGTCTTGCCGATGATCACGGCACCCCCTAGCCTTAGCGCGTGCACGCAAGCGGCGTCCTGCCCCGATTGCCAGCCTTCAAACACGGGGCTATTCATCTGCGTGGGCATGTCGGCGGTGGCGATGATGTCCTTGATGCCAACCGGGCAGCCATCGATGGGTGAGAGCGGCGCGCCTTCGCGATAACGCTGCGTTGCGTTGTCGGCGGCCTTGCGCGCGGCCTTGAGATTGAGCGTGACGAATGCCTGCACGGTCTTGTCGCGCGCCTTGATGGTGTCGATGCAGCGTTCGAGAAAATCGCGCGGCGTGCTTTTGCCCGAAACAAAATCAGGGACGTTTTGTGCGAAGGACTTGATATTCGGATTGCGCCAAGTCTGCATTGCGGGTTCTCCAATGGGGCTTTGCTATAATCGCCCCAACGATAAATTAGACCATAACTTTGAATCAATTGACAAAACACTTGCCCGGTACGTTCACGCGGGTGACAATAAGCCTATCGCACGATGGTTGCGCGATCAGGTTGGGATGTTGCTCTAGGCGCCGCCCCGCGCCCCATGATTCGCGGCGCGATACGTATGGCGAGAGCGAGGGTTACGCATGAATGGATTAAGGTTTGCACCTTGGGTTGTTGCCGCGGGGTTGATCGCGTGGCCGGTATCGGCGCAGCAAACACCGCCCGCCGCAAAAGCGCCCGACGCTAAGAAAGCGCAGCCTGCGCAAAAACCGCCGATCGTGGCGCGCAAAGGCCCGCCCAGAGGCCCGGTTGAAAAATTCGATTGCAAAATTGGCACCGAAGACAATCACGCGCGTATCGCGGTCATGGCACAGGGCGGTGAAGTGCAGAGCGTTGCCTACTACAGCAAGTGGAAACCGCGCACGTGTTCAATTCATCTGCAACGCGGTGATGCCTATAGCCGGTGGAACGATACCTCCGATACCACCACGGTCAATACCGAATACGGCGATTTTCTGATCAAGTCGTCGCGCGCACAGTATCATTTTATTTTTCGCGACATCGACCGCATGCACTACTGCGGCATGCTGGGCAAACTCAACGGCAGCATGACCGTCACCCGCGGGCCGCGCCGCCAGTGCACGGTGGAGGGCGTGATGGATCGCAACGAGTCCGAGGCGCTGGAGCCAGAACCGAAGACCGATGCGAAGCCGGATGCGACACCTGCGGAAAGGCCCGAGCAGCGGGCCGAGTCGCAGTCGAAGTAGGCGCTAATCCAGCTTCGCGCCGGATGCCTTGACCACGGTCGCCCACTTTTCGATATCGCGCTTCACGAACGCCGCGAACTGCTCCGGCGTTTTTGCGATCACCTGCAAGCCCTGTTCGGCCAGACGCGTAATCGTGTCAGCGCCGCGCAGCACCTGTTGTGATTCGGTGTGGATGCGCGCAAGCACATCTTTCGGCGTCGCGGCCGGTGCGAAAAATCCATACCAATAGTCAACTTCGTAATTGGGCAGCCCCGATTCGAGCATCGTCGGGATTCCGGGCATGGTCGGCGCGCGCTGCGGCGAGGACACCGCCAGCGCCTTCAGGCGATTGGCCTTGATCAGCGCGGCGGCGGCGGGCAGTGTTGAAAACATCACATGCACTTGTCCGCCGACGACATCGGTTAACGCAGGACCCGCGCCTTTGTACGAGATGTGCACCATCTTTGTCTTGGTGACATGCAAAAACATTTCGGCCGACATGTGATTGCCGGTGCCAGTGCCCGCCGAAGCGTAATTGATCTGGCCGGGGCGCGCGCGCGCGAGTTCGGCGAGGTCTTTCGCGGTTTTCACGGGCAATGATGGATGCACCACCAGCACCATCGGCGTGGAAGCGAGCGGTGAGGCGACCGCAAGATCACGCTGCACATCGAACGCCAGTTTGGAATACAGACTGGGGCCGATGCCGATCTCGGAGGAGGAGCCGACCAGTAGCGTGTAGCCGTCCGCCGGGGACTTCACCGTGAGCTCCAGCCCGACATTGCCCGCCGCGCCGGGGCGGTTATCGACCAGAAATTGCTGCCCGATGCGCTCGGATAATTTTTGCGCAACGATGCGGCCAAGGATATCCGTGCCGCCGCCGGGTGCGAAAGGCACCACCACGCGCACCGGCTTTACCGGATAGGTTTGCGCATGTGCAACGCCGCCCGCGCCCAGCACAAGCGCGGCTACGAGTAATGAAATTTGCATGAGACTTATTCCTGATGAAACTATTTTTTCTGGTTGACCCAGCGCGCGGTCACCATCACCGCATCCTCCGGGCCGATGCCGTCGCGCACGGCCTCGTCGTAACATTCGAGCGTGCGCGTGGTGAGCGGCATGTCGCGTCCGAGCGAGCGGCCTTCTTCAAGCATGGTGCGCAGATCCTTGCGTATCGAATCGACATCGAACGTCACGGGCCTGGGCGCAGCGCCGCCTAAAGCCTCTGTCAGCGGCACGCCGCGCACCTTCAGCACATTCGGGCCGCCGGAAGATTCCATGAGAATCTCAATCAACTTCGCGGGCGCAATGCCCAGCGGTTTACACAGCGTGAGCGCCTCGCCGCAAGCCTGCCAATACACCGCCAGCGGCAGATTGATCGCGAGCTTCATCGCCGCACCGGCGCCGATTATGCCGACGTGATCGACGCGCCGGCACAGTTGATCGAGCACCGGCCGCGCGCGCGCAAGATCAAATTCACTGCCGCCTACAAACCCCAGCAGCTTGCCGTCGCGCGCCGGACCGACCGTGCCGCCCACCGGACAATCGATCATGAAAGCGCCCTTGGCGTGCACCGACTTTGCCAATTCGCGTTCGGTCTCGGGCCGCACCGTGCTCATCTCGACAAACAACTTGCCGATCACCGCGCCCGAAAGCAAACCATCCTTGCCGCGATACATCGCGTCGATCGCAGCGGCGTCGGTGAGTATGGTCATAACGAGATCGCTACTGGACGCGACTTCGGCCGGTGTTGCCGCCAGCTTGGCCCCGGCATCCGCCAGCGCCTTCGCCTTTGCGGCAGTGCGGTTCCAAACCGTTACCTCGTGCCCATGCGCCAGCAAACGGCCAGCAATAGCCGCGCCCATGCGCCCCAAACCTGCAATTCCGATCTTCACGTTATTGTCCTTTCCGCTATTTGCAACGTTCGCAACGGAGCGGAATGCTAGCACGCGCCTTTGCGCCGCAGGCGGCGCCAGACACACGTTTCGTAACTTCTTGAGTTTTTGTTATAATTACGACCTTCGCGCCCGTAGCTCAGTTGGATAGAGTACTTGGCTACGAACCAAGGGGTCGTGGGTTCAAATCCTGCCGGGCGCGCCATTAAATCAAGGACTTAGGCCACTTTCGAGTGGCTTTTGTTTTTTCTGCGCTACCCACGCGCTACCCGCGCTGTCTCCTCATTACTCTTGGGCTGCCTGAGCCGTCGATGTTTCCGTCCAGCACCAAGCCCCGCACAAACAGCCGTCGCCCGCCAGTCTCCAACCCGTGGCGCAGTCGATTCATTACCGACCACACTTCCGCTGTTCCGCAGCCCGACTTCCCAGCAGGGGGATTTCAAATCCCGCTTTGCCAAGGGTACCCACTCGGCACCCCCTTGTGTGCATTCAGGAGTCCCACCTTAACCAAGCCAGTAATCGGCTCATCTAGTAGCAGGTTTTTCTGAAGGTTGTCAA
>CAMDLH010000096.1 GCA_945901405.1 Bordetella parapertussis | reverse complement strand
GATGCGGCAACGGACGTTCGAGTTGTTCCATAAGTCTCCCTTACTTGCGTATCAACGGTGCGGATCAATCGTACGTATCAATCGTGCGGATCAATGCGATGGGTCTGATTTTAAACCGGGTGTTGGGTAAAAGCGAAACCCGCCCCGTTTGGTGACGGTTCACTTACGGAACGTACTTCCCCACCTCCGCACTCCCCGTCCCGCTGCACCCCGTAGCCCCATAGCGTAGAAACTTCTGCACCCTCGCCGCGCCGTCCACCTCACCGAAGTACATATTGCAGTCTGGATCATTGGCCACCACGTGCGGCCAATGGGGCTGGCCGCCGCTGCGATTGTCGACGATGAACCGGGGGCCTTTGACCGGACGGCAGGAGAGTGACAGTGGACGCCGGCGGTCAACGCCAGAATCCATCATGCGGCGGCCCGGAGCAGGCCACGCAGCTTCGCGTCGATCTCGTATTCATGGCACGGCATTCGCCCTGTTCGACACGGTTGTACGTTCCGAGAGGGCACGCGAGTCACATGCTGAATCACCGCAAAGTGTAAGACGCGAGCAATGCCTCATCCGCTCCGACACACCCTTGACACCATGCAATGCAACGCGTTTACTGTGCCGGGCGGACTTTACGCCATCGAAAAGGAGGCCCCATGCATACCAGCAATCGCAACTATGACCGCACCCTGTACGCCACGGAGAAGAACGACATCGACATCGCGCTCGCGGGTGAGGCGCTGATCAGCCAGGGGCTCGCGATGTACACCGAGCCGCGTTACCTGGGGCTGGTGGATCTCATACGCGCCGCCGACGCGCGCTACGTGCACCTGGAAATGCTGTTCCACGACTACGAGCACGCGCCGACCGACAAGCGCATCGGCACGCATATGCGTTGCGATCCGAAGTACATCGCCGATTTGCAGTGGATGGGTTTTCAACTGATGTCCACGGCGCACAACCATTCGATCGACTTCGGCGAGGGCGGAGTGCTGAAGACCATCGAGCATCTCACGCGCCACGGCGTCACGCACGCCGGCATGGGACGCAATCTCGCCGAGGCGCGCGCACCCGCGTATCTTGAAACCGCGCAAGGCCGCGTCGCGCTGCTCTCGGGCACCACGTCGCTGTTTGCCTGGGGCCGCGCGGGCGACCAGCGACGCGACATGGTCGGCCGGCCCGGGGCCAACTACCTGCGCCACTACATGGAGCATACGGTCGATAAGGCGACGTTCGATGAACTGCGCCGCATCGGCGCCGCGTTCGGCTGGATACACAAGCCGGGCGCGCATCGCCCGATGGGACATAACTCGCCGCCCGACACCGACACCACGCTGCATCTCACCGGCTTTGACAACTGTTCGCACAAGTATCTAAAGGTCATTCTCGGAGACAAGATCGAGCGGCGATGGTATCCGTACCAGCCCGATCTCGACGGCATGCTGCAGCGTATCCGCGACGCGCGGCGCATGGCACAGTGGGTCGTGGTGGCGATGCACAACCAGGACTGGCCAGGCGACGAACCACCCGAGCACGCGGTCACCATGTACCATGCAATGATCGATGCCGGCGCCGACATCCTTGTCGGCACCGGGCCACATCAGGATCGCGGCATCGAGATCTACAAGGGGCGGCCGATTTTCTACGGATTGGGCGACTTCATCCTGCAGAACGACACGGTGGCGCTTACCCCCCAAGACGCGTACGAGTACCAAGGCCTGGGCTGGAACGGCACGCCCGCGGATTTCTACGACAAGCGCGCGGGTTACGAAGGCGAGGGTGTGGGCGCGGCCACCAAGGGGCAAAGTGTCACGCCGCACAATTGGCAAAGCGGCATGCACCGGGTGAAGTTTGAGGGCGGCAAGCTCAAGGAGATACGCATCTATCCCGTCGACGTCGGCTACGGCAAGCCGCGCTGGCAGCAAGGCCGCCCGATGCTCGCCGAGGGCGAGGTGGCGCAGGAGATTCTGCAACGTTACCGGCTACTGTCCAAGCCGTTCGGGACGCATGTTCAGATCGACGGCAACGTGGGCTACGTGCGCTTGTAATGCAACAATCAAATAGAAGGGTTTAGATCAGTGCCCACCAAGAGCCATACCATTGTTCGCGATGACGTTAAGCTGCATCATCTGGATTGGGGTAACGAGGGCGCGCACCCGATCGTGCTGGTGCACGGCAGCCGTCTGCACGCGCATGTCTGGAACGATTTCGGCGGCCGCTTCAAGGACCGCTTCCACATCGTCGCCGTCGATCAGCGCGGGCACGGTGACAGCGGGTGGTGTACGCGCAGCCGTTATGACCTGGAGGATTTCTACCAGGATTTGCGCGCAGTGGTCGAGGCGCGTGGCCTCAAACGCTTCACCTTGATCGGTCACTCGCTCGGCGGGCGCGTATCGATGCTCTACGCCTCGCGTCATCACCAGGAACTGGAGCGCCTCGTGCTGGCCGATATCACGCCGGGGCGCCCGGCGGCTGCGGCAGGCGCCGACATTTCGCGCGTTACCGAAACGCCGGGGCCGCGCGATTTTGAATCCGAGGCACAAGCAAAAGAGTATCTGGGAAGACTGTTGTCGCGTGCGCCAGCGCACATGATAGAAGAAAGCGTGCGCTACGGCATGCGCCAGATTGCCGGGGGCCGCTATACCTGGAAGTACGATCCCGCGTTGCTAAAGCGCACGCCAGCGGCTCTCGATCTGTGGTCAATGGTCAAATCCATCCCGACACCGACACTCTTACAGTACGGCAGCCACAGCAATGTCGTATCGCGTGAACTGGCGGAACGGCTCAAGCAGACGATGCCTCGGTGCACCGTCGAGCGGATCGAAAATGCGGGGCACGCGCTGTTTACCGATCAGCCCGACGCATTCGCGGCGAGCGTGGAACGATTCTTGATGGGCTAGACCCTGACGTTCGGGCCATGTATCACGCCTAAACTCGGCGTGATAGTTTTGCAGTAATTGTGTTTAAAGATTTTCACTACTGCGCCTTGATATTCGCCTGTTGTATCACCTTTGCGTACTTGGCAATTTCACCCGCGAGGTGCATTCGCAAGGCATTCGGCGGGCTGCCGATGGCTTCCAGCCCTTCGCGCTTGTAAAAGGTCTTGACCGCTTCATTGCCGAGCGCCTTTGTCATGTCCGCGTTAAAGCGTGTAACGATGGCGTCCGGCGTGGCGCGTGGAAAAAACACCGCGTACCACACATCGGTTTCCAGGCCCGGCACGATTTCCTTGAGCGCGGGCAAGCCGGCAAACGCCGCCGAGCGTTGCGGTGTAGTCACCGCCAGGCCGCGTATGCGCTTCGCTTGCAGTTGCGACATCGCCACCGGCGCCACCACGAACAGCAGCGCCACGTCGCCAGTGAGTAAACCCATCAACGCCGGGCCGCCGCCCTTGTATGGCACGATGGTGGTGTTAATCCCCGCAAGTTGATTGAGCATCTCTGCCGCGAGGTGGCCAGTGCTGCCGAATTCGTTGATGCCGGCGGCGAGCTTGCCCGGATGCTTGCGCGCGAGTTCGATCAACTCCCTGACCGACTTCGCGGGCACGCTGGGATGCACGCACAGCACCAGCGGCCCGGCCGAGAGCAGGCTCACCGGCGTGAGATCGCGGCGCGGATCAAAGCGCATGGTCTCGGCGAACAGCGTGGTGTTGACCGCCAGCGTGGAGGTCGTGAACAACACGGTGGCACCATCGGGTGACGCATCGGCAACGATTTGCGCGCCGATCAAACCGCCAGCACCTGGCCGATTGTCGATGACAAAACTTCTGCCGCTGTCCTGCCGCATGGCGTCGGTAATCAACCGCGCCTGTACGCTGCCACCACCGCCGGGGCCGAACGGTACCACCACGCGCACGGGCTTGGCGGGTGCGGTTTGCGACTGCGCGTGCATGGCATGGGCGCAAAGCGCGGCAACCACCGATGCTCGAAGCATCCGCGTCACTCGCATTTTAGTGCCCCGCCCTGGGTTGCTGAATTTTCGGTGTGACCGCCGCTATTTCATCGGCCGACAGTCCGAATTCCTTGAGCACCTCCGCCTGATGCTCACCCAGCAGCGGCGGCGCGCGCCGCCCGCTGCCCGGCGTCTCGCTGAACTTGATCGGTATACCCGGCACCTTGATGGTTCCGAGCGTGGTGTGTTGCAGCTCCATGATCATGTCGCGCGCGGCGGTCTGCGGGTCGTTCAGCGCATCGGCGATGGTGTTGATGCCGCTGCACGGCACGCCGGCATCCGTGAGCAGGCGTGCCCACTCCCGCGTGGCGCGTTGCGCGAAGCGCGCCTTCAGTAAATCGTTCAATGCCACGCGGTTCTGCACGCGCACAGCGTTGGTGGTGAAGCGCGGATCGGCCGCGAGGTCCGGCATTTCCATCGCCTGCACCAGCTTGCGGTACAGGCCGTCGTTCAACGCGGCGACCATGATGTCGCCATCGGCCGTGGCATAGACTTCATAGGGCGCGAGATGCGGAGACGCCGAACCCAGCTTGCCCGCGGGTGGCTTGCCGGTGGCAAAGTAGCCCACCGCGCGAAACAGCATCAGCGCGATCTGGGATTCAAACAGCGAAGCCTCCACGCGTTGCCCGCGCCCGGTGCGTTCCCGCGCAGCCAGCGCCAGCAGTATCGCCTGATTGGCGTAGAGCGCGGCACTGACATCGCACACCGAAATGCTGGCGCGTACCGGCGGGCCGCCCGGTGTGCCGGTCATGTGCATGATGCCCACAAAGGCCTGCATCACCGAATCGTAGGCCGCCTCACCACGCCGCGGGCCGCTGTCGCCAAACCCGGAAATCGAGCAATAGACGAGTCGCGGATTCACCTGGCGCAGCGTTTCATAGTCGATGCCGAGCCGTTCGGGGACGCCACGCCGGTAATTCTCCACCAGCACATCGGCGCGCTTGCACAACCGCAGCAACGCGCTCTTGCCGGCGGGCGTTTTCAGGTCCAGCACGATGGAACGCTTGTTGCGATTCACCGCAAGAAACTCCGTTCCCTGATCGCCCCAGAACGGCGGCCCCCAGCCGCGCGCCTGGTCGCCCGCGGGCGATTCCACCTTGATCACGTCGGCACCGGCGTCGCCCAGCATCATGGTGCATAGCGGGCCTGACAGCACGCTGGTCAGGTCGATGACGCAAAGCCCGTCCAGGGGCATCGTCATGACGGGTCGCTCCGCGCCTTGCGGCTCGACACATACTTGTCGATGCGCGCCTGAAAACGCGGATGCAGCCGCGAGATCACGCGGATATCGCGTGCATACTCAATCGACTTGTTGTATTCCATGTCGGTGACGGTACGCACCACCTCCTTGGTGAAGGCAAGGCCGTGCGGCTCGTTGCGCGCGATTTCAAGAGCAAGCTCCGTCGCGGCGGCAACCGACGTGCCATCGGCCACCACGCGATTCACCAGCCCCAAGCGGTGCGCCTCGACAGCACCGATGGCGCGGCCCGTGAACAACATTTCATTCATCGCCTTGCGGCCCATGACGCGCAGCAGCACCGGAATCACCGTGGCGGAGGCAATGCCCACGCGCACTTCGGGATAGCCGAGTGTTGCGCGCTCCTCCGCGATGGCAAGATCAGACCAGCCCACCAGGTTCGCGCCCAATCCCAGAGCCGGGCCGTTGATGGCGGAAATCGTGACCTTGGGGTAATTCCACACGAGGCGATTCAACGCGAGGATGTGTTCGTACTCGCCGCGATCCTCCAGCGCGGTGGCCTTGCGCATTTCGCGCAGATCCGCGCCGCCGGAGAACGCAATGCCGGAGCCGGTAAAGATGATGACGACAATCTCATCATCCGCGGCGAACGCGGTCAGCGCCTCGGTCATCTCCCGCACCAGCGTGGGGCTGAACGGATTACGCTTGCCGGGTTCATGCAGGGTTACCACCGCGATCGGCGGTTTGCGTTCGACGAGCAGGCGAGTGTAGTTCATGCGGGGTTCCTTTTATCCATGTTCGTTGCATCTTGTTAACTACAAAGCGCCGACAATATCACGGCGGAAGAGATCACTCGCCCTTGACCCTCGCGTGCTTGACTCGAGCATTCAGGCTGTCGTTTCCATCTTGGGTCTTGCATGGCCATACTCAGCGAGTCTGACTGGCGCACTGTAGCAACCAGCAATGTCATCGTCAATTCACGAGCTTGGTTGCCCGCGGCACGGAGGCAGGTATCCAAACTTTTTCCTTGCCAAGGCGGCGCCTTGCTTTTCACTTCGCGCGAGGCAATAAGGATAAAGTCACTCGGCTTGAACTTTGCGCTCTAGCTATTTACGAAGAGCGTAGACTCAATATTAGATTGACAGCCTGGGATCGCTGATTTTTTGCAGGAATAATCTACATTCCCTTCCCCGCTTGCGGGGGAGGCACAATTTACATCCCCTCCCCCGCTCGCGGGGAAGGGTTAGGGTGGGGGCAAAGAAGTTCCCCGCTCCGACTCTCTCGGAGAACACCATGCCCACCAACGAACCCCGCTACGACGTGCCGTGGCCCATCCCGCGCCGCGCCGTCGAAGACCGCGCCCGCGCGCCACGCTTGCCTGATCTGAACGGCAAGGTCATCGGCGAATTTTGGGACGTGATTTTCAGAGGCAAAGTCATCTACCCGCAGGTGCGCGAACACGTGCGCGCGAAATTCACCGGCCGCACGCCTGACGAGGTTTTAAGAGCGGTACCGCAAGAGGGCCGCGAAGTCACCATACTCAGCATCGCCATCACCGGCTGCATGTCGGGTTGCCGCCCCGAATACATGCCGCTGCTGATCGCCGTGATCGAAGCGATGTGCGATCCGGAGTTTCACATCGAACATTGCGGCTCGACACAGGTGTGGGAGCCGCTCGTCATTGTCAGCGGCCCCATCATCAAGCAACTTGATTTCAACCATGGCCAGGGCGTGATGCGCGTCGGCCGCCAGGCCAACACCACCGTGGGCCGCTTCGTGCGTATGTTCCTGCGCAACATCTGCGGCTATCGCATCCCGCCCGGCGCCGGCGACAAAGGCAGCATCAGCTTCACCTTCAACGTGGCGCTGGCCGAAGACGAAGACACCGCCAAGGAAATCGGCTGGCCAACCTATGGCATGGATCAGGGCTTCAAGAGCAATGACAGCGTAGTCACCGTGCGCAGCGTGGTGGCCATCACTCCGCCCACTTACAGCGGCGGCGGCGATGCACAAACCCACGTGCAGCAATTCGCAGACGTGATGGGCGCGACCTTCACCTACTGGTCACACACCGGCATGAAGCGCGGCTACTGGCATCCGCTGATCGCGGTAGGCCTCAGCATCGCACGCGTGATCGCACGTGAGTGGAGCAAGGGAGAGGTTCGTAAGTATTTGTTTAATAACGTAAAAGTGTCGGCCGGCAAAATAACGCATTTCGCGCAGATGACCAGTACGCCCACCTTTAGCCTGGAAAAACTCGTGGACGAAGGTACGCTGCCCAAGGAATATCACGAGTCGGATGATCCTGATCGATTGGTGCGTGTGTTTATTGATGCAGCGATGACGGGCATTCTGGTGGCAGGGGATCCAGGACGCAATCAGTCGCGCGGCTACATGGGGAACCATGATCAGGGGCCGCCGACGAGTCGGAATGTTGTATTGAATAAAGCGTGGCAGGAATTCACAAGAAACTCGTAGGGCGGGAGAAGCGCAGCGCATCCCGCCTTCTGTGATATACCACGGCAATCAACACAGTCACAGCAAGACGCCGTGCCCCAATACCCCTGCGCCTTCGTTCCTGGTGGCACTTTTTTCTTCACGCTGGCAATTCTCGAACGCCGCCGTTTCGCATCAAATCTCTTCCGGGGAAAAGACGCCGCGTGGCAATTGAGTTTGCCGGACGAAGTGCTACTATATTCTTGCGGCACTAACTACAACCACCATCAGCGGCCACACCGGAGGAGTTCACCATGTTCACACGTCGCAAGTTCATCGGCACCACCTTAGGCGCGGGCGTAGCGCTGGCAGCCGGCGCCTGCACCACCACGCCGTCATCGGGCAAACGCATCATCGTCGATGCGCAGGTGCATTTATGGAAGGCGAATACACCGGATTATCCCTGGAATCCGGGCGCTAATCCGCAATTGCCCGAACCGTTCACTGTCGAGCGCATACTGCCGCTGATGGACGAGGCCGGAGTTGACCGCGTCGTCGTCGTGCCGCCGGGACTGAACGACCGCAACGAGGTCGCACTCGACGCCGCCAAGCGTTATCCCAACCGTTTCGCGGTCATGGGTCGTATCCCGCTGCGGGATCCGAAGTCGGCCGCCTTGCTTCCGCGGTGGAAGGATCAGCCGGGAATGCTCGGTGTGCGTGTCACCTTCATCGGCAAGGACGCCGCTTGGTTGTCGGACGGCACCGCAGACTGGTTCTGGCCGGCGGCCGAGAAAGCCGGACTGCCCGTCATGTTCCTCGCATTCGGCATGGTGTCCAAGTTCGCGCCTATCGCAGAACGCCATCCCGGACTGCATCTCATCATCGACCACATGGGTATGAACACCCCCCTCGCGAAGGAGGGACGGACGGCCGAGGTCATCAGCCAGGCCGTAGCGCTCGCCAAGTACCCGAACGTCAGCATCAAGATTTCAAATCTGGTAGCTGCATCGCTGGAACCCTATCCATTCCGCGACTTGAACGAACATCTGCGCCGGGTGTTCGACGCCTACGGCCCGCGTCGCTGCTATTGGGGAACCGACTTAACTCAAGCCTACGCTCGGGCGACCTGGCGCCAGCGCATTACACACATCACCGAAGAACTGAAATTCCTGACCGAGAGCGACAAGGACTGGGTGATGGGCCGCGCGCTGATGGAGCGGTTGAAGTGGGCGTAAGCATTATTTGACCGAGGCATGGTTGGCGGACAAACGGTGCGCGATCCGCCTCAACCATTGCCTCTGAATGCGTTTGCGCGATGACGTGCCTGGTGCTGTTGCCCGGCATGGATGGCACAGGCGAGTTGTTCGCGCCATTTATCGCGGCGCTGTCAGAAAGCGTTCGCCCCACGGTAATCGCTTATCCGCCGGCGCAATTACTGGGCTACAAGCAACTGGAAGTGTATGTCCGCGAGCGCCTGCCGTTGGATGAACCGTTCGTTCTGCTGGGCGAATCATTCTCTGGGCCAATCGCAATTTCAATTGCGGCCAGTCCGCCAGCCAATCTTGCAGGACTAATATTGTGCTGTTCGTTTGCAAGGAACCCGCGTCTCGCACTTGCCGGCTTGAAACCATTGATTCGATTCCTGCTAGGCTTGCGGTCATCAACGCTATCTGCACCCTTGCTGTTGACCAATTACGCAACACCCGAGTTGATACGACAACTCAAGCAAGCATTAGCCGTCGTTTCGACCGATGTACTGCGTGCAAGGCTGCGTTCGATTCTTGAGGTCGATGTCACGGACGCCATGCGGCGCATCCGCGTGCCGATACTCTGTCTGCGCGCCAAGAAGGACTTTTTGGTTCCTCAATCGGCATCCAATCTCATCGCGTCCCTCGCGCCACAAACACGCGTGGCAATTACGGAAGGCCCGCATATGCTGCTGCAAGCGTCGCCCGTAGCCACCGCAGAGATTGTGACCAACTTTTGCAGCGCACAGATAACTACAACGTCGGATTCACAACCTCCCCACCCAACGCCACCAACCCCCAAGAAGGCCCCTGCGCATCAAAGTTAAGGCTGATGTGCGCCCCCAACGCATGCGCGTCACGGAAGATGCGCTCCAGCGGATACGATTCGTAAATGCCGGTGGCGCCTGTCACCGCGTGCAGCAAATCCACCGCTTCCACGCACAGCGTCGCGGCATACGCGGCGTTGCGTTTGTAACGCAGCTTCTCTTGCACATCGGGGATGATGTTCTTGTTGGCGAGTTGCTGCACCTCGATGGCGTCGGTACGCAGCATCAATCGCGCGGATTCGATTTTCGCGCCCGCCATGGCGACGCGATGCTGCACGATTTGCTGGTCGCGCATTTTGAGGCCCGTGTAGTTGGTGCTGCGTTCCTTCACCAGCGCCAGCGTGTGTTCGAGCGCCGCCATGGCGTTGCCGCAGGCGGTGGCTGCAATGCCGTGACCACCCAGACAAGTGAGCGAAATGCGATACAGCGGATTCGGATTGCCCTTGGCGCCGGGGAAGTTGTCGCCGCCGCGGATGTCGTACATGCACAGCGCACGATACTCCGGCACGAAGATATCCTTGGCGATCACCGACATGCTGCCAGTGGAGCGCATGCCCAGCGTGTGCCAGTCGTCGACGATTTCATATTGCGATTGATCGAGCAGGCACATGCGGTGATCTATTACTTTATCACCGTCCCTCACCATCACCGCGAGCATGCACCAGGTGGAGATATTCACGCAGCTTGAGAAATTCCACTTGCCGCTGATGACAAAACCGCCATCGACTTTGCGCGCACGCCCCTGCGGGAACGCAATGCCTGCGGCGATAAACGCCGCCGGGTCTTTATCCCACACGGCGGCCTGCGCGCGCTCGTCGTACATTGCCAGCATCCAGTCGTGGATCGACAGATTCACCACGTTCCAGCTCGTCGATGCGCAGCCGCGCGCGAGCTCCATCGGCACTTCAATGTAGGAAAGAAAATCGTATTCCATGCCGCCCCAGCGCTTGGGCTGCAGGATGCGCACCGCGCCCATCGCGTGCAGATCACGCGCGGTGTCCGGCAGCATCACGCGCGCGGCTTCAGCGTCAGTTGCACGGCTGCGCAGCACGGGCACGAGGTCGCGCGCGCGTTGCAGCGTTTCGGCGTAGGCGACGCCAGCGAAATTGGGCGTGTGGGGATGAGGTGCGTTCATTTCAATAGCCGCGCGTAGCGCCGACGAACGCACGTTTTTTTTTGTATTCCAGTACCATATCCACTATTCACGCCCTTCTTGAACTGTAACGCCTTACTGAATGCAGTAATGCGATCGATCACGCTGGAATTGGAACGATGGACAATCCGCTTGGTAGCTGGAACAAGCAGCGCAACGACCTTACGCCCGCGGGTAATTGCAATCTCCTGGCCACACTCGGCCTTCGCTACAAGCTCGGACAACCTTGCTTTAGCCCTAACGATTTCAACTCGTTCCATAAATTATGCATTGCTCCGTAATGCGTCAATGGATTGATTCGCCGCTACGTAGGACACAACGAGTGTACGTGCGCTTCAACTTTTCACCCCCATCCCCACCTTCCCCCCTCAAGGGGGAAGGAGCTTCTTTGGAATTTGGCTCATCACTCCGGCAGTATTTTAGCCTCTCTGATCACCTTGCCCCAGCGCTCGGTTTCGGTTCGTATCATCGCTGCGTAGACTTCCGGCGTGCTGCCTATGGGTTCGCCGCCCTCGGCGCTCAAGCGGTTTTTCATTTCTGGCGCATGCAGGATTTTCACGATTTCACTGCGGATGCGGCTCACCAGTTCCGCCGGCATGTGGCCAGGGCCGAGCACGCCGTAGAATGGCCCCGCCGCATAACCGGGTATGGTTTCCGCGACGGTCGGCACCTCGGGCAGCACCGGCGAGCGTTTTTCGCTGGTCACTGCCAGCGCGCGCACGCGGCCTGCTTTCACCATCGGTAGCGATGAAATGATATTGCCCGCGGTAAATGTCACCTCGCCGCTCATCGCGGCAGTGAGCGCGGGGCCGGTACCGCGATACGGCACGTGCGTGATGTCGATGCCAGCCATGGTTTGCAGCATCAAGCCCGACAGGTGCGCGGTGCCGCCGTTGCCGGACGACGAATAAGTCACCTGCCCCGGCCTGGCGCGCGCGAGCGCAACGAGTTCCTTGATCGACTTCGCTGGCACGGACGGATGCACCGCCACCACTGCGGGCACGATGGATACCAGCGTGATCGGCGTGAGATCGCGCAGCGGGTCGTAAGGCATTTTTTTCATCAGCGACGGCGCCACGGTAATCGGGGCGGGCGTGCCGAGCATCAGCGTGTAGCCATCCGGCGGGGCCTTGGTGACAATCTCCGTGCCAATCACGCCGCCCGCGCCGGGCCGGTTGTCGATGATCACCGGCACGCCCAGGTTCTCCGAGAGCTTTTGCCCGATGCCGCGCGCGAGAATATCGCTGCCGCCGCCCGGCGCGTACGGCGAGATAAAGCGAATGGACTTGGCGGGCCATTGCTGCGCGCTGGCATCGGCTGCCGCCAACGAAAATACCGCGCAAAGTGCGCATAGCGCGAATCCCACGCTGCGTAGACTCTGTTGCATGTGCCGTTCCCGATGTAAAACCAATGTGCGTGATTATAGGTGATCGTGTGTGTGTGCCGCCCTCAAGATGTGGCAAACCTTTCCATGCGCCTTGACGCGGGCGCCGCGCGCTCTGTAGCATGCGCTCTCGAATTTCCTCCCGATCAAGCCCCGCCATGAACACAGCAATCCCCGCACTGGTCAACGACGCGAGCGCATGGAAAGGCGCGGATTTCTCCAACGATCAAAACTGGATCGTTACGTTAAACGCGCGCCAGATCGCCGAACTCGAAGCCGCGGCGGCGCCGTGCCTCGCGCGCGGACTGCGCGAGATCGACATCACGCCCAGGGATTTTCCGTTGCCGACGCTCGCAGCAATGATTCAATCGTGGGCGCGCGAAATCCAGCATGGCCGCGGCTTCGTGCTGGTGCGCGGCATACCGAAAGATTTTTCGGATGCGCAAATTCGCGCGATGTTCTGGGGCATCGGGTTGTATCTCGGCGCGCCAATTTCGCAAAACTCCTACGGCGACATGCTGGGCGAGGTGTTCGACGAAGGTGTCAAGATGGGCACGGGCAAGGTGCGCGGTTATCGCACCAATCAGCATCTGATGTTTCACACCGACCGCTGCGACATCATTGGATTGCTGTGCCAGCGGCAGGCTAAATCCGGCGGGCTGTCGAGCATCGTCAGTTCGACGCGTATCCACAACGAAATCGCAACGACCAATCCGGAGTATCTCGGCCCGCTGTTCAACGGCTACATCCACATCAATGTCGAGGAAGGCGGCGATCTTTCGACCTATCGCATGCCGGTTTTTGCGGTGAAGGACGGCGTGGTGAGCGCACGCATCTTGCGCAACACCGTCGAAACCGCGCGCAGGCTCGGCCACGCGAAATATACTGAGCTTGAGACCGCCGCACTCGCACAGTTGGACGAACTCGCCAACCGCGACGACATGCGTCTCGACATGATGCTGGAGCGCGGTGACATACAGTTCATCAACAACTACACCACGCTGCACGCGCGCACCGAGTTTGAAGACTATCCCGATCCGGCGCTGAAACGCCACATGGTGCGGCTGTGGCTGGTGGCGCACGGCGAGCGGCGCCGTGTTGATCAGGAAATATTCAAGGACTACAGTGGGGTTGAAAAGAACTTGCATCGAAAAACTGTTTAACCACGGATGAGCACGGGTAAACGCGGAAACCCTTCCTCTGTCGTTCCCGCGCAGGCGGGAACGACAAATGGAAGTTGATTTGTTCTCATCTGTGTTTATCCGAGTTCATCCGCGGCTAACAGGCTTTTGAATTTTCCAAATGGAACAAGCCATGACCACCGACCAAGACGAAATAAGAGTGCTCTCCCCCACCGGCGTCACCGGTTCGGGTTTTCTCGAAAGCTCGTTCGAGCAGGGCCTCGCACTTAAGCCGCACTTTATCGGCTGCGATGGCGGCTCCACCGACCCTGGGCCTGAATATTTGGGTTCGAGCAAGACGGCGTTTCCGCTGGCCGCCATCAAGCGCGATTTCCGCCTGATGCTGATGGGCGCGCGCAGGATCAATGTGCCGCTGATGATCGGCTCTTGCGGCACCGGCGGCAATGATGCGCAGCTTGAGATCATGGCGAATCTGGCGCGCGAAATCGCCGCCGAGGAAGGGCTGAGCTTCAAGCTCGCGCTGATCCACTCCGAGCAGAAAAAAGATTATCTCAAGCAGCGCCTGAGTGTAGGGCGCATCAAGCCGCTGTCACCGGCGCCGGAATTCAACGCCGCCGTGATCGACCGCAGCGAGCACATCGTCGGCATGATGGGCGCGGAGCCGTGGCAGCGTGCGCTGCAAGCGGGTGCTGATGTGATCCTCGGCGGGCGTTCGAGCGACTGCGCGATCTTCGCGTCGGTGCCGGTGATGCGCGGCTTCCCCGAGGGCGTGTCGTGGCACATGGCGAAAATTCTCGAATGCGGCGCGGCCGCGTGCGTGCAGCGCCGCACGCCCGATTGCATGTTCGCGTGGGTGCGCAAGGATCATTTCGTCGTCGAAGCGCCCGACCAAACGCTGCGCTGCACGCCACAGAGCATAGCCTCGCACAGCCTGTATGAAAACTCCGATCCATTCAAACTGGTGGAGTGCTCCGGCACGCTTGATCTGACAAACTCGCGTTACGAAGCGCTGACCGAGCGCGCGGTCAAGGTCACCAACAGCGCGTTCATCCACGCACCGCGCTACACCGTCAAACTCGAAGGCTCGGAGAAAGCCGGCTACATGAGTATTCTCATCGGCTCGGTGCGCGATCCGTTCATCATTCGCCAGATCGACGATTGGACCATGCGCGTCACCGAGAAAATCCATGCGCGCGTGAAAATGGTGTTCGGCGACAAACTGAAGCCCGAAGACTGGCTGCTCAACATCCGCATCTACGGCAAGAACGGCACCATGGGGCCGCTGGAGCCGATGAAGGAAATCCGTTCGCACGAGCTGTGCCTGATATTCGAAGCCACCGCGCCCACGCAGGACATCGCCAACACCATCGCCGGCGTGATTCGTCATCAGGCGCTGCATCTGCCGATCCCCGAATGGAGCGGACTCATCACCGCGATCGCGTGCCCCTACAATCAAATGGAGCGCGGTGCGGTTTACAAATTCAACGTCAACCACGTGGTCGAGCCGGACGACCCGTGTGAAATGTTTCCGATGGAAATGTTTGAAGTCAGTGCCGGCAATCAACGGAGGTTTGTAGCATGACCCAACTTGCGGAACTCGCACGCCTGATACGCAGCAAAAATGCCGGGCCGTTTGAACTCACCTTCGACATCATGTTCGATGACGATGCCACCTATCAGCGCGTCAAAAACTCCGGCGCGCTCACGCGCGAAGTTATCGCCCAGCGCTACAACCTGCCGGCGCGCGACGTGAAGTTTTTTTATTGCGATCACGCCTACGCGATCAAGGCTTCGATCCCGCGCCCGTATTTTCAGGGCGACCCGCGCGATAGCGATGGTCACGGCGGCCAGCAGTATGCACCGCTGATGGATATCGAAATAAAATAGTTTTTAAAAACAAATACTTACGATATTCCCAACAGCGTGGCCTGATCAGTCTATCGTCATGCCGGTCGCCTTGACGACCTTGCCCCACTTGGCGGATTCGGAACGGATGTGTTCGGCAAACTCTTCGCTCGTGCTGCCGACCGGCTCGAAGCCTTGCACGAGCAGCTTGTCGCGCAAGTCCGGCGCGCGCACGGCCTTCACGAACTCCGCGTTCAGCCGCGAGAGAATATCGGGCGGCGTGCCGGCGGGCGCGAGCACGCCATTCCACGAAGTCACATCATAGCCAGGCAAACCGGTCTCGATCACCGTGGGCAGATTCGGCATGCCCAGCGAGCGCCGCGCGCTGGTGACTGCAATCGCGCGCAACTTGCCCGCGCCGATGTGCGGCACCACGCCCGCCGGTTCGCCAAGTATCACCGGCGTCTCACCCGACAGCACGGCCAGCGATGCAGCAGCCCCGCCCTTGTAGGGGATGTGCACCATCTTCACGCCAGCCATGGTGTTGAAAAGTTCGCCCGCCAGATGATTCACCGCGCCGTTACCGCTGGACGCATAGGCAACCTGGCCCGGCCGTGAGCGCGCGAGCGCGATGAGGTCCTTGATATTTTTCACCGGCAGCGCGGGATGCACCACGACCACTTGCGGCACCTGCGATAACCATGAGATCGGCGCAAGGTCGCTGGCCTTGAACGGCATCTGGCGGTAGAGGCTGGGGTTGATCGCATGCGTGCCCGAATACGCGAAGACGACGGTGTAGCCGTCGGCCGGCGCACGCGCGGCGATTTCCGTGCCGATGTTGCCGGCCGCGCCGGGGCGGTTTTCGATGATGAAGTTGCGGCCCACCGCTTCGGATAATTTCGGCGAGAGCAACCGCGCCAGCACGTCGGCGCCGCCGCCCGGCGGCCACGGCACGATGAAGCGGATGGGCTTCGCCGGCCAGGACTGTGCGCAGGCGCTCCCTGCGGCAATGGCGAGTGCCGCGACGGCTATGCGTGCGGCGTGCATGGTGGTGTGTTTCATTGATGCTCTCCTTTGTTGCTGCTCTGGTCTTAAGTGTATGCGGATTGCGCATGGGAAATCTTCACCCGCTGTCGTTCCCGCGCAGACGGGAACCCATAACATATTTGCCGATTGTGTCATTGTATAGATTCCCGTCCCCGATTAAAGCATTCGAGGACAGGCTCTGCGCGGGAATGACAAGGTTACTGTTGTGTGCTTCTTGCAATAGTTGGTTAGTCAACGCGGCGGCACATCAAACGCCGCATGCCGCCCTGCAATGCGTCCTGAAACAAAAGCCCAGCCAAGATGATGGCCATGACCTTCGAGCATGAGTCCGCCCTGCCCGGTCGAGCCGGCGGCATACAGCCCTGGTATGGGCTTGCCGTCCGCGCCGGTCACTTCCAGCCGCTCGGTCACGCGCAGCCCGCCGTCGGTAAACACCACATAGCCCTTCAGCGGCCCCAGCGCGTAATACGGCCCCTGCGCAATCGCCGAGCGTGTCTCGCGCTCGCGGTCGTTGTAGCCGGCAAGTGTGCTGGCGAGTTGTTCAGCCGGTACGCGCATCGAAGCGGCCAGGCCTTCTATCGTTGCAGACTGGTGATAAATATCCTTGCGGTTGCGCCGGTAGTCGTCGAGATACGCCCACGCGATGCCGGGCGCGGTGGATACCGCATATGGCCATGCGCGAAATTTTTGCGCCACGCTGTCGTCGAACAGGATGTACGCGACCTTGTCTATTTGCAGCGGCACTTCGTAAGCGGGCCGGCCCAGTTCATCGGTGAAACGCTCGCCGCTGTTGTTGACCAATATTGCGCCCTCCTTGAATAGCTCCGGTGCAGGGCCAAGAGCGGTGGTGAGAAAGCTCATGATGAACGGGCGCAACAGCGCCTGCGGCATGTGCTGCATCGCCCACGCCATGAAGCGCGCCAGCCAGCGCCATGGCGGCAGCTTGAGCATGAGCCTGCCGCCGGGCGGCGGCACGAAGCGCAGGATGGGGCCGCGCACGATGTCGCCATTCACTACCTGCGCGCCGATGGCGAGCGCCATGCGCTGGCCATCGCCGGTGGCGGTGGCGTTGATGGCCTCGATATCCGCCACGGTTTCCGACACAAGACTGCGTTTGAGATCGGGCGCGTTGCTGAAGTCGCCCGCGGCGAGCACCACGCCGCCGCGCGCGCGAAAGGTGAGCGCGGCTCCATTCGCATCGGTCGCCTTCACACCCACGACACGCCCACCCTCGCTGATCAATGCACTCGCGGCCACATTGCAACGGATATCCACGCCGAACCGGCGGCAATGGCGCGAAATGTGGTACGCAAACGCGCGTGAATTCGGCAGCACGTTGTGCATGCGCGGATAACGATGCGGCGGCTCCGGCATCGGACCGACGAGCACCACGCCCAGGCGCGTCAGCCACTCCACCATGTCGGTGGTGTTCTCGGTGAGCAGCCGGCGCAACACGAGATTGTCACGCGGCGCGTACGGCCCGGCGAGCAGGTTGAGATCCTCGAAGTGTTCGCGCGGCGTATCCTTGATGCCGGCACGCTGCTGATGCGGCGTATTGGTGGCCGAGATTGAGCCAACCGACCATGACGTGCTGCCGCCGGGCCGCGGGTTCTTCTCGATGAGGATCACGCTGCGCCCCAGCCGCGCGGCCTCCGCCGCCGCGGCCAGCCCCGCGCCGCCACCGCCCACCACGATCACATCGGCTTCATTAGCCTCGTTACGGCGTTGTTCTTCCGCCATGTTGCCTCCCGAATATTATTTTTGCTTGAACGCAATCGCCTTCATCAGCCGCGAAATCTGCGTGACTTCGTTACGCAAGTACGCGCCGAACTGCTCGCCTGGCAGGTAGTTCGGCTCCAGTCCGATCTTCATCAGTTGCTCGCGCGCCTGCGGATGATTGAGCAGCTTCTCCATCGCGGCTTGCAGTTGCGCGACAATTTCTTTCGGCGTGGCCGAGGGGGCCATGAGCCCGTTCCAGCTTGCGCGGTCATAGCCGGGCAAACCCGCTTCGCTGATCGTCGGCAGATCGGGTTTCATCGCCGAGCGCTTCGCACTGGTGACGGCAAGCAGCCGCACCTTGCCTATATCGGCCATCGGCAGCGACGCGGTGAGCGACGGAAAGCCCACATCAACATGCCCCGCGGCAACCGCGGTCGAGCTCTCGATACCGCCCTTGAACGGCACGTGCAGCATGTCGAGCTTCGCCATCGATTTGAACAGCTCGCCATTGATGTGCGCGGAGGCGGCGACACCTTCCGAGGCGTAACTCAACTTGCCGGGGCTTGCGCGGGCCAGCGCGATCAAATCCTTCACGCCGCGCACCGGCACCGAGGGGTGAATCATCAACACATACGTGGTGGCGGTGCCGCGCGCGATGGGCACGAAGTCGCGATTGATGTCGTACGGCAAATCGCTGCGCGCGGCGGACAGCCCCGCGCCCGAGGCCGTCATCAGCAGCAGCGTGTAGCCGTCCGGCGCCGCCGTTGCAACGCGCTCGTTGGCGATTGCAGTGCCAGCACCTGGACGATTCTCGACGATCACCTGCTGGCCGAACTGCTCGCCCAGCTTCTGCGCCATGAAACGCCCGGCAAGATCGGTCGAGCCGCCGGCGACAAAGCCCACCACCAGCCTGACAGGTTTATTTGGGTAGCTTTGCGCGGATACTCCCGCCGATGCAAACGCCATGGCGATCCCGGCGAAAGCCACGCAACAATGCGATCCAGTGTGCTTCATCGTTTTTCCCCTTCATTGATACATCTGGCACATGGTACATCTCTCAGGTGCGAATTCAGCGGTTCATCAGCGAACGTGCACGTCGATGGATCACGCGCGCCACAAGTTGAATGGTTGCCTTGGATCGGCGCAATGCCTTCGGCGATTGCGCCCTACAACTTCACCGCTTTGCCGTGCAGGCTTGACTCGTGCATGGCGCTGGCTATGCGTATCATCTGCAATCCATTTTGCGCGGACATCACGGTCGGCGTGCCGTCGATGATTGACTGATTAAACGCCTCGATCAATCGCGTGGTGCGCGTGATCGGCGTGTCGTCCGGGAACGGCACGCGCAGTTGTGGCGCACCGCTGTCGACGACCACTTCCTGCACGCGGCCCGCCTCGTTTCTGCCGAGCGTGCCCAGGCACGTGATCTTGCCCTTGCTGCCGTAGAACACCGCATCGTTGTCGGAGCGTGGCACCACCGCTCCCGAGGCCACCTGCGCCAGCGCGCCATTGGCAAACTTGAATAGGCTGATGGTGCATTCGCTGCTGGGCCGCGCCGGCGGGTCTTCGTCGGTGATGCAACGCACTTCGACGATTTCGCTGCCGGTCAGATAGCGCAGCAAATCCACCGGATGCACTGCTTGCGCGACGATGGAGCCTGATCCGGCGACGGCCGGGTCGTTGCGCCAGCCGGCGTTGGCCCAATACGGCCGCGCGCCGCCGACAAAATTCTGCGCCTTGATCAACTGGATTTCGCCCAGCACGCCCGATAACACGTGGCGGTGCGCCTCGGCGTGCGCCGGGTGATAGCGCAGCCGGAACGCAACATCGAGCCGCACCTTGTTGTCCTCGGCCGCACGGATCATGCGCTCGCCGTCGGCCACGGTGAGCGCCATCGGCTTGTCGCACAACACATGCTTGCCCGCGCGCGAGGCGGCCACCGATTGCTCGGCGTGTATCGAATTCGGGCTGGCGATGTACACCGCATCAAGCTCCGGGTCGGCAAGCATTTTGTCGAGCGAGTCATAGGCGCGCGGCACTTGGTATTTCGCGATGAATTCCTTGCCCTTTGCAGCACTACGGCTGTAAACGGAAACCAGTTCGCAATCCGCCGCCTTCGCCAGCGCAGGGGTGAAATTGCGCTCGGCGATGTCGCCGAGTCCGATGATGCCCCATCTGATGGTCTTACTATTGGTCATGATTTTTCTCTTGTGCAATGGTTCGCACGCATTCTAGCCGAGGCGCTTGACGGTGGTGCGCGCAGGATCGAAACTGAACAACTACTATTGGGAGAAACCGCTCGTGAAAAAAATAAATCCGTGCCTGATGCCGCTTGCAGCGGGCCTGTGCACGCTGCACGTGGCCCATGCAAACGCGCAAGAATTTCCGGTGCGTCCCATCCGCATTATCATCCCCTACGCCGCCGGCGGCGGTTCGGACATCACCACGCGCATCGTGCAGGCCAAGGCCACCGAGTTGCTCGGCCAGCAGTTGATCGTCGACAACCGCGCCGGGGGCGGCACGCTGATCGGCACGCGCATGGTGCAGGCCGCGGCGGCGGATGGCTATACCGTCGGCGTGATGGACCCGGCGTTTATCGTCAACCCCGTGCTGGTGCGCGATGCGGGTTACATCGCGTTGAAGGATTTCACGCCGATCACGCTGATCACCGCCACGCCGCTGATACTGGTGGTGCACCCCTCGTTGCCTGCGAAGTCGGTGCAGGAACTGGTCGATCACGCCAAAGCGAATCCGGGCAAACTCAATTACGGCTCGCCGGGTGATGGCAGTGCGGGGCATCTCGCCATCGAACAATTCCGCGCGCACTTCAGCCTGAAGATGACGCACGTCGCCTACAAGGGCGCGGGGCCGGCGGTCACCGCGCTGGTCGCGGGCGAGGTGCCGATGCTGCTCGCCGGATCCGGCGCTGTGCCGTTTGTGCAGGATGGCCGTTTGCGCGGGCTTGCGGCGACGAGCACCAAGCGCCTTGCGTCGATACCCAACGTGCCCACGTTCGCAGAACTCGGTTTCGCGCAAGTCAACGTGCAAACCTTCGCGGGATTGGTAGCGCCCGCGGGCGTACCCGCGCCCGCAGTCAAGCGCCCGCACGCGGCATTCGCCGGCGCGGCACAAACGCCTGATGTCAGAACCCGCCTGGAACAGTTAAACCAAATTCCCATGGGCAACACGCCAACGGAGTTCACGACATTCCTGCGCGAGAACGGCACACGACTCACGCAAGTATTGCGCGACGCAGGCCTGAAGCCAAATTAAACCAAAAAAATGAAACCCGAAATCCTGTTTCTCAAAGCATTCTACGAGCCGGCAATGGCCGCGCTCGAACAAGAGTTCATCGTGCACAAACTGTGGGAAATCCCCGGCGGCATTTCCGGCATCAAGCGCACCTGCGCCAACGTGCGAGCGACGATATCGACCACCACCACCGAGGTGACGCGCGCACACTTCGAGGCGCTGCCCAAGCTCGAAATCAACTGTTGTTACGGCCCTTACACCACGCTGATCGACATGGCCGCCGCGAAAGAGCGCAACATCATCATCACCAGCACGCCGGATTCCACCGCCGAGCCGGTGGCCGACCTCACGATGGGAATGATCGTGGCGCTGATGCGCCGCATCTGCGAGGCGGATCGGTTTGTGCGTTCGGGCGCGTGGCCGCGGCAGTTGTTTCCGTCCGCCGTCGAGGTGCGCGGCAAGACGCTGGGCATCGTCGGCATGGGCCGCATCGGGCGCGAGATCGCCAAACGTGCGGTGGGCTTCGACATGAAAATTGCGTGGCATGGCCCGCACCGCAAGGACGATGTCGCGTATTGCTACGTCGACAGCCTCGAACAACTCGCCCGTGAATCCGATTGCCTGGTCGTCACCTGCGCGCTCACGCCCGCGACACGCAACCTCGTCGATGCACGCATACTCGAAGCGTTGGGTGCGGATAGTTTTTTGGTGAACATCGCGCGCGGCGCCATCGTCGATGAAGATGCGCTCGTCGCCGCACTGCTCAATAAAAAAATCGCCGGCGCGGCGCTGGATGTATTTCGCGACGAACCCAACGTGCCGGATGCATTAATGCACATGGACAACGTCGTGCTAACGCCGCACATGGGCACCTCCACGCGTGAAGTGCGCGAGGAGCGCGGGCGCAAACTGCTCGCTGACATACGCGCGCATTTTGCGGGTAAACCGTTGATGTATCGAGTTTAAAAAATCTTTTAAAAACAAATACTTACATAACCTCTGCTCGTAGCCCGGAATATGGCCATGGCTTTTCATGGCCATATTCCGGGGACGGTGCAACAACCCCAGAATTTTGTCTCGTTATCCGGAGAACGATTTCCGGATTACGCATGCGCCGCAGCGCGACAGCGGCTCGCAAGCACCCACGCTTGCACGAGCAGTAACGCATTGAATTCCTTGCCTGCACCCTCGGAGGTCTTGCGCTCGCGCGGTCTCATATTTGCAGGCCATGGCTCATGCGCTTTGTGCGCCGCCCCTGCCCAATGCATGGCCGCGCAGACCCGTATATGATGTACCCGCAGCAACATGATCCCAACCAGCGGCGGCTCACCGCCCAAAGACAGTCCAACCGAGGAGAAATTCAATGTTCCGCAACACTTGCACACGCACCGCCGTGCTGCTGGCCCTGCTGGCGGCTTGCGCGGATCCCGCACGCGCTCAGGATTATCCCGCGAAGCTCGCACGCATTCTCGTTCCATTCCCGGCGGGCGGCTCGACCGACGTGATAGCGCGCATGGTCGGGCAGAAGCTCGGCGAAGTCTACGGGCAGAACTTCGTCATCGACAATCGTCCCGGCGCCACCGGCACCATCGCGGGCGCCATGGCCGCCAAGAGCGCGCCAGACGGCTATACGCTGATCATGCATTCGAGCAGCAGCTATGTA
>CAMDLH010000095.1 GCA_945901405.1 Bordetella parapertussis | reverse complement strand
GTGTCGGAGACGCACAGAATATCGATGCCGACACGGTCGGCGACGATCGCGGTCTCGTAGTCATAAACCGCGAGTTGCACGATCGGCTCGTTCTTCTTCATCTTATCGACGAGCATCGGGATGGTTACTTTTCTGCGCTTGGGTGCTGCCGGTGCTGCGGCTGCTTCAGCCATGGTTCTCTCCTTGTTGGGTTACGCGAATCACGAATAGTCGAACACTTATCAAGAGCAAGCCCTGTGCCAGTGGTGTTTGCATAAATAGTTATTAAAAACAAATAGTTACAACTTATTTAACATTGGGCACACGCGTACGTTTCTTTATGAAACGCACCCTTGTTTCCGTACGCACGCCGAATGCTGTTTATCCGTCTTGATGCGGGTGCGTGGTAGCGTTGGGCGCGCGCGCCACGCTGCGCTTCAGACCCCAGCGATTACGCCGCACCCACAGCGCCTTGCGCCCCATGCCGAGCAGCTTCGCGAGTTCGGATTCGCCGTAGAGGTGTTGATAACGGCGCACGAATTCCTCGATATATTGTTCAACCGACAACGCTTTTTCGACCGCCTCGCTGGTGAATTCGGCGGGCGAGCGCGCGGACGACGAGGGCATGGCATCGGCAATGTCCCGGCTCGACAGCGTGTCGCCGTCGGCGAGGATCACAGCGCGCTCGATCATGTTTTCGAGCTCGCGCACGTTACCAGGCCAGTTATAGCGATGTAAAAAGGCGCCGAGCGCATCGTCCATGCGCGCGATACGCTTGCCAAGCTGCCGGCCGTGCACTTGCATGAAATGGCGCGCGAGCAGGTCGATGTCCGCGCCGCGTTCACGCAGCGGCGGCACGGTGACATTGATCACGTTCAAGCGGTAATAAAGATCGGCGCGAAACGAGCCTTCTTCCATCGCCTTCTTGAGATCGCGGTTGCATGCGGCCAGGAAGCGCACGTCGCTGTCTAGCACGTGTTTGGCGCCGAGCGGGCGCACCTGTTTTTCCTGGATCACGCGCAAGAGCTTGACCTGCAGCGCCGGTTCGAGCTCGGAAATTTCGTCGAGAAACACCGTGCCGCCGTGCGCCTCGCGTATCAATCCCTCGCTTGCGCTCACCGCGCCGGTGAACGCGCCCTTGGCGTGGCCGAATAACTCCGATTCGAGCAGCCCGGCGGGAATCGCGCCGCAGTTGATAGGCACGAACGGGCCGCGTGCGCGCGCGCTTGCCGCGTGTATGGCCTGCGCCACCAACTCCTTGCCGGTGCCGCTCTCACCCTGAATCAGCACATTGGCGTCGGAGGCGGCAACCTTGGCGATAAGCTCGTGCACGCGCCTGATGCCCAGTGACTCGCCGATGATGCGGGTGCCCGCGCGGTTGTTGTTCACCGTGCGCCGCAGCAGCGCATTTTCGCGGCGCAGCCTGCGCTCGGACAGCGCGCGGCGCACCGCGTGCATGAACTCATCGTTGTCAAAGGGCTTGATGATGTAATCTACCGCGCCGCTGCGCAATGCTTCTATCGCGGTGTCGAGCGAGGAATAACTCGTCATCAGTATCATCGGTATTTCGAGCCCCGCGTTGCGTACCGCGCGTATCACCGACATGCCGTCGCGGCCGGGCAGCCTGAGATCGGTGATCAGCAGGTCATATGCGCCGGATAGCGCGCGTGCCATGCCCTCTTCGGCGCTGGTGCACCACTCGGCCTGGCAGCCGATGCCGCCCAATAACATGCGCACGGTCTCGCCGACGCCGGGGTCGTCCTCGATCAGTAGAACGCGCTCATGGCGCTGGGCGGGCGTATCCTTCATCGCGTGACTGGCAACTCGTGGCGTGGGAGACAAACGTAAAAACACGCGCCGCCGCGCGGATGATTCTCCGCGCGCAGGGCGCCGCCGTGTTCCATGACGATTTCGTTGCTGATGGCGAGCCCCAGTCCGGTGCCCTGGCCCGCGGGCTTGGTGGAGAAGAACGGTTCAAACAGGCGCGGCAGATGGCCGGGCGCAATGCCGGGGCCGCTATCGTGCAGCGCGACTTCAATCTGATTGCCTGGCGCGGCGCTCGTGGTGATGGTGATTTGCCCGATGCCGCCCATCGCTTGCGCGGCGTTGAGCACTATGTTGGCAAACACCTGTTCGAGTTGTTCGCACACGGCATGAACATCCATGCCGCTGGCTGGCTCATGCAGGATGCGCACATCGCGAAACAGTGCGCGCTGCCTGGCATTTTGCAGCGCGTTGCCGATGGGCTGGCTGATCGGCACGTGCGAGCGTTCGGCGCGGCCTGCGCGCGAGAACTCATTCAGCGTGCGCGTGATGTTGAGCACGCGCTGCACATTGGAAGCGATGTTCGCCAGCCCGCGTTCGAGCGTTTCCGGCGCCAGAGGCTGGCTAGATTGCAGCAATTGCACCATCGAATGCACGGCGGTGAGCGGGTTGGCGACTTCATGGCACACCCCTGCGACCATGAAGCCCAATGCCGCGAGGCGCGCGGTTTGCGCATCGTTCAGATCGCTTTCGGCTGGCGGTGCGATTTCGCGTTGATTAGAGGGCGCGTTCATCAGCAGCTAAAAGAATTTGCAAAGTTGATCAGCATTTCGGGTGACAGATAGCCGCGAAACGCGACGTAGCTCGCCATCGCCGCCAGCAGCGCGATCAATACCCACTTGACAAGGCGGCGATGGCCGGCTGTCATGCGGCCACTGCTTTTTGTGCGTTCAGCGTCGACATTTCGCGCTCGTCTATCGGCAAGCACAATATCGCGGCAATCACGCCCAGCGCGGCGGCGATGATCCACACCACCGTATACGAACCCGTCGCATCAAACATATAACCGCCGTACCATGCGCCGAAAAAACTGCCGATTTGATGTCCAAGAAACGCTATGCTGAACAACGTGGACAGATATTTTACGCCGAAGATTTGCGCCACGAGGCCATTGGTGAGCGGTATCGTGCCCAGCCACGTCAGGCCCATCACGGCGGCAAAAATGTAGGTGCCGGTCAGGCTGACCGGCATCGAAATAAACACCGCGATCGCAACCGCGCGTATGCCGTAGATCCACGACAGCACGTATTTTTTGCTGAAGCGCCCGCCCAGGTAGCCGCATGCATACGAACCAACAATGTTGAAAAATCCGACCGTCGCCAGCGCGGTCATGCCCTGGGTGGGTGTCAAGCCTTTATCGACGAGGTAGGCGGGCAGATGCACCATGATAAAGATCGTCTGAAAGCCGCACACCAGGAACGACAGCGTGAGCAGCCAGAAGCCGCGATGCACTGCGATTTCTTTCAACGCCTCGCTCATGCTTTGGTTTGATGTCTGCACGGCGGTGTTCCTGCCTGCCAGCGCCGCGGCGAGCGGCACGATCAGAAACGCAGCGGCCGCCATCACCAGCAGCGCGTTGAGCCAGCCGAAATGCGAGATCAGCGTCTGACCATAGGGCAGCATGATGAATTGCCCGAACGAGCCGCCCGCGCCGACGATGCCCAGCGCCATGCTGCGCTTTTCGGGCGGATAGGCGCGTCCGACCACGCCCATCACCACGCCGAAGGCGGAGCCCGACATGCCCAGCCCCACCAGCACGCCCGCGCTGATGTCGAACATGAGCGGCGTGGTCGAATACGCCATCAGCATCAGCCCCAGCGAGTAGCACACACCGGAGATCACCGCCACGCGCGCCGCGCCGTACTTGTCGGCGATCATGCCGGCGAAAGGCTGCGCCACGCCCCAAACGATGTTTTGCAGCGCCAGCGCAAACGCGAACGACTCGCGACCCCAATGCAAATCGCTGATCATCGGCTGCATGAACAAGCCAAAACTCTGGCGCGTGCCGAGCGACAGCATCAGCATGAGACCGCCGCAGGCCAGTATGACGGCAGGGGTGCGCCAGTGGGTTGTGGGCATGTAAGCGTTGCTCGAAGTAGCCAAGAATTATCTCATGAATCAACTATTTATCCATGTTTTGCCAGGTGCGGATTGTTATAATTCGCGGTTCCCTGATTTGAAAGAAATTACCTTGGCAACTGGTGAAATAAATCCGCTCAATAAAGAAAGCGGACTGACATTCGGCGATCTCTACCGGCGCGACGGACTGGTGCGCGTGGACACGTGCTTTACGGCACGGCTCGCACAAAACGACGCCTTGTTGGGCGAGCGTCTCGTGCAGGCGCGTGCGCAACCCTCGGCGCTGTCAGTGAAGCAGGAATCCGAACTGCTGCTGGCGCTGACGCCGCATGTGGATGCGTTCGTGGCGTGGCTTTTCAACATTGAAGCCGAAGTAGAAAAACTCACCGCGCGCCATCTCGAACTCACACCGCTATACAGCGTGAAACGCTTGTTCGTGCAGCGCAAGGCCGCCAACAAATTCAAGGGCGAGGCTGCCGAACAACTCAACGGCCCCGAACTCGCGGCTAAACTCGAACCGATGATGGGCGACACGCTCACGGAATTGGGCTTCGCGCAAAAAGTCATTGAGTGGCAAAAAGACGAGGCCGCCAATGCCGACAAGCTCGACATCGCCTTGCAATACGCGGCGTGGGCGTTGCAAACCGCGGCGGGGCGCAAGAAACACCGCGATGGCGTGTTGTTCAAGGCGCCGCATAAACTGGACACACAGCACCTGGTGCCCACCACCGTTGGCTCAGCGCTGGGCTACACCACGCACACGTTCTCAGTCGATAAATTGCGCCGGCGCGACGGCTTCAAGCTAACCGACAAGGGCACCGATCTCAAAGGCGCGCTCGATCAGGCGAACTACTGCATCTGGTGCCACGAGCAGGGCAAGGATTCGTGCTCGAAAGGTTTGCTGGAGAAGGGTGCGACTGGACGCGGCGCGGCTTCGTTCAAGAAAAGCCCGTTCGGCGTGACGCTCGCGGGCTGTCCGCTGGAAGAAAAAATTTCCGAGTTTCACAAGGCCAAGACCGAGGGCTACGCCATCGGCGCGCTGGCCATCATCACCGTCGATAACCCGATGGCGGCGGCGACCGGGCATCGCATCTGCAACGATTGCATGAAATCGTGCATCTATCAAAAGCAGGAGCCGGTGGATATTCCGCAGGCGGAAACGCGCACGTTGAAAGACGTGCTCGAATTGCCGTGGGGTTTTGAGATTTATAGTTTGCTGACGCGCTGGAATCCGCTCAACCTGCGCAAGCCCTTGCCGCAAGTGCCCAGCGGCAAGCGCGTGTTGATCGCGGGCATGGGGCCGGCCGGATTTTCGCTAGCGCATTATTTGATGAATGACGGGCACACGGTTGTGGGCATTGACGGTTTGAAAATCGAGCCGCTGCCAGCGAAGTTTTCCGGTGTCGAGGCCAACGGCCAACGCACGCCGTTCATGCCGATACGCGATATACGCGATCTTTATGAGCGGCTGGATGAACGCATGATGGCCGGTTTCGGCGGTGTGGCGGAATACGGCATCACCGTGCGATGGGACAAAAACTTCTTAAAAATCATAAGGTTACTGGTGGAGCGCCGAGAGCAGTTCGCGCTCTTCGGCGGTGTGCGATTCGGCGGCACGATCACCGCTGACGAAGCGTTCGCGATGGGCTTTGATCACGTGGCGCTGGCCATAGGCGCGGGGCGGCCCACGGTGCTCGACATGCCCAACGGGCTTGCGCGCGGCGTGCGCACCGCGTCGGATTTTTTGATGGCGTTGCAGCTCACGGGTGCGGCGCGCACCGATTCGATTGCGAACATGCAGTTGCGCCTGCCGGTGGTGGTGGTCGGCGGCGGTCTTACCGCCATCGATACCGCGACCGAATCGCTTGCGTATTACCCGCTGCAAGTTGAAAAATTTCTCAAGCGTTACGAAGCCATGGCGCAGGCGCACGGCGAAATGGCGGCGCGCCTCGCATGGAATGAAGAAGAACGCATCATCGCCGATGAATTCCTCGCGCACGCACGCGCACTGCGCTCCGAGTGCATGCGCGCGGTGGCCGAAGAGCGCGAGCCGCGCGTGGTTGAATTATTGCAATCATGGGGCGGCGCCACAATTGCGTATCGCAAGCGCTTGATCGACAGTCCGTCGTACACGCTAAACCATGAAGAGGTGCACAAGGCGCTCGAAGAAGGCATCACCTTCGCCGAGGGTTTGACGCCCGTGGGTGTTGAAGTCGATAAATACGGCCACGCTTGCGCGCTCAAGGTTGCCGTGCAAGGCGCTGGCGAAATCGCGATGCCAGCACACACCATACTTATCGCTGCGGGCACGCAACCGAACACCGTGCTGGCGCGCGAAGATGCCGGACACTTCAAACTCGATGGTCGTTATTTTCAGGCTTACGACGCGGCAGGCAATCCGGTGGCGGCGGAGAAGGGAATCTCAAAACCCAATGAAATCAATGTGTTACTGTCGAAGCAGGCTGATGGCCGCTGCATGAGTTATTTCGGCGACGTGCATCCGTCGTTCTTCGGTAACGTGGTGAAAGCCATTGGCAGCGCCAAGCAGGGGCACCCGGTTGTGAGCCGCGCACTTGAGGCCGTGAAGCCCGCTGCCGCTGTAAGCGACAACGAGTTTCTCGCGCGCTTTAACGACGATTTGCGCGCGACGGTGCACGAAGTCAATCGCCTGACGCCGATGATTATCGAAGTCGTGGTGCGCGCACCACTCGCCGCGCGGCGCTTTCAGCCCGGCCAGTTTTACAGATTGCAGAATCTTGAATCCATCGCGCCCAAAGTCGAAGGCACGCGCCTCGCGATGGAAGGCTTGGCACTCACCGGCGCATGGGTGGATCGCGAGCGTGGTTTGATTTCAACCATCGTGCTCGAAATGGGCGGCTCCAGCGATTTGTGCCCGACGTTGAAACCCGGCGAGCCGGTGATACTGATGGGGCCGACCGGCACGCCCACCGAAATCCCGGCGAATGAAACCGTGGCGCTGGTCGGTGGCGGTCTCGGCAACGCGGTTCTGTTCTCCATTGGACAGGCGATGCGCAAGGCCGGCAGCAAGGTGCTCTACTTCGCCGGCTACAAAAAAATGGCGGATCGCTACAAGACCGCCGAGATTGAAGCCGCCGCCGACGTGGTGGTGTGGTGCTGCGACGAGGAGCCGGGCTTCACGCCCTCGCGCCCGCGGGACAAAACCTTCGTCGGCAACATCGTGCAGTGCATGCACAGCTACGCCATCGGCGACCTTGGCGTGCAACCGATCTCACTGAAAAGCGCGGACCGCATCATCGCCATCGGTTCGGATCGCATGATGGCGGCGGTTGCGCGCGCGCGTCACGAAATGCTGAAACCTTTTGTGAAGGCGCAGCACTTCGCCATCGGCTCGATCAACTCGCCGATGCAATGCATGATGAAAGAAATCTGCGCGCAGTGCCTGCAAGCGCATGTCGATCCGGTCACTGGCAAAACCAGCTATGTGTTCTCGTGCTTTAACCAGGATCAGCCGTTGGATAACGTCGATTGGGGCGGGCTAAATCAAAGGCTGCGGCAGAATTCCGTGCAGGAAAAATTGACCGCCGAGTGGCTGGATCACTGCCTGATGAAACTCGGCGCGCGGGAGATGCAGCGGATTTAGCGGTTCGTTCGCAAGCTCTGCACGATCCGCCGGGCTTCCTCGCGTTCATATTCGCTGATGCGCGCTTCGAAAAACGCGTAAAGCGTTTCGAGCGTTACGCCGACGCTAATGCCGATGCCGGAGAAGCCTTCGTCGGCGGCATCCAGCGGAATCAGGCCGCGCAGCACGTCGCGATGGTGGTCGGCGTTGGCGCTGGGGTCGATGCGCCGGATCACGTCGAATAACTGGCGCGCTGAGTAACCGTGCTCGCGCAGCAGGGTGTAGAGATCGAATAGATCGCGCGAGCGCGCGCGGCGCATGAGCAGGCAGCTTTTCGCGGCGAACAGGCCCTCGATGCCGAGGATGCCGAAGCGTTTTACCGGCGGCGCATCGTCCGTCACCCGCGGGTAAGCCATGATGGCGCGCATCTGCGGGATGAAGCCCTGAAACACGCTGAAGCTCACCTTGACGCCGCCGACGGCCCAATCCTGCACCCAGTCGTGCAGGTCGACGGCATGGTTGATGCGCGTTTGCGAAACCATCGAGGGCGACAGCATGTCACGCACCTCGACTCCGGCGCGGCGTGCGTTGGCAAGCGCCGAGTTTATCGCGCGGCTGGGCAGTTGTTCCGCCGGAAAGTAGAAGTCGAGGTCTTCGCTTTGCCGATGCGCGATTTGCAGACTAAGCGCCGTGCCGCCGATGAGCGTGAAGCCTGTCAGCAAAGGCTCGGCGTATAGATGCGTGAAAACTTTCGCCGTGGCGGCAGGCAGCGTTTCGAGCCGCAACATCACTGCGCGTGGGTCAGCTTAATGCAACCCGAATATTCGGCAGCACGCGCGCGGCGGAGCGTGCTTGCGCTGGCGGCATCGTGGCGAGCGCGGATTCGAGTGCGTCGATGCCGAAGTGCAGCGCAAGCCGCGTGAGGTCGGGCAGGTGGGCGTATTCCAGCGCCTTGGTAATCAGCGCGCGGTCGGGGATATCAGGGTTGGACCAATCGTAGGGCAATGCGAGGCCAAGCTGCCGGGCCTTGGAAGGCGTGGCTTGCTGCGCTTCCTTGATCGCTATCGGTCGCACCACGATCTCCAGATTCATCGCGCGTGCGATTTTCTCGAAGGTGGCGAGATCGCAGGATTGCTGCCGTTCCAGGCGCGAGAGCAGCTCGGGCCGCACGCCGGCACGCTGCGCTATGGCGCGTTTGGAATCGGGGGAGGCGGCGAGAAGTTCGCGGAATTGGTTGATTGAGTTCATGCGTTTATAGGCAATTAATAAGCCATAATAGATTAAAGTTTAATCAATATACCACAATATGTTGCGTTAATACGCAATATATCAGTGGGCCGCGCAGCGCTACAGGGGGGCAGCAAAGGAAATATCGTAACCTATTGTTTTTATTGAATAATATTATACGGATTCGTTGTGACATCGACATCGATGCGGTCTGCCTATTCTGCATTCCCCTGCCAAAGTATCTCGTAGCCCAGCTCCTTGCTGTCGGCGCACATTTCGGCCAGCACGGAGAACTTTGCGTGGAATTGCGCATCCGCGTGCGAGCGTTCGTGCTCCGCGAATGAGCGCCAATAGGTGACGATGGCGAGGTCGTGATCGGCGCCGCGAGACGGACCGAGTGATCCTTCATCGGACACGAAGCCCGAGAATTTCAGCACCTGGCCGGCGATGAAGCCGCCTTTGTCGCCGCCGTAATTGTTCTTGACCACGTTGCACATCTCGCCCATCGCGAGTTCGACATCATCGATGGTGACGCCGGGCTTGAGTTTGATGGTGTTGTAGAGCGCTTTCGCGCCGAAGGGGATGACTATGGAATCAAACATGGGTGTCTCCGTGGATATGTGTTACGGCTCCAGTCTAACGATGCAACGCCCCGCGCGTCAAAAATGCGAGAATCACGTTTTGAATCCTGAAGCCCTATCCAAGGAGATGCGATGAACACCGTTACCGATCCGTCCGTAAAAGGTCTGGCGCACAAATTGCCGAATCCCTGCGGCGCGCACTTGCTGGCGCGTGCGTTGAAGCGCCACGGCGTCGAAGTGCTGTTCGGGCAAAGCCTGCCGTCGGCGCTGCTGCTGGTGATCCCTGAATTCGGCATGCAGCAGGTGGCTTATCGCACAGAGAACGCTGGCGGCGCGATGGCCGATGGCTATGCGCGCGCGTCGCAAAAAGTCGCAGTGGTCAAGGTGCAAGCTTGGGTAGAAGAAAACGGCCTCACGCTCAATCCGGACAAGACCCACGTTGGGGATTGCCGGGAGGACGAGCGTCCTTTCCTACCCCTATCAGTGCGTAACCGGGCCGAAGGCCTGAACAGATGCTACGCATGGGTTAACAACCTGGGTTCCAGCTTTCGCTGGAACGACGGTAGTAGTGTTTTTCGCTGTTGTGGAATTACTCAACTATTGATCTGCGTATCAACGGCCTTGCGGCGCAAGGCGGCAGTGTCTTGCTTTAACACGTGTTTCGCAACCTTGTGCGTGGGCGTGTGCGGCAGGTGCTCGACAAACACCACGTAGCGTGGCGCCTTGAAGGCGGCCAGATGCATGGCGCACCAGTCGTGTATCTCGCGTGCGGTGGGTGCGGGGCCGGGTTTGGCGACACATACCGCGAGAATTTCTTCTTCGCCAATATCGGCGGCCACCGGCAGCGCGGCGGCTTCCGCCACGCCAGGATGCTCGCACAGCACGCGCTCGATCTCAGCGGCGGAAATATTCTCGCCGCGCCGGCGGATGAGGTCTTTCTTGCGGCCCACGTGAAAGTAATAACCCTCGGCGTCGCGCCGGACTAAATCACCGGTGACAAACCAGCCGTCGCGAAACGCTGCCGCGGTTTGCGCCTCGTCGCGCCAATAGCCCTGCATCACGGTGGGTATGCGTATCAGCAATTCGCCAGTTTTGCCTTCGGGCACATCATGGCCATCATCATCGACAATGCGCGCCTGCGTCCATTGCCGCGTGTGATCGGGATGCCGCCCCAGTGTTCCCATGCACGCGAGCTTGTAAGGGCCTTCGAATGGAATGCTGAACGCACCGGGGATTTCCGTCATGCCCAGCCCTTCGATCACTGTCGGCACGTGAAACTCATTCTTGAATACGTCGAGTGTTTCCTGCGTGAATCCCGATCCATTTACCACGCGCAGGCGATGCCCCGGCACATACTCGCCGCGTGGCCGGCGCGCGAGGATGGTGCTTACCGCCGCCATCACATTGACTTGCGTCACACCGTGATCGGCCACCACGTGCCAGAATTGCGAGGCGGAAAACCGTGGCACCAGCACCATGCTCGCCCCGGCGGCGACGGTGCTGGCGGTGATGTTGAACAGCGCATTATTGTGAAACATCGGCAGCACGCACAGCGCAACATCGCTGGGTTGCAGATGCACACGCTCGATGTGGCGCTCACCGGCGAGCACAAAACTCCGCTGGCTGTGCATCACGCCCTTGGGAAACCCGGTGGTGCCTGATGTATATAGGATGATGAAGGTGTCGGCGGGAGATACGTCATTTGTCAATGGTGTCGAGGGTGCATACCGGCACAGCGTTGCGAAATCATCGGCATGGGGCGCAGCACCGTCGATGGATGCGAGCCATGGGCGCGGCTGCATGTCCTGTGTTGCTGCGCGCACCACGGCCAGCGTATCAAGCCCGCACACGACCGCACTCACGCCGGCGTGGCTCAGCACATAGCGCGCCTCGGCTGTGCCGAACTCCGGATTGACCGGCACAAAAATTGCCCGCAACCGTGCGACGGCAAACATCAACAGCAGATGCGTGGGGCTGTTGGGCGCCATGATCGCAACGCGTTCGCCCGGCGCGATGCCGCGCGCGGCGAGCGCCTGTGCCAGCGTCAGGAACGCACGATTGAACTCGCCCCACGACCAGGTCTTGCCTTCAAATATCAGAAAGAGCCGCTCCGGGTCATGCATCGCGCGTGCCGCGAACGCACCATGCAAGGTGTGGTCGTGCGGCGCATAGCGCGCCAATACTTCCAGAGGCTGTAACAAGTTCATTGCATCAACGTGCAGGCGGCTATCGTTCGCCGCGTATGCCTGCTTCCTGCAGAATGCGGCCCCACTATGCGATGTCGGACTTCATCATCGCGCCCAACTCCGCGGCGGAGGTGCCCACCGTTTCGGCGGACACGCTTAAAAATCGCTCGCGCACTTCGGGGCGGGCCACGATCTTGACGATTTCGGCGTTGAGGATGTTGATGATGGGCTGCGGCGTTCCGGCGGGCGCAAACACCGCGGCGGGTGAAATCACTTCGTAGCCCGGCAGCGCGCTTGCTGACCGACTGGGCCTGCACCGAGGGATGCACCACCAGCAGGCCAGATACGGCAACGCGAAACACGATTTTTTGACGCGGCATGATGAAGTTTTCTGTGCTGTGCGCGCAATTATGCACTGATGGAATCAGCGCTGGCTACGAACACATGCTGGAACGCGCCGCGCCTATCGTTGCCTGGCCTTGCTTGACACCGTTGGAACGCGGCAGCTACGATCAATGAGCGCTTTCGCGAGTTGCCCGGTGAGATTTGGGTTCAGACATAAGGAATCACGATCGTGGATAGAGGTCTTTGGATAAGTTGGTACGACTTACCCGCCGATGGGCGCGACGCCTATTGCAAATGGGTCAACGAGAAATACATCCCCAAAATTCTCAAGCACAAGGGCGTGCTCTACGGCGCGCATTACGCCTCCGATGGCGAGCCGCCGGCCTCGCGTCTTAAACACACGCCCGATGCTTCGGTGCCGACCGGCAACGAATTCATACTGGTGTTTGGGGGCGAGACCGCGCAGGTGTTTTCGCACGGCAAGGAAAAGTACATCAGCGGCGCGCCGGCGCGGCTGGAAGCAGATCTCACCGACGAAGACCGCACGATGCTGGCGCTGCGCAAGAATCTGCGCGTGTGCATCATGGCCGAAGTTGCGCGGCGCGATGGGCCTGAGGCCGCCACGCGCAAGGGCGTGAGCCTGAGTCCGTGCATGCAGTTGGGCACTTTCAACGCCGAAAGTAGCGGCGCGCACGAAGACGAATTGCTGACGTGGTACGCCGACTGGCGCTTTGATGCACTGGGCAAATTGCCCGGCTGCGTGGCGATTCGCCAGATCGTCTCGGTGTCGGGCTGGGCCAAGCACGGCGTGTTGTATGAATTTACCTCGCGCGCGGCGCGCGACGAGCATTTCCCGCACATGCGCAAGATGTACCCGGTCGAAGGCGCGTGGACGGATAAGTGCACGCCGCGCCTTAATCACACCCCGCATTCGCCGATTGTTTCGCATCAATTGTTTCAGGCCGTGAAGTAGATCATGGGCGTTGCACGCAGCCTCGCCGAAAAAGCCGCGGCAATGCAGTACGCGGATCTGCCGCTGGAGGCCGTGCACTGGAGTCGTGTTGCCGTGCTCGACACCGTGGGCGTGGCGCTGGCGGGCGCGCTTGAGGGGGCGCCACGCATCGTCGCCGATGTGCTGGGCGCCGGCGCGGAGCAAGGGGAGGGGCCTTGCGCGGTGTGGGGCACGCGGTTGCGCACCAGCGCACTTGATGCCGCGCTGATCAACGGCACCGCCGCCCACGCGCTGGATTTCGACAACACATCCAACACGCTCGCCGGCCACATGACAGCATGCATGATACCCGCGCTGATCGCGGCTGCCGAGGCGCACGGCGGCACGGGCCGCGATGTGCTGCTCGCGCACGCAGCGGGCTTCGAGGTCGGCGCGCGACTGGGGCATGGGCTTAATTTTCATCATCACCAGAAAGGTTGGCATCCGACTTCGACGCTCGGTGTATTCGCGGTGGCGGCGGCGTGTGCGCGGCTGTTGGGCCTCACCGTCGAGCAAACCGAAACCGCGCTGGCGCTCAGCACCTCGCTCGCCGCCGGCACCAAGGCAAACTTCGGCACCATGACCAAGCCGTTTCACGCCGGGCAGTGCGCGCGCAATGGGCTGATGGCGGCGCTGCTGGCGAGGAAGGGCTTCACCGCCAACGCCGAGGCGTTCGAGCATAAGCAGGGGTTTTTCAATCTCTACAACGGCGCGGGCAATTACAGCATCGAGCGCATTCTTGAAAGCTGGGGTGCGCCGCTCGATGTGGTGGCGCCGGGCGCGTGCTACAAACAATATCCTTCGTGCGCCGGCACGCATCAGGTGATCGACGCCACGCTGCCGCTCACGCGCGAGCATGGGCTGTTCGATCCGGCGTCGATTGCCAAGGTCGAGACCTGGACCTCCAAACACCGCTTGCCGCACACCGACCGCGCCGACCCGCGCACGCCGCTGGAGGCGAAATTCAGCGTGCAATATTGCGTCACGCGCGCACTGCTCGACGGCAAGATCGTGTTCGAGCAGTTCGAGGGTGATGCGCCGATGGATGCATGCGTGCGCGGCGTGTTGCCGCGCGTGCAGTCGGCGACTTATGCCGAGGATGAATTTCCCGGCAATCCCAATGGCGCGATCGTGAAGGTGACACTGAACGATGGCCGCGTGCTGACATCGCGCATCGAGCGTGCGCTCGGGCGCACCTCGGCGAACCCGATACCGTTTGATCAGTTGCAGGCCAAGTTCGAGAACTGTGCGTCGCGTGTGCTGACGCCGCAAGCCGCGGCTGAAGTGTGCCGCCGCATCGACACGTTCGAGGATGTGACTTCGATGCGCGAATTCACCGCGATGCTTGTGCCTGCCGTGGCGACTCAGCAACTTCAACGACGCAGCGCATAATCAATGAAAGTATTGCAAGTAATTGTTTTTATTGGTATTTTTTCATGCGCCTCGATTGTGGGCGCGCAGAGTTTTCCCTCGCGCCCGCTGCGCATCTTCACCGGCGGCGCGGGCGGCGGCAACGACGTGGTTGCACGTTTGATCGCGCAGGGCATGACCGCCAGCGTGGGGCAACAAGTAGTGGTCGAAAACCGTCCCAGCGGCGTGATTCCCGGCGAAGTCGTTTCCAAGTCGCCACCCGATGGCCACACCATGCTGGTGTCGGGCAGCAGCTTTTGGATACTGCCGCTGTTTCAGGCGTCGCCATATGACGTGCAAAAAGATTTTTCGCCGATCTCGCTGGCGGTGACCACGCCCAACATACTCGCGGTGCACCGCTCGCTGCCGGTGGATAACGTCAAGCAGTTGATCGCGCTGGCGCGTGCGCGGCCGGGGCAACTCAATTACGGCACCTCGGGCACGGGTTCGTCGCCGCATCTGGGCGGCGAGTTGTTCAAGGCGCTGGCCAACGTGAACATCGTGCGCGTCAACTACAAAAGCGCGGGGCAGGCGCTCTCCGAGTTGATCGCGGGCCAGGTGCAAATCACCTTTGGCAATGCGCTGTCGGTTGCGCCGCAGGTGAAATCAGGGCGGTTAAAAGCGCTCGCGGTCACCGGTGCGCAACGCTCCGCATTGTTTCCGGAGATTCCCACCATAGCGGAATCGGGATTGCCCGCCTACGAACTGATTTCGCCATTTGTGATTCTGGGGCCGGCGAAGTTGCCAGCGAACATCACCGCGCGGCTCAATCAGGAAATCGTGCAGTTGCTCAACAAGCCGGAGTCAAAAGAGCGGTTGCGCGGCGCGGGCATCGAGGTAGTGGGCTCGTCGCCCGAACAACTGGCAATGATGTTGCAAGCCGAAATCAATCGCTGGGACAAAGTCATCAGGGGCGCGGGCATACGTGGAGAGTGATGTATCAAGTTACACCGCACATTTGCCGCGCACACCAACACTGTCGTTCCCGCGCAGGCGGGAACCCATAACGCGGTGTCACTTGTAACATTGTATGGATTCCCGCCTTCGCGGGAATGACAGGGAAAGAGTGTTTTGACACCGAAGAGTGAGTAGCAGGACTTAAGTTCCGCAAATACTGATCGAGAACGATACAAAAATGCTGATCGCCGATTCACAAGTACACGTCTGGGAAGCCAACTCGCCGCGGCGCCCATGGCACGACGGCCCGGTAAAGCCGCACATGGACGTGCCGCTGACGCCGGATCGATTATTAAAGGAAATGACTGCGGCAGGCGTGGACCGTGCAGTGCTGGTGCCGCCGTCGTGGGATGGCGGGCGCAACGATCTGGTGCTCGAAGCCGCACAGGCGCATCCGGATCGCTTCGCGGTGATGGGCCGGCTGGACATCGACGCGCCGGATGCGCGCGAGCAGATCGCCAATGCGCGAAAAACGCCGGGCATGCTTGGATTCCGTTTGAGTTTTAACCGCGCGCAATCGGCGCCGCCGCTGAGGGAAGGGCGCCTCGATTGGCTGTGGGCCGCCGCAGAAAAAGCGCAAGTGCCGATCATGACCATCGTCACGCAAAACATGGTGGAGATCATCGACGGCATCGCCGCGCGCTATCCGGGATTGAAACTCGTGCTGTGTCACTTAGCACTCACCAGCGGCCTGTCCGAAGAAGAAACCTTTCGCGATTTCGACAAACTGCTGTTGATCGCGCGGCGGCCCAACGTCGCGGTGAAAGCAAGCGCGCTGCCGACTTACACGCAGGACGTGTATCCGTTTCGCCGCGTGCATCCGTACCTGCGGCGCGTGTACGACGCATTCGGCCCCAAGCGCATGTTCTGGGGCACTGACTTGTCGCGCTTCAAGAACTGCACTTACCGTCAGGGCGTGACGATGTTCACCGAAGAGATTCCTTGGCTTACCACCGAAGACAATGAATGGATCATGGCCCGCGGGCTGTGCGAGTGGATCGGCTGGGCTTGAGAATCATTTTGTATTTTGGCGTAGTTCTTTACGGGTATGGATCGTGATTTGGTCTGACATTCTCAATGTTAACTTTGGCCGAGTGGGGAAGGAACTTTGAAATTGTTTGCTTCGCATAACAGCCGACTCTGGATGGTGAAGGTGGTTTCCGGCAATGACTGTTCATCGGCCTTTGCGGAACTTGGCGCTTGGAGCCACCAGCGGCCGCAATGCGTGTGGAAGTGGCCAGTCGAACGCCCCTGGTCTGAAATTTAAAATCACTGCGGCAGGCGCCATGCTGCTTTCAGAGGTCAATATCGCCTATATCCAAAAGTTGACGGCGGGCGCGCGCGTTGCCATCACGGCCGGGTGGTTCGCCAAGTTCCATGCCGCGACCAAGGCTGGCTGGGACCGACAGGACCTTCCGCCATACGTAATTTCGATCTTCGGGGGCCTCGACGCGACACCCCCCGCTGACGCAAAATAGATTCATTCAAGGAAACATGCGCAGCGCGCGCTGCCATCCTCAAGGAGACCCACCATGGCCATCAGCCTGAAGGTTAACGGGGCGACTCGCTCGGTCGATGCCGAGCCGGACACGCCGCTGCTCTACGTGTTGCGCAACGATCTTGAGCTTAACGGCGCCAAGTACGGCTGCGCCATGACGCAATGCGGAACCTGCACGGTGCTGGTCAACGGCGCGGCGAGACGTTCCTGCGTGACGCCGGTAGGCTCGATCGAGGGAAACGAGGTGACCACGCTCGAAGGGCTCGGCACCCTCGACAAGCCGCACCCGCTGCAGCAGGCCTTCATCGATGAACAGGCGGCTCAGTGCGGCTATTGCGCGAGCGGCATGATCATGGCGGCGGCCGACCTGCTCAATCGCAACCCGCAACCGAGGGAAGCCGATGTGCGGGCGGCACTCGCCGGCAATCTTTGCCGCTGTGGCACCCACAACCGGATCATCCGCGCAGTCTTGCGTGCCGCGCAACATGGCACGCAACTGAGCGGGAAGGTCAAGCCATGAACGCGCCTGACGTGACCAACGTGACTCGTGTGACACGCCGCGAGTTCACCGCCGCCCTCGGTGGCATCGTCCTTTCGTTCAGCCTCGTGCCCACAGTCATGCTCGGGCAGGATTCGGCGCGGCTCCCCGGCAGCTTGCAGACCAACCGCACGCTGGATGCCTGGTTACGCATCCATGCCGACGGCAGCGTCACCGTGTTCACCGGCAAGGTCGAGCTCGGGCAGGGTATCGTGACCGCGCTCGCCCAGATTGCTGCCGAGGAACTCGATGTGCCGCTGGGACGCGTCACGATGATCTCGGGCGACACCGGCCGCACCCCTAACGAGGGGCAGACCGCCGGCAGCCAATCGATCGAGCAGAGCGGCACCGCGCTGCGCATGGCGGGCGCCGAGGTGCGCGCGCTGCTCATCGACCTCGCCGCCAAAAAACTCGGCGCCGCCGCTGCCACGCTCAAAGTCATCGATGGCGTGATCCATGCGCCTGACGGGCGCAAGGTCGGCTACGGTGAGCTCGCCGGGCAAGTGGACCTCAAGCGCGAGGCGACCGCCAAGGTGCCGCCGAAGCCGCCCGCGCAGCACAAGATTGTCGGCAAGTCCGCGCCGCGCATCGACATCCCGGCCAAGATGACGGGTGGCGCCGCCTTCGTGCAGGACATACGGCTGCCCGGCATGCTGCATGGCCGCGTGGTGCGGCCGCCACGCTATGGCGCCAGGCTCGTGAGCTTCGACGAAGCCAGGATCAAGGCCATGCCGGGGGTCGTCGCAGTGGTGCGCGACGGCAGCTTTCTCGGCGTCGTGGCGCGGCGCGAGGAGCAGGCCATTAATGCGCGGCTGGTGCTGATCGAATACGCCCGGTGGTCGGGCGGCTCCACGCTGCCCGATCCGGCGAAGTTATACGAGCAGCTGATGGCGCTGCGCAGTGAAAGCAGAGTGATCGGCGAGAAGGACGCGCCCGTCCCCGCCAGCGCCAAGGTGATCGAGGCGACGTATCACCGGCCCTATCAGGCGCATGCCGCGATCGCGCCTTCCTGCGCGCTGGCCGAGTTCACGGACGGCAAGCTGACGGTCTGGACCCACAGCCAGGGCGTGTTTCCGCTGCGCGCCACCATGGCCAGGGCGCTTGGCATGCAGCCGCGCGACATCCGCTGCATCCACGCCGAGGGCGCCGGCTGCTACGGCCACAACGGCGCCGATGACGTCGCCTTCGACGCCGCCCTGCTGGCGCGCGCCGTCAATGGGCGGCCGGTGCGGCTGCAATGGATGCGCGACGACGAGTTCAAATGGGAGCCCTACGGCCCCGCCATGACCATGAAGGTCAAGGGTGCCGTCTCCGGCGGCCGCGTGGTCGACTGGGTGTTCGACGTCTGGAGCCAGAGCCACAACACGCGGCCGGGTGACCCCGATGGGATCAACCTGCTCGGGAGTTGGTACCTCGCCGATGCGAAGCGGCCTGGGCCGGCGCGCCATGCCGCGCAGCCGAACGGTGCGGGCGACCGCAACGCCATCACTCGCTACGATTTCCCGCGCCAGCGTACCACGCACCACCTGATCATGGACAATCCGGTGCGCACCTCGGCGCTGCGTACGCTCGGCGCGTATGCCAACGTGTTTGCGATAGAGTCATTCATGGACGAGCTCGCGGCCGCCGCGGGCATCGACCCGGTGGCGTTCCGCCTCGCGCACATCGTGGACGAGCGCGAGCGCGCCGTGATCGAAGCCGTGGCCAAGGCCGCCGCCTGGAAACCGGGCGAAAGTTACCAGAGGGGCGACGGCCGGCGCGGCCGCGGCATCGGCTATGCGCGCTACAAGACGGTGGCCACCTACAATGCGGTGATCGCCGAGGTTGAAGTGAATCGCGCGACCGGCATCGTCAAGGTGCCGCGCATCTGGACCGCGGTCGATGCCGGGCAGATCATCAATCCCGACGGCCTGACCCACCAGATTGAAGGCGGCATCATCCAGTCGATGAGCTGGACCCTGCACGAGCAGGTGCAGTTCGACCGCAACGGGATCCTGTCGGAGGACTGGATGAATTATCCGATCCTGACCATGCCGGACGTGCCCAGGGTCGAGACTGTGCTGATCAACCGGCCGAACGAGCCTGCGCTCGGCGCCGGCGAGGCCGCGCAAGGGCCGGCGGCGGCAGCCATCGCCAATGCGTTCGCGGCCGCGACCGGCAGGCGCATCCGCGAGCTGCCGTTGACGCCCGAACGGGTGAAGGCGGCCCTGGCGTAGCGGTTGATCGGCGCGCCATTTTGTTCGATTTTGTAGTCTGGAGGGAGCGAAACGAAATCCGGGGCTTTGCCCTGCGGCGAGGTCGCCCCTCCCCCAGGTGCTTGCCATATTGTGGAAGAGACTTGCGCTGGCGAAGTTTGGCAAGGCCGCATATACTGCCGTCTGCGGGGACGTGATTCCGTCGTTCGTTGTGTCATTGATTAATGCAACTACATTCGAAGGAGAATCCGATGGATTCGGAACGAAATAGTCGCAGGGAGCTTTTCAAGGCGGGCGCAGCGTTGGCCGGTGGCGTCGCGCTGGGTGCAGTGGGTAAGGCCCAAGCGCAGCACGACCATCATGCGATGACCCCGGACAGCAAAAACGCTTCGCCGATGATTCATGGCAGCAAGGAGCAGATCGAATACGGCCATCGTTCCAAATTCGTGAACTCGGTGCGCGTGCAGCACCCGATCGGCGGCAGGCCGTCACCCGACGTGTTTGGCAAGGTGTTTCACGTGGCCACGCCGTTGCAGGATTCTGTCGGCGTGATCACGCCATCGTCGTTGCACTATATCGCGACGACCCGCGGCTCCTTCCTGCCGGACATCGATCCCAGCAAGCACACGCTGACGATACACGGCCTGGTGGATCGGCCGCTGACCCTCACCATGGACGAATTGAGGCGTTTCCCGTCGGTCACACGGTTGCATTTCATCGAGTGTGCGGGTAACCGGCACAATGGGAAGCAAAGGAACGTGCAGGATACGCACGGCATGACCAGTTGCTCCGAATGGACCGGCGTGCTGCTGTCCACGCTGCTCAAGGAATGCGGCCTGAAAGGCAGCGCGAAATGGTTCGTCGCTGAAGGCGCCGAGGAAGTGAAGGGCGCCTCAAGCATACCCATCGCCAAAGGGATGGACGACTGCATCATCGCCTACGGCATGAACGGCGAGCCCTTGCGGCCGCAGCAAGGGTTTCCAGTGCGCATCATGGTACCCGGATTCGAGGGCATCTACCACACCAAGTTTCTGCGGCGCATCAAGGTCGTCGACCGATTTTACATGAACTACAATGAATTCGGGCATATGCGTCAGGATGAGAAAGTGCTTGCGCTCGGCGAAATCATCGGGCCCAAGTCGGTTATCACCTACCCGTCAGGCACACAGCGGCTGCCTGGCCCCGGACTCTATGAGATCAGCGGGCTGGCCTGGTCCGGCGCCGGCGCCGTCAAGACCGTGGAAGTATCCACCGATGGCGGGAAGAAGTGGAGCCGCGCCGAGTTCAAGAACACGCCACAGCGCATGGCGCACGTCCGATTTGCCTATCCTTGGAAGTGGGATGGCACCGAGACCACGCTTATGTCACGCTGCATCGACGATATTGGTCAGGTGCAGGCGCTGCGAGAGCAGATCGCCAATTGGTGGAAAGTCCCCTTCGAGCGGGACTACCGGGTGCCGGGGCTGGACAACAGCATTATGCCCTGGAAGATCGCAAGAGACGGGATGGTGACCAATGGGCTCGCGTAAAGTGATTCAGGTGCTTAGAGTTGCTACGATTCCGCTGCTGCTGGGGAGCCTCTTGGGTAGCCCCGCGATCGCGCAGTCGCCCACCTATGGCGTTGGACGCACGCCGACCGCGGAAGAACTCCGCCGCATGGATATCTCGATCGGCTTCGCGGGAGAAGAACTCCCTCCCGGCCGCGGTACCGCCAAGGAAGGCGCACAGCTCTACATGCAGAAGGCGTGCGTCGGCTGCCACGGCGTAGCGGGCTTAGGGGGGATGGCGCCCATATTGCAATCAAAACAGCCCGCCGATGTTCCAATCTGGAAAAAGGAGCGCATCCTGCCACTGCGTGCGCCGAATGCGACGGTCGTGTGGGATTACATCAATCGCGGCATGCCACTCGGGCTGGAAGGGACGCTGACTCCCAATGAGGTCTACTCGTTGACGGCCTACCTGCTCTTCCTCAACAAGGTGATTCCAGAGGAACAGGTGCTCGACCAACAGAGTCTGCCGAAGGTCAAGATGCCGATCGGCGATGATTACGGCAAGCCGCATGACTACAAGCGCAACGCGCCAAGGCTTGAGGGTTACCCCTACTAGTCTTACTGCGTCACAACCAGAGAACGTCCGTGTGTCGCGTACCGCTGTAACGTGAAATAGCAACCGGCCGTTTGATCCGACTTTCGCGCATCCGACTGCTGACCTGAATGTTGCGGTCCTTGGTCATTCAGCACCCCACTGACCGCTGTGGCCGATGAGCAGACGCCCCGACATTCACGCAGACCGTTTCAAAGGAGCCATAAGTATCCCAGCACCGCGAGCATGTTCCGATACCATCAGTCAAATAAAATCCAAGCTACGTCACTTCACTTATTCACCTGCGGAATCGCTTCCATGAGAATTCCTACCGCCTTGCGCAGAGCCTGTATGCCCGGCCCGGCGCCCTTGTAGTGCCCCAGCCGGACAATCGCCAATTGGTGCGCGGGGATCATCAGCACCTGCTGCCCGCCGACGCCAGCCATGATGTATGTTTCTTTCGGCGCGGGATATCTGCCGTCGCCGTTCAGCCAGAATAGCGCACCGTAGATCGGGCGCTTGTCCGCTGCCCACGCGGGCGCGAGCGTGCTCACGAATTTGACGTAGCCTTCCGGCAAGAGGCGTTCGCCGTTCCACACGCCGTCTTGCAGGTATAGATTGGCGATGCGCGCCCAGTCGCGGCCCGTGGCAAGTTCGTAGCCGTGCGTCAGAAAATTCCCGTAGGGGTCGGTGTCGAGCACGATATTACGCACGCCTATCTTGTCGAACAGCGCACGTTGCGGAAACGAGTGGTAATCCTCATTGCGCTTTTCCGCGGCGAGGCGCACCAGATAGTTGGTCAGCACCGGATCGGTGTTGCGATACCGTCCAACCGTGGCGGGCGGCCATTGCAGCGGGCGGGTTGCGGCGTACTTGAATGAATCGACGCTGCCGGTATAGAGATACAGGTGATCCGGGTAGGGGCCGTTCGGGTTGTAGTCGGGGTCTTGCGGTGCGATGATGCGTAGCCCACTGGACATGTGCAGGATATCGGCGATACGGATTTTCGCGCGCGGGTCTCCCGGCGTTTGCCACTCCGGGATGGGCGCGGGTTGCCACAACTCGTACGCGCCTTGCTTGATGAGTATGCCCATCAATGTGCCGGAGAGACTTTTCCCCATCGACCAGCTTTCGAGCGGTGTCATGTGCGTGATGTTTTCGCCGTAACGCTCGGCGATGATGCGGCCTTTATAGGTGACGACAAACGCAGCGGTCATGCCTGCGGGGTCAAACGCGGTTTCCACCGCGTGCTTCAATTTGGCAATGTCGATTTCCGCAGGCAAATCGCCCGCCGGAAGTATGTCGCCCATGGGCCAGGGCAGCGTTTTCGGGTCGGGCAGCGCGCTCTTTACCACGGAGGGTTTGAAGAACACTTCGTTCTTGCCGATGGGCAGCGTCACGCAGCCCTGACTGCCTGCCTGCACCGCAGTGCGCACAATGCCGTTGGGCATGGTGACTTGCACGGCAGCAATTCTCAATTTAAAACTTGGGGCTTAAAACTCAGGTCTCACTGAGGCACAGTTCGGGTCATTGTTCAGTGTAACGCATTGATCGCTTAGCGGACTTGCCGGGGGCTGGCTTTTTCTGCCGGTCTTTGCTATAAAGTGATGCATGAAGCCCGTGGGCGTGCTCGAGCGCGCGATTAATCTGAG
>CAMDLH010000094.1 GCA_945901405.1 Bordetella parapertussis | reverse complement strand
CATCAACCATGACATAGTTTCCGTTATCGTTTTTCATCCAGTTTGAGTCGGTCATATGCAACTCCTATGGCGCTGGTAATGGGACAGGAAGTAGAAACTACGAGGTGTGACGGGATTCTTCCCCCTTCTTTGAGGGGGGATCTGGTGCGTTTTGGCAGAAATACAGAGACAGGTTCTCAAAAATGCACTACTACCCCCTCCTAAAGAAGGGAATAAAGTCCTCAGCAGGTGCCTGCGGTGCGCCGGAATAAAGGGGAATGAACTAGACCGCACGTTGCACCTTTGGATTGATGTGATAGCGTTCAGCGGGTCGGCCCCCGGTTCCGCGATCTTCTGTAACTGCTATCCACCGCATGTCTCGCAGCACCGTGACCGCCATGCCCACTTCCTCAGCCTTACGCAGATTGGCCCACTCCTTCAGCAGTACGTCGGAGCGCGTAAACACGGGTGGCAGCCTGCCCGCTCTGATTTTGTTTGCCAGCGTCGCGGCGCATTGCATCGTGCGGTTGGTTGCGGTGTGGTAAATCCGGCGCGCATGAGATTCAAGGTAGTCAATCCAACAATAGGCACGCAAAGCCGCATTCTTGGAAATGGGGCCAACACCCCCAGCGGCGAGGTGCAGGATCAAAGCCAGCTTCGGGAACAGTGAGCGGTACTTGCCAAGGTGCGCCAGCATCACGGGATGCTCTTCGGTGTTGACGGCGCGGATGCGCGCTTCTATCCCCTCCCGCCATAAGTCGAAGATGTCTTGCGCGTCCGCCGAGAAAGGCAGGTATGGCGTGCCGTCAGTCCCGAACGTCGCGCCTATCGCCACGCAGTCAAGCGTCGTAAATCGTTCGATCAGTGCAGCATACTTCGCCTCCGCAGCATGGTCAGGCTTGCGGTCTACTTTTTTCCAGTCGTGCGGAGTATCGGGGTAAACCATCAATTGGAAGCGTTGAACCAGTCCGTCATCACCAGCGCCGCCGCTTACTGCATTCTCAATTAAGCCGCGTAATACATTGGGCTGGATTGAACCCAGCAGCGATAAAACGACTTGATCTGCGCGAGTGTGGCCGCGTCCAATGCGATCCGTGGCGTAGCGGCGAGAAGAAGGCTTGGGCTAGGGCCTGAGCTTGAAGATAACGAAGCAGTTAGGGATCGCGAGGAAGCTCAAGCGGAAGCGAAAAAGCAGCGGGAAAGAGAAGCCAATGGCATTGAACCAACTTTCAAATGCTGGAGTTGCCACGCTTCTTCGTATGGCGTGCTGAAATCGACCGAAGGCAATATACTGCGATGCTCGAAATGTGGCCGGATAAATATTATTTAAGGGTTGAGAATGACTGCAATCTTACGTGTCGCTGACCGCATCCACTGCGCACATAAGGTATTGTTTTGTTAGGCTGGAGAACCGACACATGACCATAAAATCCTTTCTACTCGCAGCATTGTTAAGCGTATTCGTAGCTAGTGCGGTTGCTCAACAAAAAGTCAGAACCCCGGCGGAAGAAAAAGAACTAGCCGATACACTGGTCAAAGTTCAGCGCGCCGCCGAAAGAGGGCATATCCGGTCCATGGTTGATCTGGGTCACGCGTACTTGATGGGGGCAGGCGGATTTCCAGAGGACTATGAGAAGGCGGCAACTTGGTATTTAACAGCGGCTGAACTGGGCGATGCCGAAGCACAAAACGAAGTCGGCGAATTGTATGAAGCAGGGAAAGGTTTTCTTCAAGACCATAAAAAAGCGCACTACTGGTACGAGAAGGCCGCAGCGCAAGGGAATGCGTGGGCGCTATACAACCTTGGCAGTCTGTACTGGTATGGTTATGTGGTAGAGCGAGATGATAAGAAGGCGAGAACTTATTTTGAAAGCGCAATCGCTAAAGGTAATCCCAGTGCATTTTGGGCGCTGGGCGAGATGTATTTTCATGGACACGGTGTCAGCAAGGATATCGGCAAAGCCATAGATTATTGGAAGCGTGGTGCCAAGCTACGCAGTAATCAATCTGCACATTCTCTGGGTAAGCTCTACCGGGACGGCGTCGGCGTCGAGCGCGATGCGGTCACTGCGCTGATGTGGTTTCGGGTGGCGGCACAAAGAAATACGAAACTGGCGATGGCGGACCGTGACGCGTTGGCAAAGACGTTGAGCGGGGCGCAGGTTGAACGGGCGAAGGGACTGGAAGCGGCTTGGGTTGCGCAGTTGGAGCGGAAGTAGTTTGTAATCGGTCAAAACTTTTTTTGAGTGTATGGCTTACAGGTCAACCATCCTTCGCTTTTTAGGCTCAAAACGAGATCACTGCCGGATGGACCAATAGCTGTCCAGTCGCTGTCGAATTTCATTCGACCCGTTAGTCGATTGATATTGATTGAAAGAGTGTTCTGAACATTCTTCCTGTTTATTTCTGCTCTACCATAGCAGTTGAATTCAGTATCAGTAAAAGAACATTGGCATGTTCTGTCGGCTAACTTTGCGTAACAAACATCATCCATTAATCCGTCGCTTACATATACACGCTTTTTGTCGAAATAAACCGTCGCCTGAAGCTTTTTCTGTTCTGCGTATTCTGAAATTCCTTTGCGTGTAACGGAGGTCATATTGACACTCCCTTCGCAAAATAACGCAAGTGTGCCGGTATCTGCGGCATTCGCAAAAGGGGTGCATGCGAGCACGATGCACGCAGTCAACAGAAAATGCAGCTTCATGGTTCACTCCGCGTGAATTGATGGCGTTCAGGGCAGGCAATCGTACGGGTACGTCGCGCGAAGATGTTACTCCGGTTTGCCATCAGTCGTCATTGTTGCTGCGTTTCCTAGCCGCTCGGCTTCCTACCCGGTGTGCGTTGCTCCGTCGTCATACCCAGCTTGTAAATCAAGTCCTCAAGGTGTCGCAGCCGTGCTGCCGCCGTGCTAGCGGTAAATCGGCTTTGTCTTTTTAAAGGTGCGGTGACGCCGGTCCAGCGGTACTATTGCAGCTATGGACTTCTTTACCATCGCCGCAGGCCGCATACGCTGCGCGCAGTGCCAAGCCACGTCAAAGCGAACCCATCAGCAGTGCCGTGCCCCTGCGATGCGTGGGAAAAGGGTATGTAGATTTCACGGCGGTTTGAGCACCGGGCCCAAGACTGACGCAGGCAGAGCCGCCTGCGCTGCTGCCAAAACAGTTCATGGCTGGGAGACCCGCGCAATCCGGGCTGAGCGCAAAAAAAAGATGCGAGAGTTGAAGGTACTGGCGAAGTTGCTTGGCGTGCCGTGGTGACATGCTCTATTTCGTAAAGAAGCTGATAGGGCGGAAGAAAGCGCCAGTGCTTGATAGGTGGCGTAGTAGGCGTCGAGCTCTGCGCGCAACAGGGCGCGGCGTTCGGGGTTCCACGCGAAGGGCGGGCCGTCGTAGCCGAGGTCGCGGGCGAAGGGGGCGAGGTCGTGGGCGGTGTAGGTGAGTTCGAGGACGCGGGGGACGATGAAGTCGAGGTCGGCGGGGGTGTAATGAGTTGGTGGAAGGATTGAAAGCTGCTTGAAGATAACTGCACGACCTTATCTTTTGTCTGCGTACAAAAACCCTCCCAGTCCAGCATCAACTTGCGTCTGGCTTGCAACACGTCCCCGCGACGGTATGCCGCCTCGGTTTTGTCACCAATAACATGCGCCAGTGCTGCTTCCGCCACCTCGCCCGAATGCTGCGTTTCCTCCGCGACCCAATCCCGAAAACATGACCGAAAGCCATGCACCGTCACCGTGATACCCATCCTGCGTAGCAAGGTCACCATCGCCATGTTGCTTAGCGGTTCACCCTTACGGGAAAACAGATAATCACTGTCAGGATCACATGCCTTAGCTGCCTCAATTATCGCCAGTGCCCTGGGCGTTAACGGTACTCGGTGAGGCCGCGACGATTTCATTCTTTCTGCCGGAACAATCCATACATCACCAGTCACTTCACCTCTTTTCGCGCCGATCACCTCGCCAGTACGCGCTGCGGTCAAAATAGTGAGCTCTAATGCCAAGGCAGTCATAGCATCGCGTCCCTGAAGCCGCTCAATAAACGCGGGCAATTCGAGGTATGGCATCGCGGAGTGGTGGGCAACTTTTGAAACTTTCCGTGGCGCGGGGAGCAGCGTGTCAAGATGGCCACGCCAGGCAGCCGGGTTGACACCAGAGCGCAGCCCTCTGGTTGTCGCAGCCGAGAATATGCGCTCCAGCCTGCCGCGCAGCCTTGACGCTGTTTCCGTCTTGGTAATCCAGATCGGCTGCAAAATCTTGAGAGTGTCTTCAGTGTCGATTTCGTCCAGCGCCTTGAGCCCTATGACCGGGAAGGCAAAATGGCTCAGGGTATACAGCCATTGCTCGCCGTGCTTTTGATTGCGCCACTCCGGGAGCTTGGATGCCACCCAATCGGTAGCAAACGCCTGAAAAGTAATTGCCACTGCGTCTGCTGTGACTTGGGCGGCCTTGGCAGTGGCTTTGGCCTTTATCGGGCATTCACCGCCGTCCACTATCACGCGTGCTTCCTGAGCGCGTTTACGAGCTTCCGCGAAGGTAACTCGCGGGAATACACCCAGTCCCAAATCCCTGCGCTTGCCCTTGTGCGTATAACGGTAGACCCAGTACCTTTTATCTGGCGACCGAACCAGCAAGTGCAAGCCGGTGCCACCGTCAAAGTATCGCCCCGGCTGTGTTAAAGTTAGAACTCGTTTGTATGTGAGTTGTGCTGACATGCTGCCTCCTGTTCCCTCTGTCGTTCCCTCTTTAAAATTTGAGAAGAGGAAATAAAGTCTCAGCAAGCATGATGAAGTCTGAGAAAGGGAAACACGAGGCCGCTGCTAGCAGAGGCCCAAACGAATCAGTTAGTTAGGCCACGTTCGGGATGCTGGCACCTGCTCGCTACTGCTTGCCCCTTCTCAGGGCTGCTTGCAGGGGCAGATTGCCTCTCTCTCCGCCAGAAACAACTAAAGCCCGTTATTCACGCGTTGAATAACGGGCTTATTGTTTTTGTAATCGGATGCACGCGCTGTACCGCACGGCACTGTCAGCGCGTGAGCTTAACGGTTTGCCCAGTGCGCGCCGACTCTTCGATGGCGAGCGTGATCTCCAGCGTCTGACGCGCCTCGCGAGCGGTGGCCATGGGGCAGGGGCGGTTTCGCGACAGATGGTCGAGCCACACGCGAGATTCGTCCGCGACCGGCCCCCAGTAATCGCCCAGATGCCAGTTGCCCGGCGTGGATGACGACAGAAATGCGGTCTGAAATTGCAGCCCCGGAATGTAGGCGTGCGGAATGCCTTTGTTGGTGATGAGCAATTCGTCGGTGTGGTCGTCGTTCAGAATCAGCGCGCCCTCCGAGCCGTAAACCTCCATGCGCACGCCCATGCCGAGTTGTGGCGCGTGCGCGGGCAGGGCGAAGTAGACGCCGAGGTTCGCCACCGCGCCGTTTTCGTAAGTGACAAGTGCAAAGGTTGCATCGTTGACATCGAAGCCCGCCTCGCGAAACACCGTGCCATGCCCGCGGGCGATCACCTCGCGCGGCCGCACACCCGCGAGAAACCATCCCGCGACGTCCACCCAATACGTCAGCACATCGACAACCGGTGTCGCCGTGGCGGAGCGTTTGAGTATCTCAATGCCTTGCGCGCGCGTGTTGCAGGCACGCGCGGTGAGCGCGGTGATTTCGCCGACGCGGCCTTCGAGGATTTGATCTTTCGCCGAGAGATAACGCCGCTTGAAGCGTTGCGCGTAGCCGACGTACAGCGGCGTGCCGGTCGCCTCGGATTTGGCGATGATCTTGTCGGCGTCCGCAAGGGTCAGCGCGATGGGTTTTTCGACGAGCACTGGTTTGCCGAGTTCGAGCGCCTGCATCACGGGTTCGAGGTGCTCGTGTTCGCTGGTGGACACGATGACCGCGGTTACTTTCGGATGCGAGATCACCGCGAGATTGTCGCTCGAAGAAAAATCCGCACCCGTGCGCTCGGCAAGAGCAGCGGCGCGATCCGCGCTGAGGTCAGATACCGCAAGAAAATTGACCGCCGGATGCGACGCCGCCATTTGCGCACGCAGCGAGCCGATTCTGCCGGAGCCTACAACAGCGATGCCGAGTTCCTTGGTTTGCATTTTTTACTCCCTGATTTTGCGTGCCTGATTGTCGCATCGGATGCAGGTTGGCGCAAAAAAGTGCAGCGGCTGGTTGCTTGACGCGTTTTGGTTTCCAAGTGCAAGATTGGCCCCTTGTAGCGGGGAGGAGCGCATCCAATGAAAAAAATTATCTTGTTGCTGCTGGCGCTGACCGTGGTCGCGCCGTTGGCGCATGCCCAATCCGGGAAATGGCCTGACAAACCAGTGCGTTTGATCGTGCCGCTGGCGCCTGGCGGCAGCGTCGATATCGTCGCGCGCATGCTCGCAACACGTCTGGCTGAAAAATTCGGCGAGCAATTCATCGTCGATAACCGGCCCGGCGCGGGGGCGACGCTGGGCATTGCGATTGCCGCGCGCGCCAATCCCGATGGCTACACGCTGTTGATGATGTCCTCGGCATTTGCCGGCAGCGCCGCGCTCTACAAGCTGCCGTACGATCCGCTCAAGGATATCGCCACGGTCAGCTTGATCGCCGACGGGCCGATGTTTCTGGCGGTGCATCCATCGGTGAAGGCCGCGAGTTTCAAGGAGTTCCTCGAACTTGCGCGCGTAAAGCCCGCGGCATTGAACTACGGCTCCGGCGGCGCGGGATCGGGCACGCATCTGGCGACCGAGCTTTTGCGCCAGATGAGCAACACCAATTTTGTGCACGTGCCGTATAAAGGCATCGGCGCCGCGATCGCTGATCTACTCGGCGGTCACATTCAGTTTTATATCGCGCCAGGCGCGGGGCTGTTGCCGCACGCGGCCAGCGGCAAGCTGCGGCTGCTTGCGGTCACCGGCCCGAAACGTTCACGCGATATGCCTGATTTGCCGGCGATCAATGAATTCGTGCCGGGCTACGCGGCTGATTTTTGGTACGGTCTGGGTGCGCCCGCCGGCACGCCCAAGGCAATCATCGCGGCGGTTAATCAGGAAATCGCGCGCATCGTCAAACAAGCCGAAGTGCAGAAACGATTGCGCACGTTTGATCTCGATGCAGCGCATTCCACGCCGGAGGAATTTACGCGCAGGATCGTGGATGAAATCGCCAAGTGGAAAAAAGTGGTGAAGGCTGGCGGCATCAAGGTCGATTGATGTGAATAAAAATAGTTAATAAAAACAAATACTTACGTTATTTCGAGACCAGTGCCTTATCTTCGCATGGTCGCCTGCACCTGCCCGCCAGGCGTAGGCACGCCCATGCCGGTGCCCGTGCCAAAGCGGTCTGCAAAATCGGGCGCCAGCTTGCGTCCATTGGTCATCTTGAGCCACAGGCGCAGCAGATGGCGTTTTTGCTCGGGCGTTTCCCAATCGTCGAACTCGGTGCGCGAATGCAGCACGGTGTGATTGAAACAAAACTGCATGTCGCCAGGCTCCATCATCATTTCCAGCACGATGTCTTCGCGATCGGCGGTTTCATTCAGGAATTTCAGCGCGGCGTTTTCTTCGTCGCTTAAGTTGTAGCCGCCCTTGCGCGTGCCCTGCATGATCGAGGTGTAGACATAGCGTATCGACAGTTTGCCGTCGTAGTAGCTGTAAGACCGGAATGTTATTCGTGATCGACGGCACACCAGGGCGTTCTTCGCCTCGCAGGTCGTAACGAAAGCCTCGATACAGCACGGGCAGAAACTCCGGGTGCCTGGCCAGCACTTCGTTGTAAATCGCGGTGGCGCTTGCGATGCGCGACACGCCGCCCGCGCGCGCCTTGCGAAAACACAGCAGCCCGACTACATCACAGTTGTCATTGTGAAAACTTAATTCCGCCGTGGTCTGATAGCCGCGCACGTTCTTCGCGCCATAGGTGAGCCCGCCCACATCCTTGACGTGGCCCAGCAGATCACCCTGCGCATTCTGCGAAATCGGGTCGCCGATGTAGCGGCCCAGCCCCCAGAAGATGCGCGCGATCTGGTCATCGGTGTAGCGCTCAAGCGGCAGCCCGCGAATCACGATGAAGCCGCGTCCGTTTTCAAACTCACGTGCCATCGCGGCAAGTTCGCCCTCGATCGACGGCAGCGGCATATCGGCGCGGGTCATTGCCATCAACGGCACATCGCGTCGCGCAAGATTCTCCAGCGCCGCATCGATGTCATCGATTGCCTTCGCCGGCAGATCCCAGTACCACGACGTATCGCCGCGCAGTTGTTCGCCGCGCCACGCGCTGCGGTCCGTGATCGGCTGCCTCAAAATTTCGGTCATGATGCGCTCCGGGGCGATGGCGTTACAATGCGGCGAAAATTCAATTCGACAATTCGGGAGCAATCATAATGCAATCAGGCATGTTCGTTTTCACGGCGATAGAACGCATCGCTTATGGCCTGCCGGCTGCCGAGGCGTTGCGCGCCGAGGCCGAGCGCTTGCAGGCGCAACGCGTTTTTCTTATCGTCAGCGGCACCATGAATCGCACCACGGACGAAGTCGCGAAAGTGCGCGAGGCGCTGGGCAGCCGCTTCGCCGGGCTTTACGACCGCATGCCCTCGCACACGCCGCGCGATGCCGTGCTGGAGGTGGCGCGTGAAGCGCGTGCATTGAACACCGATCTCATCGTGACCTTCGGCGGCGGCTCGGTCACCGACGCGGGCAAGATTCTGCAAATCTGCCTGCGGCACAACGTGAGCGAATTCGACGCGCTCGACGCGTTTCGCGCGCGCGTCGACGCCGGCGGCAAACAAGTCATCCCTGACTTTGACGGCCCGGTGATACGCCAGATCGCGATTCCCACCACGTTGTCGGGCGGCGAGTTTCAGCATCAAGGCGGCTGCACCAATAACCGCACAAAGGTGAAGCAGAGCTTTCGACACCCGCTGCTGATTCCGCGTGTGACGATACTTGATCCGCAACCGACGGTGCATACACCGCTGTGGGTGTGGCTCTCCACCGGATTGCGCGCGGTCGATCACGCCACCGAGGCCATCTGCTCGCCGAAATCCAATCCAGCGAGTGACGCAAGCTTTTTGCAGGCGTTGCGCTTGTTAAGCCGCGGGCTGCCGCAAGTCAAGCGCGATCCCGCTGATCTTGAAGCGCGGCTGAATTGCCAGTTTGCGGTGTGGCTCGCGATGACGGGCCGCCAGGGCGGCGCGCAGATGGGCGCCAGCCACGCGATAGGCCATGTGCTTGGCGGCAGTTGCGATGTGCCGCACGGCTACACCTCGTGCGTGATGTTGCCGCCGGTGCTGCGTTACAACCGCTCGGTGAATCTTGAGCGGCAAAAACTCGTTGCCGAGGCGATGGGCCATGCGGGTGAAGATGCCGCCGATGTCATCGCCGCGTTTATCGCCGAGCTTGGATTACCCGGCAAGCTCGCGGACGTGGGTGTGAAGCGCGAGCAGTTTGCGATGATCGCCGATCACGCCATGCACGACAGTTGGCTGCACACCAATCCGCGCAAGATCACCCAGCCAGAGCAGGTGCTTGAGATACTCGAATCGGCGGCATGACATGCATCTGACGACGACGCTTAAACTGTCAGGCTGCGTGGCAGTGTTCGCGGTGACGGGTTTCGTTCTCGCGCACGCACAAAACTATCCATCCAAGCCGATCCGCTTCGTCGTCGGCTTCGGCGCGGGCGGCGGCAACGACATGATCGCGCGCACGCTGAGCCGGAAACTCACCGACAGCCTGGGGCAGCAGGTGATCGTCGACAACCGCCCCGGAGGTGCGGGCATCGTCGCGGCGGTGATGGTGGCGAAAGCGCCGCCCGATGGTTACACACTGTTCGCCGGCAGCATCAGCACGCTTGCCACCAACGTCAGCATGCACGCGAAGCTGCCGTATGACCCGGTGCGCGATTTTGCGCCAGTGACGGTGACCACCATGAGCCCGTATCTGTTCACGATCAATCCGGCGCTGCCCGCCACGACGCTGAAGGAATTCATCGCGGTGGCGAAGAACACGCCGCGCAAGATCAGCTATGGCTCGGCGGGCAGCGGCAGCGCCAATCATTTGTCGCAGGAAATGTTCAAGTTCATGGCGGGCATTGACATGGTGCATGTGCCGTATAAAGGCGCGGCGGAGCAGGTCACCGCGCTGATCAGCGGCGAAGTGCAAATGAGTTGCATACAGGTGCAGGTGGCGCTGACGCAGGCGCGCGGTGGCCGCTTGCGCGCGCTGGCGGTCACCAGCGCACAGCGGCTGGCGGTGGCGCCCGACGTGCCCGCCGTGGCGGAAGCCGTGCCGGGCTACGAGGCGACCTCATGGCAGGGCGTGGTCGCGCCGGCGGGCACACCGCGCGTGGTCGTCAACCGTCTGCACGCCGAGATTGCCAAGGCATTGCAATCGCCCGAAGTGACGGAACGGCTCGCCGCCGAAGGCACCACCGCGGGCGGCATTACGCCTGATGCATTCGCGATACACATCAAAAGCGAAATCGCGAAATGGGCCAGGGTCGTCAAAACATCGGGCGCGCGCGCGGATTGATGGTAAATCCACATTTGATCCCTTGCACAATGCTGCTAGCAGGCGTGTGCGCGGGCTGGTCGGTGAATGACGCAATCGCGCAATCACATGCGCAGGCTTATCCAACACGGCCGATTCGGCTGATTGTCGGCTTTGTGTCCGGCGGCGGCACCGACAGAATTTCACGCACGCTGAGCAAGATGCTGTCGGACAATCTGGGGCAACAGGTGATCGTGGACAATCGTCCGGGCGGCGCGGGCATGATCGCTGCGGTTACGGCGGCGAAGGCGCCGGCTGACGGCTACACTTTATTTGCCGGCACCATGAGCACGCTCGCGACAAACGTCAGCATGTACAGCAAGCTGCCTTACGATCCGGTGCGTGATTTTACGCCGGTGACCACCACGCAAATGAGTCCGTATCTGCTGTTGGCGAGCCTGTCGACGCCGGCAGCCTCGCTCAAGGAATTCATCGCGCTGGCGAAAGCGGCGCCGGGCAAGCTCAATTGCGCGTCGACGGGCAGCGGCGGGGGCAATCATCTGGCGCAGGAGATGTTCAAGTACATGGCGGGCATCAACATCGTGCATGTGCCCTACAAAGGCGGCGGCGAGCAACTCACCGCGGTGATCTCGGGCGAAGTGCAGTCCAGCGTCAATCTCGTGCCGACGGCATTGCCGATGGTGCGTGCCGGCAGGATCAGGGCGCTGGCGATCACCAGCGCGCAACGTCTGGCCGTGGTGCATGATATACCGACCATCGCGGAAGCGGGCGTGCCGGGTTACGAGGCAACCTCGTGGCAGGGCGTGGTTGCGCCCGCCGGAACGCCGCGCGCAATCGTCAATCGATTGCACATCGAAATCGCCAAGGTCTTGCAGTCACCCGAAGTGGTGGAGCGGCTGTCCGCCGAAGGTTCCACCCCCGGCGGCATACCGCCTGAAGCATTCGCGGCGCACATCAAAAGCGAAATCGCCAAGTGGGCGCGCGTGGTGAAGGTTTCGGGCGCGAAGGCGGATTGAATTTAGAGAGGGAAACTCATGGCAGAACACAATCAATACCTGCTCGATCGCGCGGCCATACACGACGTGCTGGCGCGTTACTTTCAGGGCATAGACCGTTGCCTGGAGGATCAGGTGCGTAGTTGTTTCACCGACGATATCGAGGCGTATTACGATGGCCGCGCGCCAACGAAGGGCATCACCGAAATGATGGCGACAATGAATACGTTCAAGCGAAAGGCGGCGGGCGCCATTGTGTGCACCACGCATTTCATGGGGAATCTGAATTACATCATGCTCGAAGGCGATGCCGCCGAAACCGAAACCAATGCCATTGCTTTTCTGGTGAGGCCGGGTAACCCGTCGCCGCAAATCGCCATGCGCAGCTTGCGTTATCTCGACCGGCTGCGCAGGGCGGGCAAGGAGATGGGCGGCGGCTGGCGCATATGCGCGCGGCGGCATACGCTGGATTGGAGTTGCGAGATGCCGGCTACGTTTGCATTGCCCATGGCGCAGCGTATTTCAACCGTGCCGCCGGGCAATCGTTAGAGGTGTGCATGAACATGCATAAATGGCTTGTGCCGCTATTGATCACGGCTTCGTGGTGTTTTCCGGTTCAGCCCGCGATCGCGCAAGCTCCCGCGGCTGGCGCCGCGTACCCCGTTAAGGCGATACGCATAGTCGTCGGTTTTGCGCCGGGCGGCCCCAACGATACGCTGGCGCGGCTGGTGGGGGTGCGGCTCACCGAAACCCTGGCCGTGCCGGTGACGGTGGACAACCGGCCCGGTGCGGATAGCATCATCGGCACCGAACTGGTGGCGCGTTCACCCGCTGACGGCTACACCATCGCCATGGTGAGTTCGGGCGCCACGATTCATCCCAATGTTTACACCAGCCTGCCCTATAGCATCGCGAAGGATTTTGCGCCGGTCACCGTGCTGGCCGCGAGCAACTTCGTGGTGGTGGTGAATTCGCGGGTGCCGGTCAAGACCATTAAGGAGTTGATCGCGCTGGCCAAGGCGCGGCCGGGCCAATTGAACTTCGCCGGCTCGGGCGTGGGTGACACCATTCACCTCGCGGCCGAATTATTCAAGTCGATGGCAGGCGTCGATATGCGTCTCATCGCCTACAAAGGCGGCGCGCCCGCGATGACTGATGTCGTGGGCGGACATGTGGAGCTGATGTTCAGCCCGATGGGAATCGCCATGCCGCATATCGAATCCGGCAGGCTGCGCGCGTTGGGGGTGACGAGCGCCGAGCGCTGGCCCACGCTGCCGGATGTTCCATCCGTCGCGGAGGCCGGTGTGCCGGGATACAACGTGACGGGCTGGTACGGCATGCTGGCGCCGCGCGGAACACCGCGCGCGTACATCGAGCGGCTTCATGGCGAAATCGCAGCCTACCTTAAGCTTGCCGATACGCGAGCGAGGTTGCTTGCCATGGGGATGAATCCCATCGGCAGTACGCCCGATCAAATGGCCGTGCATATCGACGCGGAACTCATCAAATGGGCGAGGGTGGCGAAGGCGGCGAAGCTCACGCCGCGCGCCCTGTTCTGACGATAACCTGCCGGGTGCGTCTCGCCGCAGGTGATGTTGTTGGTTTCGTAAGGCGACACTGCAAAGTTCGCTATGACACGCTGGCATTCATTCAACCGGCACCCGCGCCGCATTGACCACCTCGGCGTACTTGTTTCGTTCCGACAGTATGAAAGCGGCAAATTCCTGCGGCGAGTTCGCCACGGGTTCCGCGCCTTCGTCGGTCAGCCGCGATTTGATTTCGGGCAGATTGAGCACCTTGACCATTTCGCTATTGAGCCGGCCGACAATCGCGGCAGGTGTGCCCGCGGGCGCAAGCACGCCATACCACGAGGTCAGTTCGTAGCCGCGCACGCCGCCCTCGGCGACAGTGGGTGTTTCGGGCAGCACGGCCGAGCGCTTCGCGCTGGAGATCGCCAGCAGGCGCAATTTGCGCGCGCGCACCTGCGGCATGGTCGAGGGAATCGCGCCGAACATGAGTTGCACATGCCCGCCCATGACATCGATGATGCCCTGGCCCGTGCCCTTGTACGGCACATGTATGAGTTCGAGTTTGGCCATTCTTTCAAACAGCGCCATCGACAGATGCGTGGCATTGCCGGCGCCGGACGACGCATAACTCAGTTGACGCGGGCGCGCCGTGGCGAATGTGACCAGCTCGCGCACCGAGCCGGCCGGCACCGACGGATGGGTGACCAATATGAAGGGAATCAGTGTCGCGAGCGTGATCGGCGCAAAGTCCTTGATCGGATCGTAAGTCAGCTTCTTGTAGAGGCTGGGGTTGATGGCGAGCGCGCTGGAGGTGAAGCTCAGCGTATAGCCATCGGGTGGCGATTTGGCGGCGAGATCCATGCCGATGTTGGCGTTCGCCCCCGCGCGATTTTCCACGAAGAACGACTGCCCGAACGCCTCGCTCAGCCTGGGCGCCATGGTACGCGCGACGATATCAGGTCTCCCGTTAGGTGTATTGGCGTTGCTGATAACGGGGAGTCCAGCCGCGCAAACGACTTACCCCGAGAAGCCGATCCGCATCGTCGTCGGTTTCCCGCCCGGCAGTACGCCGGATGCCATTGCGCGCCTGCTAGGCCAAAAACTCACCGATGCGTGGGGAAAACCGACAGTGGTTGACAATGCTGCCGGCGCCGCCGGTAATATCGCGGCAGACCGCGTCGCAAAAGCAACGCAGGATGGCTACACACTGGGGCTCCTGACCAACGGGCAGATCGTCATCAATCCTCGTCTGCAAAAGCTGATATACGATCCGGCAAAAGATTTCGCACCCGTTTCGCAGATTGCAGTGTCACCACTGATGTTGGTGGCGCATAACGCCGTGCCTGCGAAGAGCGTCAAGGAATTGGTCGCCTTGGCTAAAGCGCAGTCTGGCGTGCTCACGTTCGCCTCTGCCGGCAGCGGTAGTATCCCTCACGTGGCGGGGGAGTTGTTCAAGTCCACGGCGGGCATCGACATCAGGCATATCCCCTACAAAGGCGCGACGTTGGCGTTTCCGGACCTGCTTGGCGGACGCGTCACGATGATGTTCGGCCTCCCATCGTCTGTTTTGCCACTCACGCGTGACGGAAAGCTGCGGGCGCTTGCAATGACGTCGTTACGACGCTCCGCCGCGGCTGCGGAAGTGCCGACTATCGCGGAGTCCGGCTATCCAGGATTTGAAGTTTCGGCCTGGTACGGATATTTCGTGCCTGCAGGCACGCCTGCGACGATTGTTAGAAAGCTCCATCTCGAAACCAGCAAGGCGCTCGCGCTACCCGACCTGCGTGCTAAATTCGCCGATCTGGGTCTCGATTCAGTCGGCAATTCGCCCGATGAATTCGCCGCAATCATCAAGTCTGAAATTCCAAAGTGGGCGAAGGTGATCCAGGATGCGGGCATCAAGGCGGATTAGTACGCGATCGCTTGCGCAGCAGCCACAAGGACGCGAATGGCCGCAATGTGAAAAGTCGGTCGTCTGGAGTGGGTCGATTTGAGCCAATCACCGCCAACCAAAACAAATGGCGGCTCTCTGCCCTTGAGTATGCTTGAGGTTACAACCCATCGGACATTGCCTGTTGGATTCGATTCCAACTTCGACAAGTAATCATCAGCGTTGGCACGGCACCACGCCACAGTGAAATGTCGTGCAGGGCATCGCGCGCCGTGGTGCTAAAATTTCGCTCGCCACATCCCCACACTGTGGATAAATTTCACATTGAGTCAAAAAGGAATCGCATATGCCAACAGAGGCAAACGAATGCCGCATGTTGTCCGTCAGCAGCATACTCGGCTACGGTTTTCCGGAGGCGTCGCTCGCGCGCGGGCTGGAGCGCAAGCCGCATTTCATCGGCGTCGATGGCGGCAGCACCGATCCGGGCGCGTATTACCTGGGATCGGGCGAGTGCCTTAATTCGCGCAAGGCGATGAAGCGCGATCTGCGGCTGATGCTGATGGCGGGGGTGCCGCGCAAAATCCCGGTGGTGATTGGCACTTGCGGCGGCGCGGGCGCGGAGCCGCATTTGCAGGAGGTGGCGGAACTCGCGCGAGAAATCGCACGCGAGGATAAATTGAATTTTCGCATGGCGCTGATTCATTCTGATCAGGAGCAGGGCAAGGTCAACACCTGGCTTAACGAGGGGCGCATCAGCGCGCTTCGCAATGTGCCAACACTGACCGAGGCGACAGTGCAGCGCGCGCACCGCATCGTCGGCATGATGGGCGCCGAGCCTTTCATGAAGGCGCTGGGCGAGGGCGCTCAGGTCGTGCTGGCGGCACGCGCCAGTGATGCCGCGTCGTGGGCCGGCTGCGCGATGAGCCGCGGCATGCCGGCGGCGCCGTCGTGGTACGCGGGCAAGATGCTCGAATGCGGCACCGCGTCTGCAACGCCCAAAGGGCACGACTGCCTGATCGCAACAGTGCGCGCGGATCATCTCGAAGTGGAACCCACGAATCCGGCGCGCCGCTGCACGCCGCTGTCGGTGGCGACACACGGTCTGCATGAAAACGCCAGCCCGACGATACACGAGGAACCCGGTGGCCTGCTCGATGCCACCCACTGCGAATTCAAGGCGGTGAGTGATCGCGCGGTGCGCATCTACGGCATGCAATGGCGCAACCGCGAATACGACATCAAGCTCGAAGGTGCTGAGTTCATCGGTTTTCGAGCGATCACGATCTGCGGCACGCGCGATCCGATCCTCATCAGCCAGATCGATTCGTATCTGCAATCGGTGAAGGACGACGTAGCGGCGCGCGCCACGGGCTTTGGCGTGTCGCCGGAAAAATATCATCTGGTGTTTCACGTGTATGGCCGCGATGGCGTGATGGGCGCCGCCGAGCCGGTCAAGCACATCGCGTCGCACGAACTGGGCATCGTGGTTGAAGTCGTGTCGCAGACCGAGGAGGACGCGAAGGCCGTGCTCGCGATCGCGCGCGTGGTGATTCCGAAAATCGATTTCCCTGGACGCCTGTGCAAAAGCGGCAACATGGCGTTTCCGTTTTCGCCGTCGGATATTTCAGTGGGGCCGACGTATAAATTTTCAGTGTTTCACGTCGTTAAACCCGACACGCCGTACTCGATGTTTCCGACCGAATATGAGGAGGTGCACTGATGCCCAAGCTGAGTGAGCTGGCGAAAGTCTGCAAGAGCAAGAACGCCGGGCCGTTCGAGGTCACTGTCGATATTATGTTTGAAAACAAGGAGTTATACGATAAGGTGCTGGCTACTGGCGTGCTTTGCGAAGCGCTGTTCGCGCGGCTGTATAACGTCGATGCGAAGGATGTTTTGTTCACGCCTTATCCGGCTGCGTTTGCTTTCAAGGGCACGATTCCGCGCCACGTATCGTCGGGCGATCTGGGTGACACCGACGTGTACGGCGCGCAGCAGCACGCGCCCATGCTCGATGTTGAGATTCCGATTTAACTTCGACGCCGTTTCAACCATGAAGACACGTGCGCATCTATTTCTGTTGACGGCACTGGCGGCAAGTGCGTGCCAGCTCAGCCTTGCGCAAACGTATCCCAACAGATCCATACGCATGATCATCCCCGCGCCGCCGGGCGGTGGTGTGGATACGATTGCGCGCGCGGTGGGGCAAAAACTCTCCGATGTATTTGGCCAGCCCGTGGTGCCGGACAACAGGCCCGGTGCTGGCACCATGATAGGCTCGGAGCTGACCGCCAAGTCGCAGCCCGACGGTTACACCATACTGGTGATGACCAACAGCCATGCGATCAACGCCGCCGTGCAAAAGAATCTGCGCTACGATCCACTCAAGGATTTTGCCGAGGTCTCGCTGCTGGCGATCTCGCCTTATTTGCTGATCGTGCATCCCAGCGTCCCCGCGAAATCCGTGCGCGAGCTGGTGGACCTCGCGCGCAAGCGCCCCGGCGAATTGCACTTTGCCTCCGCCGGCAGCGTGTCGGCGACGCATCTTGCTGGTGAACTATTCAAACATCTGGCGAAAATTAATATCGTGCATGTGCCGTACAAGGGCGGCGGGCCCGCGGTGGCGGATATCCTCGGCGGGCACGTGCAGATTCTGTTCAACAATCTGATCTCCGTGCAAGGACTGGTAAAAGCCGGCCGCCTGCGCGTGCTGGCTGCAACCAGCAGCAAGCGTCTGCACGTGATGCCTGAGTTGCCCACCGTAGCGGAAGCGGGTATTCCTGGCTACGAATCAGGCTCGTGGTACGGCGCCTTGCTGCCCGCGGGCGTAGCGCCGCAGACGATTGATTTGCTCAATCGCGAGATGGTCAAGGCGATCAAGGCGCAGGACGTGCGTGACCGGCTCACCGCCGACGGCGCGGAAGTTGTTGGCGGCACGCCCGCCGAATTCGCGAAATATTTGCGCAGCGACATCGAGCGCTGGCGCAAGCTGGCGCCAGCGCTCAGCCTTTGATGGAGACAACAAGCATGGAACACGGAAAGCGGCTGGCGTCATTTGCCTCGAGCGTAAATTGGCGCGACTTGCAAGGCGGGTTGTGCGAGAAGGTCATCGACCATGTAGTCGATATCATCGGCGTGATGTACTCCGGCATTAACATGGAGGCCTGTCAGGGCGCGCGGCGCGCGACGGCGCTGTGGGGCGCCGGTGATGATGCGGCGGTGGTGGGCACCAGCCAGCGGCTGCCCGCGGCGAACGCGGCATTCATCAACGCCCTGCATGGGCGCATACACACCTTCGACGATACCTACGAGCCGGGCACCATGCACACCGGCAGCCCGGTGGTCGCGGCGGCATTGGCGCTTGCGGAAAAACACCAGATCGATGGCGAAACTTTTTTGTCGGCCGTGATCGCGGGTTATGAAGTCTCCGCGCGCGTGGCCGCTGCGGTGAGTCCCAGCCACTATGCCAGCGGTTTTCACAATACCGGCACCTGTACGGTGTTCGGCGCGGCGGCGGCAGCAGCGCGCATTCTGAAATTGGATGCAGCGGCCACCGCAGAGGCGTTTGGCCTTGCCGGCGCAACGGCCGGCGGTTTGCGTCAGCACCAGATCGATGGCTCCATGTTTGATTCGGCGTTTCACGGCGCGCGCGCCGCGCAATCGGGGGTGATGGTGGCGCAGTTGCGCGCCGATGGCGTGTGCGGACCGCCCGCGATACTCGAAGGGCCCATGGGTTTTTGCGCGGTGATGGCGCCGCAGCACAACCTGGATCGCCTGACCGATGGGCTGGGCGATTCTTTCGAATTTGCAAAGATCACCATCAAGCCGTACCCGACCTGCCGCTTCGTGCACGGGCCTATCGAGGCGGCCATCGCGCTCAAGCGTAAACATCGCATCGATCCGTCCGCCATCAAGGAAATCACGCTTGCCACCTTCAAGCAATCCATCGAAGTGTCCAGCCGGCCCGCGCTCAATTCGTCTTTTGACGCGGTGGTGAGTCATCAATACACCATCGCGCTGGCCATGGTAAAAGAAAAAGTGGAGCTCTCCGATATCGTCAACTATCAACGCGGCGACCCGCGCGCGCTGGCGTTGATGCAAAAAGTGCGGGTGCTGCACGACGATGTTCTCGAAAAGGATTTTCCACGCTGCTGGCCGCATCTGGTCACGGTGCAAATGAACAGCGGCGAGATTCATTCATTGCTCAGTGAATATCCGCCGGGCCGTGTTACCGCTATTCCGCGCGATGCGATAGACGATAAATTCATCAGCCAAAGCGCCGTGTATTTCGGCGAAGAAAAGGCGAAGCACGCCTTGAAGTCGCTGCGTGATATAGCCGCGGTCAGGAACATGCGCACGCTCGCTCAAGCGCTGGTGTGTTAAAGGTGCAATTGCGTACCTTCGCGTTTGCGCTGTTGTTCGCGGTTGCGGGCGCGCAGGCGCAGACCTATCCCGCGAAGTCCATGCGGCTGATCATGCCGTATCCGCCGGGCGGCTCCACCGATATCATCGGCCGCCTGATGGCGGAACGGCTCGGCGCGGCGCTGGGGCAAACGGTGTTGGTCGACAATCGTCCCGGCGCAAGTGCACAAATCGGCACGGATGCGGCGGCCAAGGCGCCGGCCGACGGTTACACGCTGCTGATGGCCACCAGCACCAACGCCATCAGCCATGCCATCAATCCGAAACTGCCGTACGATTTCGCCGCCGACTTTCAGCCTGTCGCGCTGATCGCGAAAGCGGGGCAGGTGCTGGTGGTGCACCCTTCGTTGCCCGCGCGCACGGTGCGTGAATTCATTACGCTGGCTAAAGCGCGTTCCGAGCAACTGACTTACGCATCCTCCGGCGCGGGAACCTCAGGGCATCTGGCGATGGAGGCGCTATCCATTGAAGCGAAGATGAAGCTATTGCACGTGCCGTACAAGGGCAACGCACCGGCGTTAACGGATCTGCTGGGCGGACAAGTGGCGTGCGGATTCTCCAACGTCGTCGCCGTGCTGCCGCTGGTGAAACAAGGCCGCTTGCGCGCGCTGGCGATTTCGAGTCTGAAACGCTCACCACTCGCGCCTTATGTGCCGGCCATCGCCGAACTCGGCTTCGCGGATTTCGACATTTCCGCGTGGTTCGGCATCATGGCGCGCACGGGCGTGCCGGGCGCGATCAGCACGCGGCTCAACCAGGAACTCGTGCAGATCTTGCGCAGCCGGGAGACGCAGGACAAGCTGCTGGGCTTCGGCGTCGATCCGGTTTCGATTGAATCAACGAAAGCGTTTGCCGAATTCCTGCAAACGGATATCAAGCGCTGGTCCACGCTGGTGAAAGCCGCAAACCTGAAATTGTAGTATTGATAAAATTTCCGCTTCCGTCATTGTCTGGAGTAGATCAATTGCCCGTGCACACCGAATCGGTTCAAAAAGAAAATCATGAAGTGCTGGTGCTGGGCAGCGGGCTTGCGGGCATGTCCGCGGCGTTGTCGGCGAGGGAATGCGGCGCGGCGGTAACGCTTATCGACAAGGCGCCAGAGACATCGCGCGGTGGCAATACGCGATTTTCAGGCGGTGCATTGCGCTGCCCGACCGCCGAGTTCGCGCCCGCCGCGCTGATGGAAGAACTCGACCAGATGACCAAGGGGCGTGCGAATCGAGCGCTTGCGCGTGTGCTCTATGGCAACGCCGAAGCCGACGTGCAGTGGTTGATTGGGTTGGGTGCGCCTCTGGTTGACCCGAGCGTCGAGCGCCCGGATCTGCGCGGCGGCAAAATGTCTTATCACGTGCGCGGTAACGGCTACGGTCTGGTGGAGAGCCTGTATCCAAGGCTCGCGCAGCGCGGTGTGAATTGCCTCTTCGAGACCAAGGCAACCGAGTTTCTGCTGGATGGCGATGGCCGTGTGTGTGGCGTGCGGGCACGCACGCGCGGCGGCTATACCGACATGCATGCGCGCGCGGTGATCGTGGCAACAGGCGGCTTTCAGGCGAATACCGAGATGCGCGTGCGATATCTGGGCCGCGAGGCCACGAGTTTGATTGTGCGCGGCTCCAAGTACAACACCGGCGACGGCATCAACATGGTCGTGGCGCTGGGCGGGCAATCCACGGGGGATTGGGGCGGCTTTCATTCGGCGGTGATGGACGCGCGTTCCGAGCCGGTGGAGGCGGGCGAGACCAACATCAATTCCTACCCGTACACCGTGATGGTCAATCGCGATGGCGAACGATTTGTCGACGAGGGCGCGGATTTTTTTGATGTGACCTATGTTAAATACGGCAAGGCGATACTGGCGCAGCCCGGCTCAATTGCGTATTGTTTGTTTGACGCCAAGCTTGCCGAGCGCGAATTGGTCTATTGCCTGCATCGCGAGTTTGAGCCGCTGCACGCGAGTTCCATTGCGCGGCTCGCGCAAAATCTCGGGATCCCGGTCGACAAACTACAGGCCACGGTCGATGCCTACAATGCCGCGGTGCAGCCCGGCGAGTTTGATCCGGAGCGCCGTGACGGCAAGCGCACCCAAGGCATCAACCCGCCGAGGTCCAACTGGGCATTGCCGCTTGATACGCCACCGTATTTTGCGTTCCCGGTTACCGGCGGCATCACGTTTACCTTGGGCGGCATCAAGGTCGATGAACGCGCGCGCGTGATCGACACCGAGGATCGCGCCATACCGGGTTTGTATGCGGCGGGTGAACTGATCGGCGGACTTTTTCACGACAACTATCCCGGCGGCGCGTCGTTGTTGCGATCATTGGTATTCGGTCGTCTTGCCGGCAAGCAGGCTGCATCGCTCGCGCAGCCCAACGCTGCCGGCGCTTAAAACGTTAGTCCATGCAGATCATCGTGTGTGTTCAGCAGGCGCTGGACTGGAATGCGTCAACCAAGGACTTTCGCATCGACCCTGCCACCAACGAAGTGAAGGTGTCGTTTCCGCGCTATTGCATCGATCAGTTTGATGAAATCGCTCTGGAAGTAGCGCTGCAATACCGTGCCAGGTTTGGCGGCGAGGTGCGAGCGCTGACCGTGGGCCCGGAGGAAGCGGACGAAGTGCTGCGTCATGCCCTGGCCATGAAAGCCGACCACGCGACACTTGTTCGTCGCGGCAACAACAACGTGTCCACCGCCGAACTGCTGTGCGCTGGCGTAAAACACCATGGCGGCGCGGCAATAGTGTTGTGCGGGCGCACGAGTTCTGGCAACGGAACAGGACAGACCGGCCCCGCGTTGGCGGAGCACCTGGGCTTGCCGTTCATTGCGAACATCGTGCATATCGAGGGCGGCGAGCATGGGTGGTTGTGCCGGCGCGAGACAACGGCTGGCTACGAAGTTTTGAAAGTCACCACGCCGTTTGTGGCGAGCGTCACCAACGCGAGCAGCAACATACCGCGTGCTCTGGCGATGAAAGATGTAATGCTGGCGCACCGCGCCGCAATGGACATGCTCGACGCAGATGCGCTGTGTCCCTCGACTGACGCCACGATCACGCAACCGCTGCGTGTGTTGCGCCGCTACGTGCCGGTGATGGAGCGCAGTTGTCAGCGCATCGAGGGCACGCCGCAAGAGCAGGCGAGGGCGCTGGCGCAATACATACGCCGCTGTCTGCCCGCGCCCGGAGTACCCGCGTGAGAATTCTGCTTGTCGCAGCCTCAACCGGCACGGGTGACCAGATCGATGAATTGATGCGTGCCGCGCATGCCGCCGCGCGCATTCGATCCGCTGAAATTGACGTGCTGGTCACTGGAGAAAATTTCAATGACGGCGTGGCGGATTTTACCGGCGCGCACAGGGTTTATCGGCTGGGCGCACTCGTTGCCGATATAGATAAGCTGCCCGACGTGCTTGAAAAAGTCTGCAAACTGCTTAACCCCGCACTCGTCATGCTCATGGCGGACGAAATTGGCATGCAGGCCGGGCCAAGGTTCGCGGTGCGCGCCAAGGCCGGCTTCGTCAGCAATTGTTGCGGCTTTGAAGCCACGGCGTCCGGATCGCTGGCGTATGTGCGGCCGATATACGGCGGCAAGGCGCTGGAAGTTCTTGAATGCTCTTCTGCACTGGCCGTGCTGACGGTGAAACCAAAATCGTTTCTGAATCACGAATTTGCAGCCGTGGCGCAACAGGTGAAAGTCGAGGTGCTGGACATTGCCGCCACGCCGGCATCCACTGCGGTTACACGCATATCCGTGGATGCGCCGGACGCGCACGTTGGCCCCACTCTCGACGACGCGAAAGTGATCGTGTCGGGCGGGCGCGGCCTTGGTGGCGCGGATGGGTTTTCCGTTCTGGGTCAACTCGCGGCGCGCCTGGGCGGCGCGGTGGGTGCATCG
>CAMDLH010000093.1 GCA_945901405.1 Bordetella parapertussis | reverse complement strand
TCGGCATTTCGTATCACGCGAATTTTCAGTGGCGCGTGGCAAGCCTGCAACCGCCATCGCTGAAAGCCATCATGCCGTGGGAAGGCCGCGCCGATCAGTATCGCGATCAGGCCTATCACGGCGGCATTTTCGCGTCGGGCTTTCTGGTGAGCTGGTGGTGGATGCAGGCCGCGCATCATCTGCTGGGCAAGCCGGACAAATACAACCCGGAAGCGTTCAACAATAACCAGTTGTGGAACTACATGCGCAACGATCTCGACTCTGACTGGTGGCGCATGAAGAGCGCGCGTTGGGACAAGATCACCGTGCCGGTGTATAGCGTCGGCAACTGGGGGGGGCACGGACTGCATTTGCGCGGCAACACCGAGGGTTATCTCAACGCGGCGTCCAAGCACAAAAAGCTGCGCATACACACCGGCTCGCACTATCACCCGTTTCACGCCGAGGAAGCGCGCATCGAGCAACTGCGCTGGTTCGACTATTGGCTGAAAGGCATCAACACCGGCATCATGGATGAACCGCCGGTCAAACTCGAAATCCGCACCGGCGGCACGTTGAAGCGTTATCCGTTCCGCACTGAAAACGAATGGCCGCTCGCGCGCACGCAGTGGACGAAATTTTATCTGCAACCCACGCAGCCCAAGGCCGGCAATGGCAAATCCGCCGAAGGCAAAATCTTCGCCACGCCGCCGGCGAAGAATGCAAAGATCACGTACGAAGCCTCGCCCGGCGGACGCCACAATCACGGCGGCCGCACCGGCGTGACGTTCGAGACCGCGCCGATGAAAGCCGACACCGAAATCACCGGGCCGATCGTGCTGAACCTGTGGGTGTCGAGCACGTCGCAGGACATGGATATTTTTGCCACGCTGCGCAACATTGACGCCAAGGGTAAAGACTTGCCGGAGTTGGGCCAGCGCGGCGAACCCACCGAGTGCGTCACCAAGGGCTGGCTGCGAGTGTCACATCGCAAACTGGATAAAGAAAAATCGCTGCCGTATCGCCCGTATCACGCGCACAACGAACGCTGGCCGCTGAAAAAAGGCGAAGTCGTCGAATGCCAGGTCGAGGTTATTTCGACTTCGATCGTCATCAAAAAGGGCCACAAGCTGCGCCTCGACATCGGCCCGAAAGATGGCCACGCATCCGCGCACTTCACGCACTACCACGCCGATTACAACGATCAGGCGCTGAACACCATTTACAGCGGCAAGAGCAAGCCTTCTTACCTGGTGTTGCCGATTATTCCGCCGAAGGAGGGTGCAAAGCCCGCGGCAGCGAAAATGAAAACGCCGGCACGGAAGAAATGATCGCAGGGCTGATTACCTGGCCCGGCCTTCGGCGGCTTGTGGCGGCGCATCTGAAACGCGCGGCCACGAGTCAACCACTGCTGCCGCTGATAATCACAGCGGCGGCAATGTGGCTGTGCGCGGCGCCTGCATCAGCGCAAACTTTCCCCTCGAAATCCGTGCGCATCGTCGTGGGCTTTGCCGCGGGCGGATCGACCGACGTGATCGCGCGCCTCATGGCGCAGCGGCTCACGGAGATACTCGGCCAGACGGTCGTCGTGGAGAACCGCACGGGCGCCACTGGCGCCATCGCCGACGAGCATGTGGCGCGTTCCACGCCGGATGGTCATACGCTGCTGGTCAACGCGGGATCGGCCGCGGTGCTGCCGGCATTGCGCAAGCTACCCTACGATCTGTTGCGCGACCTCGCGCCGGTCACGCTGCTCGCCACGGTGCCCTTTGTGCTGGTGGTGCATCCGTCCTTGCCTGCACGCAACGCGAAGGAACTGATAGCCCTGGCACGCAACCAACCCGGGAAATTGAGCTACGGCTCATCGGGCGTGGCGGGCACGCACCATCTCGCGGGCGAATTGTTCAACCAGATGGCCAACGTCAAGATCATCCACGTGCCGTTCAAGGGCGCCGCTGAAAACGTGGTGGCCACCGCAGCGGGGCAGATCGAAATGAGTTATGCCACGCCGCCGGCCTCGCTGCCGTTGCTGCGCGCCGGGCGGCTGCGTGCGCTGGCGGTTACATCCACCAAGCGCTCGGCGCAGTTACCCGAGGTGCCCACGTTGCACGAATCGGCGCTGCCGGGCTACGACCGCCCGAACTGGAACGGCCTGCTTGCGCCCGGCGCCGTGCCTAAAGAAATCATCGCGCGCCTGAACAGCGCGGCCATAACCGCATTGAACTCGACACAGGTGCGCGAGGGATTCGCCGCGCAAGGACTCGAACCTCAATCCACCACGCCCGAGGCATTCGGCGCCTTCATGCAAAGACAGATGGTCGAAAATGCCCGGCTGGTGAAGCTTGCGGGAATCAGGGCCGAATAAATCTCGCGCGCGATTCAGTTGCTCGGCTTCAATCACGCTGAAAGTTTATCCGCGGCCGCGGCAAGGTGTCGCCGGCCATGCGCGGTGTAAAATCCCGCGCCATGGCAAATCATTTACGCCGCTGTCACGACTGCAATCAACCCATTGGCAATCGCGAAACTTTTTGTCCGCGCTGTGGCGCGCGGCAGCCGCGTGATCCTCGTGCCGCATCCGTGCGTGCGGCGCTGGCGCTTGCAGCGCTGTGCGTGAGCGCCACCCCCGTACATGCAGCGGACAGTACGTATCCCGCGCGCCCGGTGCGGCTGCTGGTGACCTTCCCCGCCGGCGGCGGTATCGATCTCATCGCGCGCACCGTCGGGCAGAAGCTCTCGGACGCGTGGGGCCAGCAGTTCGTGGTCGACAATCGCGGCGGGGGCGGCGGCGTGATCGGCACCGAAATCGTTGCGCGTGCCGCGCCGGATGGCTACACATTGCTCATCGCCAGCGGCACGGGCATGGTGATCAATCCGCTGCTGATGGCGAAGCTGCCGTACGACCCCGCGCGGGATTTTGCACCCGTCACGCTGCTCGCGATCAACCCGACGATACTGGCGGTGAACGCTTCGGTGCCGGTCACATCGGTGAAGGAGCTGATCGCGCTCGCGCGCGCGAAGCCGCGTCAACTCAATTACGCCACGGTGGGCAGCGGCTCGCCGATTCACTTGGGCATGGAGCTTTTCAAGTCGATGACGGGCACCGACATGATGCACGTGCCGTATAAAGGCGCGGTGCTCGCGGTCACCGAGTTGATTTCGGGGCAGGTGCATGTCATGTTGAACAGCATGCCGACCATGCTGCCGCACGTGAAAACCGGCAAGCTGCGCGCGCTCGCGGTGGGCAGCGCGCGGCGCGCGAAGGCCGCGCCAGACATCATGACCGTGGCCGAAGCCGGCGTGCCGGGCTACGCGGCCGTGACCTGGACCGGCGTGTCCGCGCCCATGAAAACGCCCGCAGCCATCATCGGCAAACTCAACCAGGAAATCGCGCGCGTGCTCGCCGACGCCGACACCGTACAGCGCCTCGCCGCGCAGGGCGCGGAAGCGCAGCCGGGCACGCCCGAGGCGTTCGCGCGCTTCATGCGCGAGGAGACGGAGCGCGCGCGCAAGGTGATTCAGATCGCGGGCATCAAGGCGGATGGGTAAGGCAATGTTGAGTATTAAGTGTTTAGTGTTGAGTGGCCCGCGCTCGCGAGTCAGGGCGGTTTTCACTCAACACTCAAAATTCAACACTAAGCACTGTTTCGCACTCGCGCTTACGCTTGCCGCGAGCACTGCTCTCGCGCAGACGCCAGAAGCCACCTACCCCGCCAAACCCGTGCGTCTGGTCATCGGTTTTCCACCGGGCGGCGCCAACGACATCCTCGCGCGAATGATCGCGCCCAAGCTCACGGAGATACTCGGCGCGACATTCATCGTCGAGAATCGTCCGGGTGCGAACGCCATGATCGGCACTGACTTTGTCGCCAAGGCCGCGCCGGATGGTTATACCATCGGTCTTGCCGGATTAAGCCCGCTGGTGATGACGGCGTTTACCTACGCCAGGGTGCCGTACAACAGTGTGAGCGATTTCGCGGGCATTTCCACGGTGGCGATGAACCCGGTGTTGATCGTCGTGCATCCTTCGCTGCCGGCGCGCTCTCTGAAGGAATTGATCGCACTCGCCAAGGCGCAGCCGGGCAAACTCGATTTCGCCACCGCGGGCGCGGGCGGCGCCACGCGCATGCTGGTCGAGTTGATGAAGCTCTCCGCCGGCATCAACGTACAGGCTGTCGCCTACAAGGGCGGCGGTCCGGCGTTGACCGATCTGCTCGGCGGCCATGTGCAAGGCATGGTGATGGATCTGCCGGTGCTTTATCCGTCGGTGAAGGCCGGCAAGCTGCGCGCGGTGGCGATCACGCCGGAGCGCCGCAGCCCGCTGCTGCCCGACGTGGCGACGGTGGCGGAGCAGGGCCTGCCCGCGATGCAGTCATCGAATTGGTACGCCATCATCGCGCCCGCGAAAACACCGCGCGCCATCGTCGAGCGGCTGCACGGCGCGGTGACCAGGGCCGTGCAAGCGCCCGACCTCAAGGAGAAATTTCTCGTCGGCGGCGTGGAGCCGATGCTCTCCGCCAGCCCCGAGGCATATACCGCGTTTCTCAAGCAGGAATTCGCGCGCTGGAGCAAGGTGGCAAAGGCGGCCAACATCAAGGCCGAGGAATGAGCGCCGCCAGTGGCGAGATCGCCGCTTTCGCGGCGCGCTTTGCCTCGGGGTCAGCGTCAGCGCCGCTTACCGCCGCGCAGCGCCGTCAGGCGTACCGCGCGCTGCTCGACACCATTGCCTGCGCGATTGCCGGGCGTGGTGATGACGCGCCACGCCAGGCCGCCGATTACATGCGCGGGGCTTCCGGCGCCGGCCAAGCTACGGTTTGGGCCACCGGCGAAACCATGCATCCCGAAGGCGCGGCTTTTGTGAACGGCGTTGCCGCGCATGTGCTCGACTACGATGATGTGATGACACCGATGCGCGGCCATATCAGCGTGGCGATGGCGCCCGCGCTGTGTGCGCTGGCGCAAAGTAATGATGCCACGGGTGAGCAATTCAGCACCGCTTACCTCGCGGGTTTTGAGCTGATGGCGAAGTTCGCGCGGGTGATGGCGCTGCCGCATTACAGCCGCGGCTGGCATTCGACCTCGGCGCTGGGCGTGCTGGGCGCCACGCTGGCGTGCAGCGTGCTGCTGGGGCTGAGCGAAACCCAAACCTCCCACGCATTGGGGCTGGCCGTGGCACAAGCCGCGGGCAGCCGCCAGAACTTTGGTGCGATGGCGAAATCATTTCAGGCGGGGCAATGCAACGCGGCAGCGGTACGCGCCGTGTTGATGGCGCGGGCGGGCTTCACCGCATCACCCGATGCCATCGACGGCAAATTCGGTTATCTCGCGCTGTATGCGTCGGGGGAAGATATGTCGCCTGCGCTGGCCACCCTCGGCACCCTGCCGCTGGAAATCGACGCCATGGGCATCGATATCAAAAAATACCCGTGCTGTTACGCGATACATCGCGCGCTCGACGGACTGCTCGCGTTGCGCAAGGCGCACGCACTGACACCCGCCAACGTAACAAAAATCGCAATCACGAATAGCGCCGGCGGACTGGATGCCCTGCTGCCTCGGCCACCGATGAACGGACTGCAAGCCAAGTTCAACATGGCCTATTGCATGGCCGCCGCGCTGACGGATGGTGCGATCCGGCTGGCGAGCTTTGACGATGCGCAGGTAATGCGGCCCGAAATCCGCGCGTTGTTGCCGAAGGTCAGCTTGCAGGAAGCACCAGGCGCGATACTGCCGCGCTGGTCACACGTGCGTATTGAACTTGCCGATGGACACGTGTTGGAGTTGCGCGTGAACACTGCGCGCGGCGATGCGGGAGACCCATTGAGCGATGCGGAGTTGATTGAGAAAGTTGCGGATTGCTTTGCTTATGGCAACTTTGATGCGGATGCCGCAGCATTTGCGCGGCATGTGTTTGGATTGCCGCGGCGGCGCGTCGGTGAGGTGATAAACCACTACTGTCGTTCCCGCGCAGGCGGGAACCCATAACACAGCGCCATAGGGCACTCCCTATGGATTCCCACTGGAGCCTGCCCTCGAATGCTTTAGTCGGGGGCGGGAATGACAGTTGCGGCGGGGTGCGCACCCTCAGATACAATCAACCACTCCACGGGAATTACAAGGCTCCAAAATGAAAATCTGCATACAAAGCGGCACACCGCTGGGCACATCAGACATCTACAAGCCCTACTACGATTCGCTCAAACGCCACGCTCGGCGCGTGGCGAACGCGGGCACCGTGGTCGAGTTTCCGAATCTGGGCAAAAATTATCCCGGCGCGGCGCGCAGCATGACGCACCTGCATTTCGTCGCGCACGAAACCATCCGTAGCGCCATGCGCGCGCAGAAGGAAGGGTTCGACGTCTTCGTCACGCAATGCCTCGACTTGGGCTACAACGAGTTGCGCGAGATGGTCGATATTCCGGTCGTCTTCATGACGCAGGCCACGCTCGCCTACTACAGCCAGTTGGCGCCGAACTTTGCGTTCATCGTCAATAACGTTCGGCTGCATCACTTCTTTCAGGCGCTGGCCGAGCGCTACAAGCTGACGGAGCGCATGGCCCCCAGCGGCTATGTGGATTTTGCGTTCACCGACTACGCGAACCTGTGGAACAACCCGCAGCCTTTTATCGAAGAGTTCATGCGCGTGGCGAAACCGCTGGTGGCGCGCGGCGCGACGGCACTGTATCCCGCCGGGCTGTATCTCAGCCAATGGCTGATCGACCAGGGCATACGCGAGGTTGACGGCGCGATCATCATGGACCCGCTCGCCATCGGCATTAAAATGGCCGAGCTGCGGCAGCAGTTGGCGCCCATCGGAATCAAACGCTACCAGGCGGGCGCGTGGGCGATTCCGCCTGACGAGGTGCGCAAGATACTTGCCAGTGAGTTTGAAGCCGAGTAGCGACAAGCGCGGGAATCGTGCACCAAGAGCGGGATGCGGCCATTTCACCCCCATCCCAGCCTTCCTCCGTCAAGGGGGAAGGAGTCTCCTTGAATTGCTGAACCCTTTGCACTTCCAAATAACATTGAACTGCTCCCATACGCCGGCCAGCATGCACAAGCGACCCAACCGTTGGTTATACTGATCGAGAATTCAACAACCAAACCAAGGAAACAACATGCTGAAAATTTGGGGACGGGCCGACGGCTCGAACGTCATCAAGGCGATGTGGTGCATAGGCGAACTCGGCATTGCGCACGAGCGCATCGACTGGGGCGGCGAGTTCGGCGGCAATGACGACCCGCAGTACAGAAGCAAGAACCCGAACGGACGGCTGCCGACGCTCGAAGAGGAAGACGGCTGGACGCTGTGGGAATCGGGCGCTGTGGTGCGCTATCTGTGCATGAAGCACAGTCTGGGCAATCTGTGCCCGGACACGCCGCGTGGCCGCGCCGATGCGGAAAAGTGGATGGACTGGAGCTCGCTTAACTTCGCGCAATTCAACGGCGTCTATCTGCAGCATTACTTCGGCCCCGCGGAGAAGAGAAACCCCAACGCCATTTTGGCCGCGGCCAAGGCTCAGTTGCAGTGGCTGGACATCCTCGAACGGCATCTCGCCGGCAAGCAGTACCTGTGCGGCGATAAATTCACCATGGCAGATATCCCGGCGGGCTCGCTGACGCACCGCTGGTTCCACTGGACGCCCAAGGAAGCAGTGCCCGCGCACCCCAACGTGCGCGCCTGGTACGAACGGCTGACGGCACGCCCGGCTTATCAGCAGCATGTGATCAAGGTTAATGCGAAGCGCACCGGGGAAATTGTGGCGCGGGGTTAAGCGACGGATCGGGCTGCGGAAATTCGTCTACGACTCCAGTTACGCGTGACTCTTATTCCCACCACGGTAGTAGGCAGTTATCCGCAGCCCGACTGGCTGGTGGATCGCGCATTGCTCTCCAAGGGTGTGCCGCGCGTCAATCTGCATCAACTATGGCGTATCCCCGCCGAACATTTGCAGGCGGCGCAGGACGACGCCACGCGGCTGGCGATTCGCGATATGGAGCACGCCGGCATCGACATCATCACCGATGGCGAGTGCCGCCGCGAAAGTTACTCGAACTACTTCGTCGCCGCGCTCGACGGTGTGGATATGGATCGCCCGGCCATCATCACCAACACCGTTGGCCGCAAGACCGAGGTGCCGCGCGTGTTTGCGCCAATACGCCGCCGCAACGCGGTGACAGTGCGCGACCTGCAATTCCTGCGCGCCAACACTGAACACAAAATAAAAATCACGCTGCCCGGCCCGTTCACCATGGCGCAGCAGGCAGCGGGCGAGTTTTACAAAGACAAGGAAGAAATGGCCATGGCTTTTGCCGAGGCCGTCAACGCGGAAGCGCTCGACTTGCAGGCCGCCGGCGCGGATGTGATCCAGATCGACGAGCCGTGGCTGCGCAACGACCCGCGAGCCGCGCGGCGCTTTGCGGTGAAGGCAATCAATCGTGCGCTGCAAGACGTGACGGCGACCACCGTGGTGCACCTGTGCTTTGGCTACGCGGCAGTGGTGCCCGGGCAAAAACCCGCGGGTTACTCGTTTCTCACCGAATTGGCCGACAGCGCGGCCCAGCAGATTTCAATCGAGTGCGCGCAACCGGCGCTCGATCTGGGCATGTTGAAAGATCTGTCGAACAAGACGATTCTGCTCGGCGTCATTGATCTGGGCAGCGCGCGCGTTGAAAGCGCGCAAGAGATCGCGGGACGCATCCGCAATGGCCTGAAGCATGTCAGCGCCGAGCGCCTGATCGCCGCGCCCGACTGCGGCATGAAATATTTGCCGCGCGAGGTGGCGTTTGGCAAACTGAAGGCGATGGCTGAAGGCGCCGCCATCGTCAGGGCTGAATTATTGATGTTTTCATAATTCGTGACAAACCAAATCCGTTCGCCCAGAGCCTGTCGAAGGGTGGCAGGGCTTCGACAGGCTCGAACGGTGTAATGTATTTTGAAAAGATCAATAGAGTGAAGTGAGCGGGCAATGTGTGATTTGCTTCATTTGCGTTGAAAAAGCAATCGTAGAAGTGCATTAACGTCAAAAACCTCGACACAGATTTCGCGGATGAACGCGGATTAACCCACGAAACAATTTCAGGAGGATCACTTGAATACCATGCATCACATTGCTTCAGTGCGTTTGCCCTGTTTCGCGGCCACATTGATGATCGCCTGCACGGCGCATGTGCAAGCCCAAGGCTACCCCACCAAACCCATCCGCCTTGTCGTACCGTATTCCACCGGTTCCACCACCGACGTGCTGGCGCGCCTCTACGCGCAAAAGCTCGGTGACGCGCTGGGGCAGACCATCATCGTCGATAACAGGGCGGGCGCCGGCGGCAATATCGCGGGCGAGCTGGTGGCGCGTGCGGCGCCCGATGGCTACACCATCACGCTGTCCACCAGCGCGGTACATGCCACCAACCCCGCGCTCTACGGGCGCCTGCCGTTCGACACCATCAAGGATTTCACGCATATCACGCTGCTAACGTCGGCGCCGAACATGCTGGTGGTCAACCCCAAAATACCGGCGCGCAACATGGCGGAGCTGATTGCCCATGCGAAAGCCAATCCGGGCAAGCTCACGTACATCTCCGCCGGATCCGGTACGTCGCCACATATGGCTGGCGAACTGCTTAAGTCCGTCGCCGGCATCAACATCACTCACGTACCCTATAAGAACTTTTCACAGGGCCTCACCGATCTGGTTGGCGGCCAAGTGTACGCGAGCTTCTACCACGTGCCGGTGATCTACCCCTATGTGAAAGAAGGCAGGCTGCGCGCGCTGGGCGTGGCAACGCGCACCCGCAGCGCACTGGCGCCGGAAGTGCCGCCGATTGCCGACACCATACCCGGTTTTGAGATCAAGCCCTGGTGGGGCTTGAGCGGCCCGGCCGGCATGCCGGCCCCGGTGGTGGACAAGCTCTACAACGTCACCACCGCCATTCTGAAAGACGCCGATACGCGGCAGCGATTCACCGCCATCGGCCTGGACATCGGCCAGATGACCGTGAAGGAATTCAACGACTACACCGTGTCCGAATTGGGCAAGTGGTCGAAGCTGGTGAGAGATTCCGGGGCGAAAGTGGATTAGAGACGCGGGTTTGAACCATCAAAAAAACAGTATCGACTCCCACGCATCGCGACACAGCAGCTTATTTTCTCCGCGCCGGCGCGCCAAGCGCCGCGCCCGCGTCCACCACCAGCACCTGGCCGGTGACGGCATCGGCACCCTCGATCAGCCACGCCACCGCCGATGCAACGTTCTCGGGATTGACGCGGCGCTTGAGCGGCGTGGAGTTGGCGAAGTTGGTGAACTGCGTCTCGTATTTTTCCTCGCCCAGGTGTTCGAGCCACCAGCGGCCTGTGACCATCGACGGGCACACCACGTTGGCGCGGATTTCCGGGCCGAGGTTGCGCGCGAACGACATGGTCATGGCGTTGAGCGCCGCCTTCGACGTGGCGTAGGCCACCGAACTGCCGGTGCCGCGTATGCCGGCGCCCGAGGAAATGTTGACGATGGCGCCGCGACCGCCCGCCTTCATGTGCGGCAACACGGCGCGCGTCATTTGCCATGGCCCCACCACGTTGATGCGGTACACGTCGACAAAATCGTCGCCGCTTAACGCTTCAAGATCGGCGTGGTCGGCAAACTTCGTGGTGCCCGCCGAATTGACCAGCGCGTCGATGCGTCCCCACTTCGCCATCGCTTCCGCGGCCATGCGCCGGCAATCCGCGTCCTCGGCGACATTGGCCTTGCACAGCAGGGCCTGCCCGCCGGCTTCCTCGCACGCCTTCGCCACCGCCTTCGCGTTGTCGATGCGGCTCGCGTAGTTGATGACGATGTTCCAGCCGTGGCTGGCAAGCAGCACTGCGCTTGCCGCGCCGATACCGGAACCCGCTCCGGTGATGATTGCGACATTTCCTGACATGACTCACTCCTTGTTAAGTGGCTGGATACCGCGCGCCACGTGTAGCGCGTGATGAATAAGAGAAAGTGCAAGTTACGGCTTGTACGCGTAACGTGCGGTTAAATTTTAAGAATTGCGTTTTTTAGCAGCATCCCCGGAAGCGCCACCCACTCGGCATTTTTTGCGGAAAAGACAATTTCAGGCGTGTAATTTTCTTGCCGCATCGATGCCGGCAATTCGCCCAAACACCGCCCCCTTCAACACCGAAGTCGCCCCAGTGTAAGAGCGATAATACAACCCCATGGTCTCGCCCGCCGCATACAGACCCGGAATCACATCACCCTGCTGATTCACCACCCGCGCTTGCGGCGTGACTCGCAGGCCGCCGAAGGTCAGCACCACTGAGGCAATGATGGGGTAGGCGATATACGGCGGCGCCTTGATCGGGCGCGCCCAGTTCGATTTGCGCGGGTTGACGCCGCGCGTGGCGAGGCCGTCCATGTCGGCTTCGTTGTAACGCCCCGGCACGCACGCGGCGTTGTAGGCGGCGACCGTGGCTTCGAGTGCGTCGGCGGGGATTTTCAGTTGCTGCGCAAGACCGGCCAGTGTATCGGCTTGATAGGGCGGCACTTCGCTGCGCACCACCGATTCGGGGTGCCGCACTTTCGCCACCGTGGTGTCGAGGATGACATAGGCGATGCCGCCGGGCTGAGCGTTGATTTCGCGCGTGACACCTTCGTAGGTTTCGTCGGTCGGCCCCGGCCCTTCGTCGGTGAAGCGCTGGCCGTGCTGATTGACGAGGATGCCTTGCGGGTAGATGTAGATCGACGGGCCGGCGCGATCGGAGCGCGGGTCCATGGGGGACGCATGCCAACTGCCGAAGTCGCCGCAGGGTGCGGCGCCAATGTCGAGCGCCATGCGGATGCCTTCGCCCTTGTTGTAGTGACAGCCCAGCGACATCGAGCGCAGATAGAGCGCGCGCGGACCGATGTAACGCGTCATCATTTCAGCGTTGCCTTCAAAGCCGCCGCAGCCGAGGATCACCGCGCGCGCGCGAAATTCGAGCGGCTTGTTGCCCGGCCCGGTGGCGCGCACGCCGATGACCGCGCCGTTTTCATCCTGAATCAACGACTGCGCCGCGGTGAGATAACGGATCTCGCCGCCTTTTTTTTCATATTCGGTGGCGAGCGCCTCGACCAGCGCGAAGCCGCCGCCGTGCGGCGCCATGCGCGGCTGTACGGATGTCAAAAACGGCACTTCAAGTTTCTGGAAGCGCACGCCAAAGCCCTGCAACCAGTTCAGGGTGCGCGGCGCTTCTTCGGCAAAGGTCGCCACCACCTCTGGGTCGGCGAAACTCATCGCGCGCAGGTTGGGCGGCCAGTTGTCGCGATCTTTTGACGTCTGATGCACCAGCGACGGATCAAGATAGCCGCCCGCGTTCGCGGCGAAGTGGTCGGTAAAATCGTCCGACACTTCATCGACACTTTTCATGCGCAGCCACGCGCCGGTGTAACGCGTGTTGCCGCCACGCTCATCCTCGGGCGCGCGCTCCAACACCAGCACACGCGCGCCGTCTTGTTGCGTGGCCACGGCAGCGGCAAGGCCGGCGATGCCGCAGCCGACAACTACAACGTCAAATTCCATGGAGGGGGAACTCATGTGGTTTTCTGATTTGTTTGAGTAAGCGAACGGAAAACGCGAACAAGCCGGATTGCAGTTTGCTATTTTAACGGTTGTCTACGCTGCGGTTTGGAGCGCGGATTAGACCCTCGGGCCACTACCTCGACTCGAATGCCAGAAAGCGAGAATGACAATCTTGTCTCGCATCACGTGGTAGTAAATGTGATATCGCACCCGTGACAAATAAAGGCGGCGCAATTCTGGGTAACGCGGCGAGCGCGATTTTGCGCCAGCGCCTGGTTGAACGGACAGGAGCGCGACCGCTTCCTGAAAATCAACGTGAATCGCGTCTGGGGCAGCAGGGCGGTTTTTCGACCACCACGTTGCCGCCGTTTCAATCTGAACCGCGGCGCGCGGCGTTACCTCGACATGAAGCACCGAGTTCAGGCAATTCGCCTCGAATCAGGCGATTCGCCGCAGGCGTGCAAGCACTTCCTTGGCGGAAATCGTCTCGCCGCGTTCGGCTTGAGCGATCGATTCCTGCAATACCGCCTCAAGCTCGGGCGGTACTTCAAAGGTTTCATCCGCTTCGCGCGCGAGTATGGTTACAACGGCGCCTTCCGGCAGGGTTTCCCCTTCCACGATGACTTTACCGCCCACGACAGTTCCAGTGGCTAGTTGCATTAGTGAATGATACACCGAGCTAAGAACCGGCGCTGGAAATGGCCAAACGCACTACACATGATTATTTGCCAGCCGGCACCACGGCGGTCACATCCATCTCCACGATCATGCCGGGGCGCGCGAGTTCGCTGATCACCAGAAACGTGTGCACCGGCAGCGGCCCGCCCTTGAACGCTTCGGCGCGGCACTTGTTCATCGCATCGCGATCCTTGATATTGGTGACATAGGTGACGAGCTTCACCACATCGGACATCTTGCCGCCGTGCGCGGCCAGCAGCTTGCCGATTTTTTCGTAGGCATAGCGGCATTGCGCCGTGAAATCGCCAACATGGAGTATCGATCCATCCTTCTCGGCCTCCGCGCCCACGCCGGCGAGAAACAGCCACTTGCCAGGCCCTGTTACTGTGACCACTTCGGAAAAGCGGCCCTTGGTCCATTCGTTGTGATGGTAGTGCTGCTTCTCCAATTGCTGCGCGGCGGCGGGTTGATGCAGCGACAGCGCAAATGAAATCAGGGCTACGGCGCGGATAATGAAATTTTGCATGAGACGGCTCCCCTTTCGTGAGTTGGCAAACGGACACAGAGTCTAATTTGACTACGGCCACCTGGCGAGCGCGTGCGCAAGAAAAATCCGCGTGGGTTGTGCAACCACACGCGGATTGGATCTATTGCCTTGGTAAGAGTGCTGACAGGCTGTGTTCGTCGCCAAAAATAACAATAAAAAAAATGACTTACAAAACCATCACTTACCCATCGTCTTGGCCGCCTGCTTCACCGCCTTGACGATGTTGATGTAGCCGGTGCAGCGGCACAGGTTGCCTTCAAGCCCGTGATAAATCTCGTCGTCGGTCGGGCTCGGGTTGTCTTTCAGGAACCCCGCCACCGCCATGATCATGCCCGGCGTACAAAAACCGCATTGCAGCGCGTGGCATTCGGTGAACGCCTGCTGCACGGGGTGCAGCTTGCCGCCCTTGGCCATGCCCTCGATAGTTGTGATGTCCGCGCCATTCGCCTGCGCGGCGAGCACGGTGCAGGATTTCACCGCCACGCCGTTCATGTGAATGGTGCAGGCGCCGCACTGGCTGGTGTCGCAGCCGACGTGCGTGCCGGTGAGTTGCGCGTGATCGCGGATCAGGTTGACGAGCAGCGTGCGGTCTTCAACGTCATAGGAATGCTGAACGCCGTTAATTTTGAGTTCGACTTTGGCCATGATTATTTCCCCGAGATTTTGGCAACAGCACGTTTGGTCATTACCTTGGCGAGATTCGCGCGGTACTCCTTGGTGCCGTGCATGTCTTCGTTAAGGTTGGTGGCATCTACGCTGAGTTCCTCAACGGATGCGGCAGCGAGTTTTTTGCCGAGTGCAGCTTCCGCGTCTTTCCAGCGGAACACGCCCGGACCAGCACCCGTGATCGCGACGCGCACGTCTTTGCCGCTCTGCACGACAAACGAACCCGCCATCGCGTAACCCGAGGCCGGATGCGGAAATTTTTCGTACGCCGCTTTCGCCGGCACCGGGAACACCACCTTGACGATCATCTCGCCGGCGTTGAGCGCTGTGGCGAACATGCCCTGGAAAAAATCATCCGCCGCGATCTCGCGTTTGTTGGTAACGATGGTGGCGTTAAGCGCCAATGCCGCCGACGGATAGTCAGCCGCCGGATCGTTGTTCGCGAGCGAGCCGCCGATGGTGCCGCGATTGCGCACTTGTGGATCGCCGATCACGCTGGCCAAGTGCGCCAGCGCCGGGATGGCTTTTTTCACCACCGCCGAACGCGCGACTTCAACGTGCTTGGTCGCGGCGCCGATGGTGAGTTTGCCGTCTTTTGCCTCAATGCCCGAAAGCTCGGCGATGCCGCCGATGTCAACGAGATGCGACGGCTGCGCGAGGCGCGCTTTGAGCGTGGGGATCAGCGTCATGCCGCCCGCGAGCAGCTTTGCCTCGCCGTTTGCCGCGAGCAGATCGCCCGCTTCTTTCAGTGATTTTGCCTTGACGTAATTAAATGAATACATGATTTGTCCTCATTTTTTCGATTGTTGTATCGTTGCCCATACCTTTGACGGCGTGAGCGGCATATCGATGTGTTTGACACCCAGTGCGTTCGACACCGCGTTCACCAGCGCCGGTAGCGACGCGGTGCAACCCGATTCGCCCATGCCCTTGATGCCCAGCGGCCCCAGCTTCGACAGCGTGGTGTACTCTTCCATTTGCATGGATTTGAGTTTACCCGCGCGCGGCATGATGTAGTCGCTGAAGCTGCCGGTGATCATCTGGCCCGACTCTTTGTCGTAGACGATGTGCTCGCCAAACACCTGCCCCAGGCCCTGCACCACCGCGCCGTGCATCTGGCCTTCGACGATGGTGTGGCTGACCACGTGGCCGCAGTCGTCCACCGACAGATAAGAGGCGATGTCGGTGACGCCGGTTTCGGGATCGATCTCCACTTCGGTGATGTGGCAGCCGTTGGGGTAGGTCGAGGTAAACGTGCCTTCGCCCTTGGCAGCCAGCGTTTTTTTCGCCGCCAGTTGCGCCAGCGTGATTTTTTTCTTGCTGTGCGTCGAGGTGAATTCGCCCTTGCTGTAATCCACCTGCGAAGGCTCAACGCCGAGGTCTTCAGCCGCCAGCGATTTACCTGCGTCGATCAGCTTGTTGGCGGCGATGTGGCACACCGTGCCTGCGCCCACCATGGTGCGCGAGCCGCCGGAGTGGTTGCCCACCATCTTTGGCGCGCGATCGGGGTCGCCCTGGCGAATCTTGACGCGCTCCGTGGGGATGCCCAGTGCGTCGGCGGCCACCATCGCGAACGAAGTCTCGTGACCCTGGCCCTGCGAGTGCGCCACGGTGTGTATGGTCACATCGCCAGTTGCATCAACGCTGATGTCGATTTCGTCGCGCGGATACATGCCCGCACCCGTGGGCTCGATCACGGCCGACATACCGATGCCGCGCAGCTTGCCGTTCTTCGCACTTGCCTCGCGGCGCGCTTCAAAGCCCGACCAGTCGGCAAGACTCAACGCCTTGACCGACAGCCCCGGCAGATCGGCGATTTCAATCGTCGAACCCGTCGCGGATTTGTACGGGTATTCATTCACCGGCACGTAATTTCTGCGGCGCAAATCGGCCGGATCCATGTTGAGTTCCAACGCGGCAGCATCGACCACGCGCTCAATCGCGTAGGCGATATCAGGCCGCCCCGCGCCGCGATACGCAGCCACCCAGCCGGTGTTGGTCAGCGCCACCTTGAAATGCCCATACAGCGCGGGGATTTTATAAACGCCGTTCAAGCACGTGGACGGATTGCGAATGTGACCCGCCGGCCCGGTGGGCGACAGATACGCGCCCTGATCAGTGATCCAGTCAACGCGCAATGCCGTGAACTGCAAACTCTGGTCCATCGCCAGCGTGATGGTAATCAGGTTGGCGCGGCCATGCGTGTCGGTCAAAAAACTCTCGGTGCGCGTGGACACCCACTTGACCGGACGGTTAAGCGCCTTGGCGGCCATCATCATCGACACGTATTCCGGGTACACCGTGCTGCGCTGGCCGAAGCCGCCGCCGACATCCTGAATCTCGACGCGGAATTTGTCTTCACCGAGATTGGCGTAAGTGGCGAACTGCTTGCGCGTCATGTTCACGCCCTGCGAAGGCGTGTGCACCACGTAGCTGTCGCTTGCGGCAACGTATTCGATCAGCGCCGCGCGCGGCTCCATCGGGCTGGCGGTGACGCGCGTGCAATCGACGGTGAGCTTCACCACGTGCGCGGCCTTGGCGATCGCCTCGGTTACCGGCGCTTCGCTGCCGGTCTCGGCTTCGTAAGGCATATTGCCCGGCACGTCGTCGTGCAACTGCGGCGCGCCGGGTTTTAATGCATCTTCCGGGTCAACCACCGCGGGCAGGTCTTCGTACACCACTTCGATCAGCTCACAGGCATCCTGCGCCGCCAAGTGCGATTCGGCGATCACCATCGCCACCGGGTCGCCAACAAAACGCACCTTGCCGATGGCCAGACACGGCCGCTCCGGCACGCGCGCTTTCATGCCGCCCTTGCCTGTCGCGGGCAGGAAGCTCGCCGGGCGCATATAACCCGCCGCCTTGGCGTCCGCGCCGGTGTAAACGCCGATGACACCCTTGACCTGATTCACCTTGTCGAAGTTGATCGACACGATACGCGCGTGCGCACGGTCCGAGCGCAAAAAACACGCATGCAGTTGATTCGATACGTTCCAGTCCGAAGAATATTTACCGTTGCCGGTGATCAGCCGGATGTCTTCAAAGCGCGACACCTGCGCGTTGCCGACCTTGAACAGTTGCGAATGATGATGTTGGTCCATCCTTACCCCGTGATGAATTCTTTAAAAAAATCAAATACTTACCTGCGCGCCCGTCAATCGCCGCGCACGCGGGCAAGGGTGGTGGAAATTGGGTTTCCGGATTTCGATCGGCCTGAGAAATCAGCCGGTGGCGTATTCTACCGTGAGACTTCCATGTATTCACCTGCTGTGATTTTCCTGTATCAACAGCCAGTTCCAGAATGTGATGGCGCAACACGCGCGGCGGGTGCTTGCTGGTATTGTCGGGGGCAGCGCTGTTCCCGCATCAACACGGACGCGCACCCGGAAAACCAAAACAACCCATGACCACGAGCGGCAATTCTCCCGCGCCGGCGCGCATGTCCGCGCTCGCTCCATTCAGCGTGCGCAGCTTCCGCTTTCAGTGGCCCGCCGATCTCACGGCGTCGTGGGCGTTCGAGATGGAGACCATCATCCTCGGCTGGTACGTGCTGGTGGAAACCCGCTCGGTGCTGATGCTGACGATCTTCGCCTCGCTGCAACATATGGGCACGCTGCTGGCACCGATGTTTGGCGTGATGGGCGACCGCCTCGGCCACCGCGTGATGTTGTCGTCGATGCGCGCGGTGTACATGTTACTGGCACTCACGCTGATGACGCTCGCCTACAGCGGCGTATTGACGCCCACTTACGTGCTTTGCATCGCCGGCGTGATGGGGCTGGTGCGCCCGTCCGACATCGGCATGCGCAATGCGCTGGTGGGCGCCACCATGCCCGCCGACAAGCTGATGGGCGCGATGAGCATACAGCGCACCACGCAGGATTCGGCGAAAGTTGCCGGCGCATTGACCGGCGCGGGGCTGGTCGCCCTGCTCGGCATCGGCCCGGCTTACACCGTGGTGGCGAGCTTTTACGCCATCAGCGCGTTTCTCACCTTCAAGGGCAGAAATCCCAACGCCCCGCCGCGCCCGTCCGCGGCCACGAGCGGACGCGCTTCCCCGCTTGGCGACTTGCGCGCGGGCATGGCCTACGTGTGGAACACGCCGCTGCTGCTGGCCTCGATGTGCTTCGCGTTCATGCTCAACTGCACCACCTTCCCGATGATGCACGGCCTGATGCCGGTGATGGCGAAAGAAGTTTACGAAATCGATCAGACCGGACTGAGTTATCTCGTCGCGGCCGGCGGCCTGGGCGCGTTGATGAGCTCGGTCATCATGAGCCGCATCGGCCACGCCGTGCGTCCGGCACGCACCATGATCATCTTCAGCGTGGGCTGGTATCTCGGGCTGCTGTGTTTTGTGAACACGCCGCAGCCGTCGATCGGGATTCCGTTCCTGATGCTCGCCGGCTTTTCGCAGGGCATGAGCCAGATCGCGATGGCCACCATGCTGATACGCGCGTGCGAACCCGCATTCAGAGGGCGCATCATGGGCATCCGCATGCTCGCGATCTACGGCAACGTACCGGGGCTGTTTCTGGCCGGCTGGCTGATCCCGCACCTGGGCTACCCGATGACGGCCACCCTCATGGGTTCCTGCGGGCTGCTGGTGATGCTGCTGCTGGTGCTGCGCTGGCGCGTGCAACTTTGGCGGCGCGATGCACCGGCGAATTCGTGGTAACGGCGAATGAAAACGACCATGACAACGATGTTGATCGCAATGTTCACAACGGCGGCATGGGGTCAGCCCGCGGCCTACCCCGTCAAACTCGTGCGCATCATCAACCCGGTGGCGCCGGGCGGCAATCAGGATGTCGTGGCGCGCGCTTATGCGGAGCAGTTCAGCCGCAACCTGGGGCAACAATTCGTGGTTGAAAGCCGCCCCGGCAACAGCGCCATCGTCGGCACGCGCCTGGTGAAATCCTCGCCCGCCGACGGCTACACGCTGCTGGCGATTTCCAACACCTTCGCGCGCACGCCCACGATGATCAAGGAGTCGGGCTACGATCCGATCAAGGATTTCGCGGCGGTGTCGCAAACCAGCGACACGCCGCTGATATTCGTGATCAACCCCGCGCTGCCAGTGCGCACGGTGAAGGATTTCATCGCTCTCGCCAAACAACGCCCCGGCGAAATCTCCAGCGGCTCGTCGGGCGCGGGTTCCACCGGCCACGTCGCGGCGGAAATGTTTTCGCGCCAGGCGGGCATCAAGCTGCTGCATATTCAATACAAGGGCGCCGCACCCGCCGTGATCGATCTGGTGGGCGGCCACGTCATGCTGCGCTTTGATCAGATCACCACGTCGCTGCCGCACATCCGCGCCGGCAAGTTGCGCGCGCTCGGCGTCACCACGCGCAAGCGCGCGGCGCTGTTGCCCGAGGTGCCGACCATCGACGAAGCCGGATTGAAGGGGTTCGAGGATTCGACGTTTAACGGCATGATGGCGCCAGCGGGCACGCCGCGCGCCATCATCGAACGCCTGCGCGCAGAGATCGCGAAAACCGCCGCGCTCCCCGAACTGCGCAACCGTTATCAGGATCTGGGCATCGAGCTCGCCGGCAGCGGCTCATCCGACGAATTCGCGAATTTCCTGAAAAAACACGTGGAGGAGTTCACCCGGCTGGCGCGGGATGCGGGGTTGACGGGGGGTTGACGGCGAATTGACCCGCCACGCCGTCCGGGGATACATTGACTGCTGGTCAGAATACATGCGGTATTAATCGGGAGAGATCAATAAAATGTTATACGACCTGTTGTTGACCGGCGGTGAAGTCATCGACGCGAGCGCCGGCTTGCGGGGCGTGATGGATGTCGCCATCGCGGGCGGTAAAATCGCGGCGGTGGCGCCGTCTCTGCCCGCTAGCGAGGCGCGGCAAACCATCAGCGCCAAGGGGCGGCTGGTGCTGCCGGGGCTGGTGGACATGCACGCGCATGTGCTGGTCAACGGGCACGACATGGGTACGCGTACCGATCACTACTGCCGCGGCAGCGGCGTGACCACGCTTTGCGACGCGGGCAGCACCGGCTCGGCGAATTTTGCGGCCTTGCGCAACGTGCTCGATAACCATGTGCGCACGCGCGTGCGCGCTTTCGTCAACTTGTCGGCGATCGGCATCACCGGCACATCGCGCGGCGGCGAACTGTCGCATTTCCCTTACGCCGACCCCGAGGGCTGCGCACGCACCATCCTCGAAAATCCCGATCTCACCATCGGCGTGAAACTGCGCTTCGGCCCCAAGCTGGTGTGGGAATACTCGGCCGAGCCGGTGAAGCTCGCGCGCCGCACGGCGGATATGGCGGGCGGCGTGCCGATGATGATGCACATCACCGATTCGCCGATTCCGCTGCCTGAATTGATCGCGCACATGAAGCCCGGCGATATCGTCACCCACTGCTACCATGGCCGCAATCACGGCATCATGGGGCAGGAAAAACAATTCGTGCTGAAGGAGGTGGTGGAAGCGCAGCGCGCCGGCATCATTTTCGATTGCGCGCACGGGCGCAACCATTTCAACTTCCGCATGATCGAGAAGGCGCTCGATCAGGGCTTTCTGCCGGATACGATTTCGACCGACCTCACGACGACCAGCGCGACCCAGGGGCCGGTGTGGGATTTGCCGACCACGATGACCAAGCTGCTGCACTTTGGCATGCCGCTCGCGGAAGTCGTGCGCCGCGCCACCGCGAACCCGGCGCGCATCATGGGTTACGAAGGCACGGTGGGCACGTTAAAGCCGGGTGCGAACGCGGATGTGGCGGTGTTCGAGTTGCGCGACGGCAACTTCGAATTGCTTGATAGCGACGGCAACAAAGTGACCGCCAAGCGCCGGCTGCTGGCGCAGTTGACGGTGAAGGATGGGCGGGTTTGGTACGAGCGGCCGGCTGAAAAAGCCTGACCGCTCACCCATACAACCGGCTCGTGTGCGGCACCCCCACGAGCAGGAACTCCATCTGGTCGGCAAGGATATGCCGGTTGCGCAGAATGAAATGCTCGTAGGCATTCGGCGTGTAAGGGACGTAGGCAAGCCGCATTTTGGCCTGCTCCGGCGTGCGGTCAGCCTTGCGCATGTTGCAACCGCGGCATGCGGTCACCACGTTGGTCCACACATGCTTGCCGCCCTTGGACACCGGAATCACGTGGTCGCACGAGAGCTCGCGCGCGGCGACGCGCTGCACGCAATACGCGCACACGTGGCGGTCGCGCGCGAACAGCAGATCTTTCGCCACCGCCGGCGCGCGAGTAAGCAACCTCCCCGCGCGGCTTGAACCGCGCAGCGCGAGGATCGCCTGCGTCTGGATGCGCGAGCGCGAGCCGTCGCGCTGAATGCCGCCGCGATACTCGCACACGCGCACGCCCGCCGACCACGCGACAAGGCGCTTCGCGTGATAAGTAATCGCGTCTTCGATGCCGACCCACGCCTGCGGCAGGCCGGCCTGGTCCAGAGTCAAAATCAGTGCGTGCATTTCTTTTTCTCCTTTTCGCGTGTGCTTGCACAACGCGCACAATTACACATTGCTTGATCAACAAACAGGATGTGGTGATTGCTGGCGCGCCATGAGAGATTCAAACTCCCGTCCTCCGCGTTCGAAGCGCGGCGCTCTGATTCGCTGAGCTAATGGCGCGTGTATAAAGTTGGTGGGTCCTGCAGGAGTCGAACCTGCCTCGCACGGATTAAAAGTCCGCTACCTCGCCGCTCGGTCAAAAACCCGTGGTACCTGGCTGTGGGCCCCGGAATCGAACCGGGCTCATTCCTCGTTAACAGCGAGGCGCCATCACCTTGACGGCTCGCCCACAATATTTGCTGGCAGCCCCTGACGGAATCGAACCGCCGCATCCTGTGTTGGAGACAGGCGCTCTGCCGATTGAGCTAAGGGGCTATCTGAAAAAAATGGTCAGTGCGCTGAGATTTGAACTCAGGACCTCCCGCTTCCAAGGCGGGTGCGCTGGCCAGGCTGCGCTACACACTGAATGTAAATCTGGCGGGGGCGGTACGATTCGAACGTACGGTAATACCTGGCTCAGAACCAGGCGCCTTCGACCACTCGGCCACGCCCCTTCAAAAACCGATGCAAATGGTGGTTCGGCCAGGGCACGATCCTGGGACCTCCGGGTTATGAGCCCGCTGCTCTACCGACTGAGCTACCGAACCGGATATTGCTGGCGCCCCCGGCAGGACTCGAACCCACAACCGCGCGGGTAGAAGCCGCGTGCTCTGCTCCGTTGAGCTACGAGGGCAAAAAAGTAAACAATGGCGGAGAGACAGTCCGACGATTTAGCATCCGCTACCGTCCACTAGCGGGTAAAACACTGGTAATCTATGAATTCTCTATAGCTATTTCGGTTCCTGCTGTCCATTATGGTCTATTGACATCCAATTAATGAGCGGGTAAAAAAGCGGGTAAATACTTTCCTTGGAAGGTCTTACCCGTGGCCGAAAAACGCCTGACCGACACGCAATGCAAGTCCAAACCCAAGGCCAAGCTCTACTATAAGAACGATGGCGCGGGCCTGCGCCTGCAAATCCGGCCCGATGGCGCCAAGTACTGGATGCTGCGCTATACCCTCGATAGTAAGGACTCCACCGCCGGACTGGGTCGTTACCCCGAAATCAGCCTTGAGGAAGCGCGCAAGCGGGCTGCCGCTGCGCGTAACCTCATTGCCGAAGGCATCCCCAAAGCAACCTCGCCGACTTCTACCGCGAGATGGGCGAGATCTTCGGCATCGCGCTCAAACCCCATAACCGCTGGGGCGGCTTCAAAACCCTGCGTGAGCGCTGGCTCGCGCACATGCAAGCCACCACCTCGCGGTGCCTGCTGATTATCGACGAGGCGCAAGAACTCAGCCCCGCCGTGTTGTGTGAGTTGCGCCTGCTCGCTTCGGCCTGCTTCGACTCGCGACAGCTCATCGCGGTGGTCCTGGCCGGCGACGGCAGGCTCAGCGAGAAATTGCGACGCGACGAGCTGCAGCCCTTGGGCAGCCGCATCCGCA
>CAMDLH010000092.1 GCA_945901405.1 Bordetella parapertussis | reverse complement strand
CTCCGGTTGCTCCCCACCCCGTTTCGCTTTGACACGCAACGGCGCAGTTACCTTCGGCTACGGAGCTGTGGCACACTCCGACACGGACTTGCACCGTGCTGATTTGGCGCCATCACGGGCGCACGATTCCGGCCTGCGCCGGAATGACGGTGTTGGTGATTCGTTTTTCTCTGTGTGCTCTGTGTCCTCTGCGACTAAATCGTTCTTGAATTCAGCCCAACTCCATATGCAGATACCCCAACTTATCGTTGTGCATCTTCGCTTTCGGCGGCACGACGGTGGTTGCATCCATCTGATCGATGATCGCCGGCCCGGTGATGCGCCAGCCAGCAGGCAATTGCTCACGCTGATACACAGGCGTGGAAACAAACCCGCGCTCAGGAAACCACACTTTACGAGATTCTGTAAGTATTTCTTTTTTAACACTATTTTTACTTTCCAATTTTGGCGTCTCGCGGTGCGCGCTCACCACCAGCCGCAGATTCACAACCTCCACTGTCTGCTTGGGCATGTCGTAACCATAAAACGCCCTGTGCCGTTTGTGGAACGCCGCGATTACTTTGGCTAACGAAACCTTCGTCAACACCGGTGCTGCCAGCGGCATGATGAGTTCAAAGTTTTGGCCGAAGTAGCGTAGATCAATCTGCCACTGAAACTCCGCGCGCTTTTCCCCTTCACCCTTCAACCACGCCGCACCGCGTTGCTTAAGCTCAACGTAACCACGGTTGAGCATTCTGATGTTGCCGGCCTCGGCGCGCACCAGCCGCGTCAAACTGAAATCGCCGCGCACATCCGCATGCAACAGGCCAATGGCAGAAAGTAAACCTGGTCTCGGCGGAACGAGCACGCGCCGCATGCCCATGTTGCGCGCGACATCGGCTGCATGCAGCGGCCCGGCGCCGCCGAACGCCACCAGTGCAAATTCGCGCGGGTCTTCGCCCTGCTCCACCGAGATCACGCGCACCGCACCCATCATGTTGACGTTGATGATTTCGAGCACGCCCGCCGCCGCCTTGATCGCATCCACGCCCAGCGTCTTCGCCAGATCATCAATCGCCGCGCGCGCCTTGTCGGGATGCATCGCCATGCGTCCGCCAAGCAGCGACTTCGGACTCAAGCGCCCCAGCACCACGTTGGCATCCGTCACCGTTGCGCGCGTGCCGCCGCGACCATACGCCGCCGGGCCGGGAATCGCGCCCGCGCTTTGCGGTCCAACCTTCAGCAGGCCGCCCGCATCCACCCAAGCAATCGAGCCGCCGCCGGCACCTATGGTGTGAATGTCGAGCGTGCGCGTGCGCACCGGAAAGCCGCCCATCTGGCGTTCGCTTTTTTTCGCCGGCTCCAGATCACGTATCAAGCACACATCGGTCGAAGTGCCGCCCATGTCGAAGGTGATCAGGTTCGGCTGCTTCAATTGTTTGCCCAGGCCCACGCCGCCAATCACGCCGCCCGCCGGGCCGGAGAAAAACGTATTCACCGGCAGCCTGCGCACCGCACCCGGCGACACCGCGCCGCCATTCGACTGCATCACGCGCGGCAGGCAGCGGATGCCCAGTGCGGCCACGCCTTGCTCGAAGCGCTCCATGTAGGCATCCATGATCGGCATCAGGCTCGCGTTCACGGTGGCAGTGGCAAAACGCTCGAATTCGCGAAACTCCGCCAGCACGTCGCCCGACGTGCACAAATAAACCTCCGGCCACAGTTCGCGCACGAGGTCACGTGCGCGCGTCTCGTGCGTGGCGTTGGCGTAGGCATGCACGAACTGAATCGCTATCGACTCGACTTTCTTTTCCTTGAGCACAGCCACCGCGCGGCGCACACCGGCCTCATCGAGCGGCGTGATGATTTCGCCATCAAATGCCACACGCTCGACAACCTCGATGCGGCAATCGCGCGGCGCGGGTGGCATCGGCTTCGGAATATCGAGATTGAAATAATGCGGCCGGCGCTGGCGCGCAAGCTCCAGCACGTCGCGAAAGCCCTCGGTGGTGATCGCGCCGGTACGCGCCCACTTGCCTTCGAGCACAGCGTTGGTCGCCAGCGTAGTGCCCAGCACGAGAAAGGCGACGTCGCGGCGTGCAAGGCCATTGCAATCAAGGATTTCAGCAATGCCATCAAGGATGCCGCGCGCCGGATCGCCGGTGGTCGTCGGCGTCTTGTGATACCAATCGCGGCCGCTGCCGAGATCGACCGCGAAGATGTCAGTGAAGGTACCGCCGGTGTCGATGCCGATGCAGATTTTGTTCACGTGTGAAATCTCTTAAAAGCTTTTTGCCACGGATTCACACAGATGAACACAGATTAAAACCCACTCACGTCGTTCCAGCGCAGGCTGGAACCCAGGTTGTAACCCAGCCCGAAAGGCCTAAATTCAGATGCTACGCATCGGGCACGCACTGGATTCCAGCCTGCGCTGGAATGACGATATCTGGGTTGTTTGCTTCAGTCTGCTCTGTGACCTGTGGATAATGGCGTTCGACTTGAAGAATAGCACGCGTGCGGACGCAGGCTGGACATGCAACGTGCTGCCCGCGAGTCTGGCGCAGACCACCAAGGCGCTTTAAAATATAAATAAATACAGTTACTTACGATATAACCATAAGCCGATTAATTATATATCCAAATATTAGCACGATCATGCTAATACTTGGACATGTCTATCGCTACCGCTATTTTCTCGGATAGTCAGACCCGCGTGTTTCGCTGGCTGTTTGCCCATCCCGAGAGCGAATTTCACTTAAGTGAATTGCGGCGCCTCACCGGATTGGGCAGCGCCTCCTTGCAGCGCGAGCTGAATCGTCTGAGCACTGCGGGACTGGTGCATTCCATGCGCGTTGGCAATCTGCGCCGCTTTCGCGCCAACGCGCAGAGCCCGATTTACAGCGAACTCGTCAATCTCACGCGCAAGACGCTGGGCGTCGAACCGATGCTGCGCGATGCGTTGCAAGCGCTGAAGCCCGATCTGCAAGCCGCGTGGATTTATGGCTCGGTTGCAAAACAGACCGACACGGCGCACAGCGACATCGACGTCATGCTCATCGGCGAAAACTTGCTGCTGGGCAGAGTGCTGGAATTGCTGGCGCCGCTCGAAGCGCAACTCGGACGCAAGATCAACCCGGCATGCTACACACACTCGGAGTTCCAACGGCGCCGCGCCGAACCCGATTCATTCGTCAATCGCGTGCTGGCACAGCCCATCCTGCCGCTGATCGGAGATGCGCATGAGCCTGCCCGCGCTGGATAATCTGGCGCGCATCGGTCAACTCAAGGCCGAGCCGCGCAACGAAGCCGAAGTGCTGCGCATGCCGGCGATGGCACGCACGCGCCTGCACGACGCGCAACTTTTCAATGTCTCGCTGGAAGGCCGTTTCACCAGCGCCTACAACGCCGCGCACGCGGCGGCATTGGCGGCACTGCGATGGCATGGTTACCGCAGCGAAAACTGACGCGAGCCAAAATTCGACCTCCTTATGATTCCCGGCGAGTTTAAGAGCGTACATCAGGGAGATTTTTGCATATACGTCATGCGGAAATATCTCCACTACTTTTTTACTTATTCTTGCCCCTTCAGCATAGTTCTTGCGGTCTATCGCAATTGAAGAACGTCTCAATAAGGCGGGAACAAACATTTGCGTCTGTCTATCGATTACATCAAGGTGCTTCGCCGCTGCATCGAGCATCTTCTCATCCTGTAGTGCCGTTGCAGCAATTACATGGAAGAAAGGGTAGCCCTAGCCTTCACGTATTTAATCATTGTTGATACAACAAAGGGTATCGCAATAGATTCGGCGCGGAGAACGCAGATCGTAACCGGAATCTACTACCCCAAGCGCATCGCCAACCACGAAACGATCAAACTCGCGATCTCGTCATCCTTCACGCCGCCGCCGCGCCCCATGTGGCCGCCGTTGGGGTAGATGCGCGCTTCCTTGGGGCTGCCGTGCTCCATCAGCAGGTAGATATCTTCGACCGGCGCCTGATCGTCGAGCTTGCCGTTCACGCACAACAGCGGCGCCGAGGGTTGATCGAGCAGACCTTGCGTCTTGAGCGATAACGCGGGCGCTGCTTTTAAAAATTCTTCCAGTGTTTTCACACCCATCGCCTTGCTGCGCGCCTGAAAAAGTCCTATCGGGCCGAAAATCGCGGCGGAGGCTCGCTCGGTCAGCGCCGGGCGCATCCAGTTTTCCTGAAAGCCGTAATGCACATTGCTGCCATGAAACACCGCGCCTTTTAATCGCGCGGCCTCGACATGCGCGAGCTTTGCCGCCCAGTAGCCGCCGTAACTGCCGCCCCACACACCTAGCCGCGTGGCATCGATGTCCTTGCGCGTCAGCAGATAATCGATCAGCACGGAAAACGTGCGCGTCGCGTCGGCGTCGGTGAACTTGACGGGGCTTTCTCCCGTGCCCGGCATGTCGATGGCGAAGCCCGCGATGCCTTCGCGAATAAAGCGCGCATGCGAGCGCTGGCGGTCTTCCTTCCAGCCATCGACGCCGCCCCAGCTCATGACCACGGGCGGTTTCGCTACACCCTTTGGTATCTGCAAATAACCAATCAGTTTCTTGTCGCCGAACGGTACCTCGACGATTTCCATCGGCGGATCAAAGTAGCGCGCGGCCTTGCGAAACACGCGTACTGAATCGCGATATGCGTGTTCCTGCCCCGGAGATCCGGCGCACGGATAGCGCCCGACACGAAAGTTATGAAACGACAACTCGTAGAGTTCGCGAATCTTCGTTTTGTCGCCACCGGATTTCTCCAGTGCGTCGCCTTCGGCCTCGTACTGCAAGCCGAACTTCGACCACTCGCGCGCCCACTCGTCGCGCTCAAGACTGGTCAACGCCTGCGACACACGCGCGGCATCCTCGGGGCGTATGCCCTCGAGCGGATTCCAGTGGCCGGCGCGGCGCGCGATCTCGGCTTTTACTTCGGCCAGAGGGCGCTCGCGAAAAGTGGTATTCGATGTTTCAGTCATGCTTGCTCCAAAAAGTTCAATCCGGCTTCAATCTGGTTTCAGTCCGATTTTTTTGGCTACCGTGCCCCACAGTTTCATTTCGGATCGCACGAATCGTGTGAATTCTTCGGGGCCGCTGCCAACCAATATTGCGCCCTGCGCCGAAAGCTTTTCCGAGATGTCGGGCAACCTGATGATGCGCGCGACTTCCGCCGCGAGCTTGTTGATGATCGGCCTGGGTACGTTGGCGGGCACAAACACGCCGTACCACTCCGCCTTGTCGAAATTGGGCACGCCCGATTCGATGAAGGTCGGCGTGTTGGGCATGCCCGGCGAGCGCTTGGCGCCGGTGGTGGCGATCGCTTTAAGGCGCCCTGCGTTAACATGCGGCAGCACGCCCGGCGCACCGCTGATCAGAAACTGAATCTGCCCGCCGATCAGGCCGGCGATGGCGGGCGCGCCGCCCTTGTATGGAATATGCTGGATGTCGATGCCGGCATGCAGTTTGAGCAATTCCATCGACAGATGGCCCGACGTGATCGCGCCCGGCGAGCCGTAGTTCAGCGTGCTGGGTTTGGCCTTGGCGAGCGCGATGATTTCTTTCAGGTTGTTTGCCGGTACACCCGGATTCATGGTCATCACACCGGGCACTGCGACCATCTGCGACACCGCCTGCAAATCGCGCTCGGTGTTGTACGGCAAGTCTTTCAGCACGTAGGGATTCACCGTGGTCGGCGTTAACAAGGTGCCGATGGTGTAACCATCGGCCGGCGCCTTGGCGAGCAGTTCGGTGGCTATGGTCATCACCCCGCCGGGACGGTTGTCCACCACGATTTGCTGGGCGAACGCCTCGCTCATCCTGTGCGCCACCAGGCGCGTGATGATGTCGGTGGTGCCGCCCGCGGGCACCGGTACCAACCAGCGGATCGGGCGCGTTGGATAATCTTGCGCCGGCGCCGCCGCTGGCGAAAACGCTGCAAGTGCCGCGAGCGCAATCGCGGTGCGCCGTAGCGGCTTCACGTTACGCCGCGGCCGCGCCCAGCACGCTGTCGGACACGAATTTGCCGAGCCAGCGTTTGCGGATGATGAGATTCTCCTGCCACACCGCTTCGATGTTGGGCACGGTGGAGGATTTCACCGCGGGCGCGGCGAGCAGCGCATCGCGCCACGCTTTCAGGTGCGGATATTTCTCGATGATGCCCAGCGGACGCAGCGCATCCATGAAGGTGTAGCGCTGCAAAAACGGCGCATAAGCCGCATCCACCAGCGAGAGTTTCGCGCCATTGAAAAACGGCCCGGCGTTGCCGCGCTTGGCGAGCGCCTCGTCGAGCTTGCCGAATGGGCCGGCGATCTTCGCCGTGTTACGCGTAAATTCCTCCTCGGAATCCGAATACATGGCGCTCGAAATCGAACTCGCGAACGTGCCCACGTAATCCGTCCACGCACGGTTGCGCGCACGCGCCAGCGCATCGGCCGGATGCAGCCGCGGCTCGGCGGTCTCATCAAGGTATTCCGAAATCGCGTTCGATTCAAACAACGCATCGTTCTCTCCGATGCGCAGCACCGGCACCTTGGCGTGCGGAGAAATCGCGAGGAACCAGTCGGGCCGGTGATCGCGGTCGATGTAGGTAATGTCGTAGTCAATGTTCTTGGCACGCAACACGATCGCGGCGCGTTGCACCCACGGGCAGGTCTTGAAACTGCAAAGCATAGGCTTGGACGGCATGGTCTCTCCTGTGATGGTCGGTTGGGAATGGCGCATGCTGGCACAGGCGCGGGTGGGATTCAAGGGTATGAAGTCCGTAGGATGCCGGTGAGCGTAGCGAACCGCATCAATCGCGTGCGCTGACTATGTTCGTCGAACGATGCGTGTAAGGCCGCGAACCTAGGCCGCCTTCTTTTGGTTACTTTTCTTGGCGGAGCAAGAAAAGTGACCAGCCGCCGGGCTGCCCCCGGCGAACTTGAAGTATGGTGTTGAATTTGTGCACTCGCTATGCCCCTCACCCTAGCCCTCTCCCCGCTTGCGGGGCGAGGGGACAGTATGGTGGAGATGCATTAGCTCCATGTTTGGTAGAAAAGGACTCACCCCAGCAAATACCGCCCTTCCAAATGCGCCCTGAAATACGCCGGATTCAACGCCTCCCCACTAGCCCGCCGCACCAACTCCGGCGTCTCCCACCGGCTCGCCTGCGACCAGATATTCGCCCTGAGCCACTCAAACACAAACGCAAAATCGCCCGCCTCGATGCGCGCATCGAGGTCAGGCGCCGCGCGGCGCATCACCGCAAACCACTGCGCCGCGTACATCGCGCCCAGAGTGTAACTCGGAAAATATCCAAACGAACCATCGCTCCAGTGCACGTCCTGCAAGCAACCGTCCTTGTAGTTGCCGCGCGTATCGATGCCAAGCAAGGCCTGCTTTTTTTCATCCCACAACGCGGGAATATCGTCCGGCTCGATCTCGCCTTCGATCAGCGCGCGTTCGATTTCGTAACGCAGGATAATGTGCGCGGGGTAAGTAACCTCGTCGGCATTTACGCGGATGTAACCCGGCTTCACGCGCGTGAGCAGCCGGTGCAGATTGTCCGGCTCGAACGCGGGCTGGTTGCCGAAATGCGCGGCGAGCATGGGCGACAGAAGTCCGACGAAACCGCGGCTGCGTGCAAGCTGCATCTCGAACGACAGACTTTGGCTCTCGTGTATGCCGTACGAGCGCGCCACGCCCACGGGCAGGCCCAGCCACTCGCGCGGCAGATTTTGCTCGAATCTGGCGTGGCCGGTCTCGTGTATCGTGCCCATCAGGCTCTGCACGAAATCGTCTTCGCGATAGCGTGTGGTCAGACGCACGTCCTCGGGCACGCCGCCCGAGAATGGATGAGCGCTCTCATCAAGCCTGCCGGCGTCGAAATCAAAACCGAGTTTCTTCATCACCGCGAGATTCATCGTGCGTTGCGCGGCCACTGGAAACGGCCCCACCGCCACGGCTACTTTCTCGTCGCGTTGCTTGGATTGCACGCGCGCGATGAGTTGCGGCAGCCACTGTTTGACATCGCCGAAAATGCGGTCGATGTCGGCCGCGCGCACGCCCGGTTCAAACCTGTCCATCAGCGCGTCGTAGCGTGACAGCCCCGTGTCGTCCGCAAGGTGTTGCGCTTCCTCGCGCGAGAGGCGCACGACTTCGCGAAAGTTTTCCAGAAAACCGCGCCAGTCATTGGCCGCGCGCTGGCTGCGCCAGGCGTGCTCGCATTTGGCGCCGGCCAGCGATTTGGCCTCGACCAGCGCCTCGGGCAGCGCGTTGGCGTCGCGCCAGTCGCGCCGCATTTCGCGCAGGTTGGCGCGCTCAACGTCGCTCAACGGCTCGTCCTGCGCCTCGCGCAACGCGTCCGCGAGCGCGGGATCGGTGCGCGTGCGATGAATCAGGGTGTGCAGTTCGGCCTCGGCTGCGGCGCGAGCCTCGTTGCCCTTGGGCGGCATCATGGCGTTGCGGTCCCAGCCGAGGATGGAGGCCGCGTGGCCATAGCGATAGAGCCGCAGCCAAGTCTGGCAAAGCGCGGTGTAACGGGGGGTGGGCGTGGTCATGGGTGCGGCGGCTCAATATAGGTGCGGAACAATATACCGGAAGCCCCGCCCCCGCGTACCGCGTAAGGCTCGATAGCGGGGCTAAACGATGCGATAATAGGGGTATGGATACATCAGACAACGAAAAGCCGCAAAACGACAAACCGCAGACCGACAGGCCTCAGAACGACAGGCCACAGAACGACAGGGCTGACTCGCCGCGCCAACGGCTGCAGTCACTGCTGTCGATTCCCGAGCGGCAGCGCACCGACGCGCAGTGGGACGAGATCGTCGAACTCGAAATCACGCTCGCACCGGGCAACAAGGCCGGTGCGCCCGATCAACACATGCGGCGCAGCCATATCATGCCCATCAACCAGAAAGCCGGTGGCGGCGGGGGTGGTGGAGGCGGTGGAGGGGGCGGCGGCCAAAACCAGGGCCGGCAGCGCCAGGGCGCTAAGAAGTTCCACAAGCGTCCGCCCAAGCGTGGCGGCGGCGGTGGTGCTGGCGGCGGCGGAGAACGCGGTGGTGGTGGCGGTGGCGAGCGCGGTAACAGCTAGCGCTAAATCCACCAAGGCAAATCACGAATAAATCACGAATTGATGTGAAGTAAAAAGCGGGGGAATCCCCGCTTTTTTATTTTCAGCTGCCGGTTGCGCAATTTGGCAGAGCCGGCAGCGTCGGCCTCGCCGTTCATAACGGTGGCACGGCCGCGTGCCACCGGTAACGGACTTAGTGCGTCAGCGTTTTACTTCGGCGCTGGTACTGGTGTTGGCGCAGGCGCCGGGGCTGCATCTTTATCGCCGCCCTTTTTGTCGCTGCCTTTCTTGGCGGCCTTTTTGCCGTCACCTTTTTTCTTGGCGGCCTTCTTGCCGTCGCCTTTTTTCTTGGCGGCTTTCTTGGCGGCTTTTTCGGTCTTGGGCGCATCACCCTTGGCGCTCGGCGTTGCCGGTGTCGCGGGTGTTGCTTTCGCGGCGTCGCCCTTGGCCGGCACGGCCGGGGTTGCGGGGGCGATGGGCTGCGGCTGTGCAGCCGCGGTGAACGTGGCGGCCGCGAATACCGCGGCGATCAATGTGGTTAGAACTTTGTTCATGTGATGCTCCTCGGATGTTGGTCGGCACGCCGCACATCGTTGTGCGGCCGTCACCCATCAACGCACCGGCGTCTTGGCTGGTTGACTGGCGGGTTTGCCCATTTTCACCGTCACTTTCTGCCTGGGCTTCATCTCGGCAAACACCTCCTTGGCCAGGCGGAACGAATCGATGCCCGCCGGCACGCCGCAATACGCCGCCACTTGCAGCAGCACTTCCTTGATCTCGGCTTGCGTGACGCCGTTGTTGAATGCCGAACGGATATGCAGCTTTAACTCGTTCGGGCGATTGAGCGCGCTGATCATCGCGAGGTTGATGAGGCTGCGCGTCTTGCGCGGCAAGCCGGGGCGTGTCCAGATCATGCCCCACGCCGCTTCGGTGGCATAGGTTTGCATCGCCATCGCGAAATCATCCGCGCCCGCCAGCGATTTCTCCACATACTCGCTGCCGAGCACTGCCTTGCGTACTGCCAATCCCTTGTTGAATAGTTCGGACGCCATGATTGATCTCCTGTGATGTGAAAGAGGACTACGGGGAAATGGTAGCATTACCGCGACGCCCTCACCCTATTTACCGTATCGACAAGGACAAAAAATGGAACTCAATCTCAAGGGCAAATCCGCGCTGATCACCGGCGCATCACGCGGCATCGGCTTTGGCGTGGCGCGCGTGCTGGCGTCCGAGGGCGTGAACGTGCACCTCACCTCGCGCACCGCCGCCGATCTTGAAGCCGCGAAAAAGAAAATCACCGCGGCGCACAAAGTCAACGTGACCTGCCACCCCTGCGATCTGGGCGCCGCTGGCGCCGCCGAAAAACTCGCGCGCGAGGTTGGCGACATCGATTTTCTGGTGAACAACGCCGGCGCGATCCCGCGCGGCACGGTGGTCAGCCTTGACGAAAAAACCTGGCGCGCGGCGTGGGACCTCAAAGTGTGGGGCTTCGTCAATCTCACGCGCGAGTACTACGCGCGCATGGCGGCGAAAAAAAGCGGCGTCATCGTCAACATCATCGGGGCGGCGGGCGAGCGCCATTCGCCGGACTACATCGCCGGCAGCATGGGCAACGCCAGCCTGATGGCGCTAAGCCGCGCGCTTGGCTCCAACAGCCACAAGGACGGCATCCGCGTGATCGGCATCAACCCCGGCGGCACCGAGACCGACCGCCAGGTGGTGCGCTGGCGCGCGCGTGCGGAAAAAGAACTCGGCAGCGCCGAACGCTGGCGCGAGCTGGTAACCGACTATCCGTTCGGCCGCCTCGGCAGGGTTGATGAAGTCGCCAACATGGCCGCGTTTCTGTGCTCGGATTGTTCGGGCTACACAACCGGCTGCGTGATCACCATCGATGGCGGGGCGTCGCAGGTTTAGTGATGACGTAGGTTGGGAACGCGTAGGGCTGAGCTTGCGAAGCCCAACCTACACCGTGTGCCCAATCTTTATCGTGCCAGCACGGGGTCGAGCAATTGCGCCAACGCTACCCCGTCTGGCGTATAAAAATCCGCACCATCGCGCGCCAACACCACGATTCCGGCGTCTTCAAAAATACCTTTAAGAACAGATACTTGCAACAAGGCATCCGAGGGCACCATAAGACACAGCAAGGTGCTTTCGTCGCCATAAAACCGGCGATGGCACAACAGGCGCCCGACCGCGGCATGTAACGCCGCGCCGCGCGTGATGGAAGCGCGCACCTCAAAAATCGCGCACGCGCGATTGCTGCGTACATCAACCAGCGCGGCATCGATCTCACTGTTGCGGCACACCTTGTGACGCGCGCTCATGTGGGTAAGCGCGAGCAGCCGCGCTTCGAGCGCGCTGCACAGCGGGCCGTGCAGATTGTCTTGCGCGAACGTTGATCCGCCTTCACCTTCGCCTTCGCGCCAATCCGTTTGCACCACACTTGTTTCGCCGTGGCGAAAATCGGTCTTCAGCGTGATCACCGCGTGCACAAAATCGGCGAGGTCTTCGGCGAGCGTTGGTGAATCCAGCGCCGCCACCGGGATCACCTGCGCGCGTTCGCCGCCATCCGCGGTGTCGATCAACCATTTTGCAAAATGGCGAAACACCAGCCCGCGTGCAATCTTGCCGCGATACGCGGTAAAGCCGCCGCGCGTGGCAAGCCAGGTTGAATTTCCATCGTGCAGATACACCCCAGACACCTTGCGGTCGAGCGCGGGTGCAATGTTAAGTTCGATGTCCGGCGTCAAGCCGCCGTCATCGCGATGCACGCGCAGCAGGTGCGGCACGCGTCCATCCGCGCCCGCGCGCGCGGGCAGCCCCGCGAGCAAACGCGCGCCGCGTGTCTTGAGCGTATAGGTGGTGAGCGTTGCGCGCGCGCCGCTGGGAAACACCCACTCGGCCTTGCGCGGATGGGGATCAAGCGCGGATACGGCGCGGCGAAACTGCGCAACCGCGCCGGCGATGTCGCGTTTCCTGGTGAGGATTTCGCGCATCGCTGGATGTCTCTCTCTATAGGGCGTTACTCACGACGCCTTGCGCTGATAACGCCGCAGCACCACGCGCAATACGTCGCCCAAGTGCGGGCGCATGCGTTTTGTCCACTCGGTAGCCACGGCGGTTTTCCAATCGTCCGAGGCGCAGGTTTCGGGCTTGTCGATTTCGTAGAGCGCGATGAAATTATGCGTGCCAGCGTGCGATTGAAAAAACCGCGCCGAGACGACCCCTGGCACTTTGAGAAGGTTCGGAATGTGCTCCTCGGCGTACCATTTTTTGACCTCGGCTTGCGCGTCCGGCTTGACGTTGCAGGCGAAGATCATCAGGTTCGGCGTCGTGCCCTTCATCACCTGATCGCCGGGGATCAACTGATCGCCCTCGATGCGCAGCAGCCGTTGCGCCTTGGCGGTCATGCGCTTGCTCCACGGTGACAGGTTCGCGCGCCCTATGGCCTCGTAGGGCGGGCTATGCAGCACCGCATGCGAATCGAGGTCGTAGGTAGCGATGGAAACCTTGGAATCATCGACGCCTTCCCAGCGCACGCAGTTGATGAAACCCTTGCAGCGTTGCCGCTCCGGCAGATGCTCGGTGTCGTACCAATCGTTGAATTCACCAGCATCCACCATGCTGTAGTTGAAACCTGCGGCTAGTAAACCTTTTGGTGCGCTTGCCATTTTCTGCTCTCCTTGGTCGATTCAGATGTTTGCGGACTTAACTATCGGCAATCGGTCGTTCATGCCGCGTTCTCTTCCCGCGTATTGAGGTAACGCCCCGATGCAGGCTTATAAAGCGCGACATTTGCCTGCGTCGCATTCGCGGCATCTCTATTAACCACCGCGATGCCGCGATACGGTGTCGAGCGATCTATGCCGGCCACCGCCAGCCATGTCATGTTCAGCGCCGCCAGCGCCGAATCGGGCGCGGCGCGGTCGGCCACAAGCAGCCATTGATCGTCACCGACATGCGGCGCACGCGCCAGGCCGTCGAACAAATTGCGCATGTACCATTGACGATCGATCAGCGGCAACCACTCGCCCATGCCGCGCACGCTCAAATAATATTCGCCCTTGAATACGTCCGCCGACGCCACGCCGTACATCGCGAGCGAGGGCGAATAGCCCGGCGACCTAGTCTTGAAGCGCTGCGCGGAAAAAACGCCAGGCACGGTGGCCATGATGCGCAGGTGTTCGAAATACCAATCGTCCCAATCGCGCTCGCGCGTGGGGCCGCTCTGGTCAATCAGGCCGCTTTGGCTCATGAAGATCATGATCGGATCACTCTACGCCGAGCGCAGCTTCTTCACGGCTTTCTTCCGCGCATCCGGCTCCGACAGTTTACGCAGCAGGCTGCCGCAATCCATGATGTGCGGATCGACACCCATCGCCTCATACGCCTGCCATGCGGAAGCCTGCACCGCCGAATACACCGGCTTGCCCAGATCGCGCTCCAACTTGTCGAGCACTTCGAGCGCACGCAACTGCGTGCAGGCGACGAACACGGCTTCGGATTTTGGCGTGGTGATTTCCTTCACCTTGCGATAGATCTCGTCGGGCTGCACCTTGGCGTGATCAAACATGTCGAGCATGTCAAAAGTGCCGAGCTTCACCACGTCGATGCCATGCGCCTTGAGAAAGTGTTTCAGCCGTTCGTTGGTCACATCGACGTACGGCGTCACCACGTCAACTTTCTTTAAGCCGCCCGCCATCAGGCACGCGGCCATCGCGCCGGCGGTGGTCACCGTGGGCGCCTTGGTGATGGCCGTAAGCTGCTCGGCGATTTTCTTGTTCCAGGTTGGCCCCTCGAAAAAGCTGCCGCTGGTGCAGCCGTAGACCACGACATCCGGCTCCACCATCGCGATGTCGCCCGCGGCGGTCTTACTGGTGTCCTCCATGTTGCGCAGTGTCTCCGGCGTGCCCTCGCGCCCGCCCGAGATCCGCGCGGTGTGCACCGACACGCCATCAGGCGCCATGCGCCAGAATTCGGTTTCCATCGTGGTATTGATCGAAGGAACCAGCAACCCGATGCGTCCGCGCCATCCGTACATGACTATCTCCGAAGAGGTTAAGATCAAAAGCTACACCGCAGAGGCGCAAAGACACAGAGAACAACCGCGGAGAAAACCCTGGACTGAAGTTGGGTTCCTCGGCGTGACCTCTGCGTCTTTGCGCCTCTGCGGTGAAGATGTTGTCTGCGTTTATATGCCCGCCATAATTCACTGTCAAACACGCATCGTGATGACCACCTTGCCCAGCACCCTGCGCTCCTGCACTGCCTTCATTGCCGCGAGGTAATCCTTCATCGGGTAAGCCGCCATCACGTGCGGCTTTAACTTGCCCTGCCCGTACAACGCAAACAACCGCTCGTAGGCGACGCGCACCACTTCCGGAGTGCGTTCGCGGTAGTCGCTGCTTTGCAGACCGATCAGCGAAATGTTTTTCACCAGCAGGTAGCCCGTTTTCACCTCGGGGATGCGCCCGCCGGCAAAGCCGATGATGACGAGCCGCCCGCACCACGCCATCACTCTCAGGCAGGCATCAAACACGTCGCCGCCGACGTTCTCCAGCACCAGATCGACGCCGCGTTTGCCCTCAGTTTTGTCCAATGCGTCGAACACTTGTTTGCGAAAACTCTCGCGCAAATCGGGCACATCGGTGCGCACCACGTAGTCAGCGCCGCTCTCTCTCGCGACGCGCGCTTTCTCTTCGGAGCTGACCGCGGCCACCACCACCGCGCCCAGCGCTTTCGCCAATTGCACGCATGCAAGCCCCACGCCGCCGGAGGCACCCGTCACCAGCACGGTTTCGCCTGCGCGGAAATTCGCGCGCTCGATCAGCGCATTGTGCGCGGTGAGATAGGTGAGCCCCATCGCAGCACCGTCCGCGAACGGCATGTTCGCCGGCATCACGCAACACAGCACCTCGCGCACCACCGCACGCTCGGCGAATGCGCCGTGTTCGATCTGCGCCAGCACACGGTCGCCCGGCTTCACACTCGTCACGCCCTCGCCCACCGCCGCCACCACGCCGGCGAGATCCTTGCCCGGCACGAACGGGCGCGGCGGCAGATTTTGATACGTGCCGCCGATCACCAAGAGGTCGGGGAAATTCACACTCGCCGCATGCACATCGACCAGCACTTGCCCCTTGCCCGGTTGCGGGTCGGGGAATTCGCCGAGCGTGAGGTTTTCCAGCGGGCCGTGTTCGTTGAGTATCAGTGCTTTCATAAGTATTTGTTTTTATTCACTTTTTTAACAAGCCGTTGGAGTCACCCAATGCCGGGTAACCCGCGTCCGTCTGCTGCGAGCGAAACGCATCCGCCACCGGCACCGGCAGCGCGACGATGGATTTTCCATCGACGGACAACTTGCGATCAAACACGCCGCGCGATTTGAAGTGCGGATCGTTGAGCGCTTCTTGCATGCTCGCCACCACGCAGCAGCACAAATCTTTTCCGGCGAATATCGCTTGCCACTCGGCGGCGTTTTTCGCGGCGATGCGTTGCGCAACGGCATGATGCGTGGCGGCAGTGTCGATTTCATCATCGCGAAATTCCACTGCGAGTTCTATCGCGTCGCAGAAGTTCTCCCAGAATTTTTGTTCCAGCGGCGCCGCGGCGATGAATTTGTTGTCACGAGTGCGATAGATATTAAAACGCGGCGAGCCGCCGGTGACACGTTCACCGCCGGGCTTGGGCCACTCGCCTGCCGCAAGGCCGTTGCCCATGGCCCAATACAAAAATGTAAACAGATTGTCGCCCATCGCCACATCGAGCTTGCAGCCCTTGCCCGTCATGTCGCGCGAGCGCAGCGCGAGCAGGATGTTGATCACCGCCGGGTAAGTGCCGCCGCCGATGTCGGCTATCAGCGCAGGGGGCAATGTCGGCGCGCCATCCGCGCCGGCGGTCAACGCCAGCATGCCGGATTCGGCGACGTAATTGATGTCGTGCGCCGCCACAAGCGCGCGCGGGCCGTTCTGGCCGTAGCCGGTGATCGCGCAGTAGATGATTTTCGGATTGATCGCGTTGAGTGCGTCATAACCCAGACCGAGCCGATCCATCACGCCGGGGCGAAATTGTTCGACGATCACATCGGCCTCGCATATCAGCGGCATTAGCGACTCGCGCGCCGCCTTGTCCTTCAGATCGATGGCAATGCTTTTCTTGCCGCGATTCAACATCGCGAAGTTCACCGCGTCCGCGCCGAACTTCGGCACGTACGAACGCATCTCGTCACCGCGTCCGGGGCGCTCGATCTTGATGACGTCAGCGCCTGCCTCGGCGAGTATCAGCGTCGCCAGAGGGCCGGGCAGCAGCGTGCTGAAGTCTAAAACCTTGATGCCTTGTAGTGGTTGCATATTGTTATCCAGAAAAATCAGTCGCCTGTGGCAGCGGCGCTGCCAGCGGGAAACGGCGACTCGCTCGCTGCCAGTTTCTCAAGCGCACGCTCATGCGCGACACGCGCCCGGCGCGCGGGCGCGTAGGCCTGGTCGCCATACGCATCGAATAGCGCTTTCGCTACAACGTAATGATGCTGAAGACCGGTGCGCTCAAGCAGTGAAATCGGGCCTTCGGGATAGCCGAGTCCGAGTTTGAGCGTGGCATCCATGTCGTCAGCCGAGGCCAGGCCTTCATCGAGCCGGCGCAATGCGGCGTTGTAGTAAGGCCGCACCAGCCGGTCGATGATACGCCCGGCGAAGTCACCACATACCGCGACCTGCAAGCCCGCGCCCTCCAGCACCGCCCTGGCTGCGGCGAGCGCCGTATCGGCAGTGCGCGGCTGGCGCACCAGCTCCACCAGATTCGACGGCTGCGCATCGCCCAAACGAAAGCGCGCGAACCCCAGCACGTTGGAACCTTCCTCGCCTTTACGTTCGCCAGTGTGCGCGCCCAGGCATTCGCTGCCCAGTTCGATCAGCACCGCGGTCTTCTTCGCGGCGTCCGTCAATTCATCGAATGCCTCGCCCGCGCCGGCGCCCAGTATCACCACGACTTCACCGGCGCGCGCGGCGCCTGTCAACAACGCGTGATCGTCCGCAAAGCCGTTGCTGCCGCCGGTGTTAATTACCGAATATGTCATCTCAGCCTCCGAACATCGCATTGGTTTTATAGGTGTAGAACCCTTGCCCGGTTTTGCGCCCCAACTGCCCCGCCGCGATCATGCGTTTGACCAGCGCGGGCACGGCCGCACGCGGCTCGTGCGTGGACGAATACAGCGCCTCGGCCACCAGCAAATGCGTATCCAGCCCCACGAGATCGAGCAACTCCAGCGGCCCCATCGCGTAACCTAGCCCCACCTTGATCGCGCGGTCGATGTCGGCGGGCGCGGCCACGCCGGCCTCGACCATGCGGATCACGTCATTGTTGAACGGCACCAGAAAATAATTGAGGATGAAGCCGGGGTTGTCTTTCGTCTTCACCGGTATCTGTCCCATCGCCTTGCAGAAATCCCACGCGGCCTGAAACGCCGCTTCACTCGTACGCAGACCCGGCGACATTTCAACCAGCTTCATCAACTGCGCCGGCAAGCAAAAATGCATGCCGACAAAGTTCTCGTCGCGGCCGGAGCCGGCGGCAATTTCGGTGATCGACAGCGTGGATGTGTTCGATGCGAATAGTGTCTCCGGCTTGCACGCCTTGTTCAGTTGCGCCAGTAGATCGTGCTTCACCTTGAGATTCTCGAACACCGCCTCGATCACCATATCGCAATCGGCAAGGTCTTCAATGCGCGTGGTGCCCGACAAGCCCGCCATGATTTTGTCCACGTCATCTTGCGCGAGCTTCTTGCGCTCGACCGATTTGGCGAAAAAACCTTCGGTCTGCTTGCGCGCGCGGTCGAGTGCCGACTGCTGCGTATCGAACACGATGGTCTTGAAGCCGGCGCGCGCCGCCACAATCGCGATACCCGCGCCCATGGTGCCGCTGCCGGCGACGCCTACGGTATTAATTTGACTCATTACTTAACCCCTTGAACCACGGATTTTCGTAGGTTGGGGTTCGCTACGCTCACCGCCAACCTACGAAACTCGCTCACTTCTTCAAAAAACTCCGCCCGATCAACTGCCGGTGTATCTGATTAGTGCCTTCCCATATCTGCGTGATCTTCGCGTCGCGCATCAAACGTTCGACGCGGTAATCCTTGATGTAGCCGTAACCGCCGTGCAGCTGCACCGCGTCGGTGGCGATGCGCATGGCGATGTCGGAGGCGCGCATTTTGAGCATTGACGACTCGACGCCAAAATCAGTGGCGCCGCCATCGACCATGCGCGCCACGTGCCACAGCCATGCTTCGCACTGCGCGAGGTCGGTGGCCATGTCGGCGAGCATGAACTGTATACCCTGAAACTCGACGATCCTGCGGCCCGACTGCTTGCGTTCGTTGATGTAGTTCACCGCGTCCTCGAACGCGGCACGCGCGATGCCGAGCGCGTGCGCGGCCACGCTGGGGCGCGATTTGTTGAGCGAGGCCAGCAGTATGCGCAAACCATCGCCGGGTTTACCGAGCAGGTTGGCGCGCGGCACGCGGCAATTGTCGAAGGCGAGCGTCGCCGTGCTGGACGCGCGCAGGCCCATCTTGTCTTCCTCGCGCACCACGGTGAGACCCGGCGTGCCTTTCTCGAAAATCAGCACCGAGATCGCGCCCTTGCTGTCGGCGATCTCGCTCCACTTGCCGAACAGCAAATACAAATCGGCATGCGCGCCGTTGGAGATGAACGTCTTGCTGCCGTTGACGATGATCGAATCGCCATCCGGGCGAAACGAAGTCAGCATGCCGGTGGCGTCGGATCCCGCGGTCGGCTCGGTGATCGTCAGCGCGCCGAGCGCACCCTGCGCCACGCGCGGCAGCAGGCGCTGCTTCTGCTCCTCGTTGCCGAAATCAACCAGCGGCTTCATCGCATGAAAATTCGTCGCCCAGATCACACCCGTCGATGCACACGCCGCGCTGATCTCGCGCACGCACGCGAGATACACCGCATACGACAACGGCGTGCCGCCGTAGGCCTCGGGCACGAACATGCCGTTAAGACCTAACTCATTGAGTTTATTGATATTTTCTACAGGGAATTCGCCGCTGCGATCATAATGCGCAGCGCGCGGCGCGATGGTGTCGCGCGCCAGCGCGCTCACCGCGTCGAGCAGCATGCGCTCTTCGTTGCTGAATGCGACGCTGGCGTCGAGACGTTCGAAAACTTTCATCAGAGCGCCATCCCCTGTCCACCGTCGATGTAAATCGTCTCGCCGGTGAGAAACGGAATGTCCTCGCTGAAGATCGCCGCCACCAGCCGCGCCACGTCTTGCGGCGCGCCGTGTTTGCGGCCGGGAATGCGCTTGGCGAGAAAATCGCGCAGCGGCCCCTGAAATTCCTCGCGATTTAGATCGGTCTCGATATAGCCGGGCGCAACGTCGATGACGCGTATGCCCTTGGAGGCCCACTCCACCGCGAGGCAACGCGTGATCGCGCCCACCGCCGCCTTCGACGCGCAGTAAGCGACGTTGCGCTTCACACCAATCTTGTCGAAGAACGAACCGATGTTGACGATGACGCCGCCGCCTGCCTTGATGAGATGCGGATAAACCTCGCGGCAGGCGGTGAACACCGCCGTGGCGTTGGTCGCCATCACCATGTTGTAGGTATCGAGCGCCAGCTTGTCGCTCGGCCCGTCGAGATGGATGCCGGCGTTGTTGACGAGGCCGTGAATCGCGCCCGTTTTCGTGGCAACCTCCGCAAGCGCCTGCTTCACGCTGGCTTCGTCGGTGACATCACACTTGGCATTGATGAAGCGCGGTGCGAGTTCAGCGGGCACTGCGGCCTCCGGACCCGCGCCCTTGCGCGTGAGACACGCGACGGTGTAGCCGCGTTGCGCGAGTTCCAGCGCGATGGTGGCGCCGATGCCGCGGCTCGCGCCGGTGACTGCGATGGTTGTGGTGTCACGCCTCACGCCTGACGCCTCACTCATCACGGAAACTCGGCTTGCGCTTCTCGGTAAACGCGGTCATGCCCTCGTGCGCGTCCCGAGTTTGAAACGCCAGCGTCGCGAGGTCGGTCTCGATCTTCAAGCCCTCGTTGAGCGGCGTCTCTCTCGCGCGCCTGACCGCATCGCGCGCGAAATTGAGCACCGGCAGGCTGTAACACGTGAATTCGCGCGCGAAGGCCATGCCGCCCGCCAGCGCGTCGCCCTCCACGATGCGGTTCACCAGGCCGATGCGCTGCGCTTCCTCGGCATCCACTGTGCGCCCCGTCATCACCATTTCCAGCGCGCGCGGTTCGCCCACCACGCGCGGCAGGCGTTGCGTGCCGCCGTAGCCGGGGATCAATCCCAATTTGATTTCGGGCGTGCCCATTTTCGCGTTGCGCGTGGCGAGGCGAAAAGTGCACGCGAGTGCGAGCTCCATGCCGCCGCCGAAGGCATACCCGTTGATCACCGCCACCGACGGAATCGGAAACGTGTCGAGTTTGGCGAATGTCGCCTGGCCGTAATCGCCGCCCTGCTTTTGCTGCATCAGCGTGCGCCCGAATAATTCCTTGATATCCGCGCCCGCGCAAAACGCCTTGCTGCCCGCGCCGATGAATATCAGCGCGCGCGCGTCACTCGCGGTCACCTCGTCGAGCCGCGCCGACAGATCGCGAATCAGCGAAAACGACAGCGCGTTCAACGCATCCGGGCGGTTCAGTGTAATGACCGCAAATTCTTCTACCCGTTTCAGTTCGATAGTCATACGGTGTTACTCCTCACTTCTCACGCCTTCCACCTTACGGCAACAGGTGCGATCTTTCCAGCCTTCGCCCACTCCACCAGTTCGCGCTTCAGTATCTTGCCGCTGGCAGTGAGCGGAAACGCGTCCATCACCATGAAATATTCGGGCATGTCGTACTTGGACAAGCCCACGTCGTTCAGATGCGCGAGCAACTGATCTGCCTCGATCTGCGTGCCGTCACGCTGAATGATGGCAAGGCACACGCGCTCGCCCAGCCGCGGGTCAGCCACGGGGAATGCCGCCGCTTTCAGCACCGCCGGGTGCTTTAAAGCCAGGTTCTCGATGCGCGAGGGATGGATGTTGTGGCCGCCGCGGATGATGAGGTCTTTCTTGCGACCGACGATCTGCAGATTGCCGTGTTCATCCATGCGGCCCAGGTCACCGCTCATGAACCAGCCGCCGGCATTGAACGAATTCTCGGTCGCACTCTGGTTGTTGAAATAACCCAGCATCAACAACGCGCCGCGCGTGCCGATTTCGCCGATGTCACCCGGCTTGGTCACTTCAATGTCGGGGTTTTCCTGATCCCACAGCCGAGTCTCGTAGCCGTGACACGCGCGCCCGCAGGTGGTGGTGATGATCTCCACGGAATCGTCCGGCATGGTGTATTGATGCGAGCCGTTCTCGGTCATGCCGTAAATATTTTGCGGCTTGATGCCCATGTCGAGAAACGCGCGCGCGGTCTCGGGTGGTATGGTCGAGCCTGCCATGTAAAACAAATTCACCCGACCGAGATTCGCCATGCCGCGCTGTTTGGCATCCGCCAGAATATCGATCGCATGCGTCGGCACGCCCATCACATACGTCGCGCCCGTTTCGATAAGACCATCGAGCGGCTTCATGCCCGGCTTGAGATCGTTCAACACCAGTTCAAAGCCCGCGCACAGACTTTGCGCAATCGCCACCGTGCCGATGTGATGCGACAGCGGGCTGTGGCTGTAGAGCACCGTGTGTTCGTCGTGATGCCAGTCGTGCACCATGGCGCGGCCATTGGCTAGCAGCGTGTTGTCGGAATGCAGCACACCTTTGGGCATGCCGGTGGTGCCGGAAGTAAACGCGAGATAAACGATCTTGTCCGGATTGTCGTCCACCGGCGGCAGCACGGCGGGCGCCGCGCCCAGCACAGGGAAATCGCCGCCATCCACGCGCATGCGATACACGCGCTTCATCGCGGGCAGTGCTTGTGCCTGCGCGAACACATCCGCCTTGTCCGCGTCGGCGCCATAACCCGGCTGCGCGAACAGTGCCGCGCTCTGGATGCGCTCCATCAGCGTGACGATTTCGGCGACGGTGTAATTCTGATGCAGCGATGGATTGCACACGTAGCCCATGCGCGAGCAGGCGAGAAACACCACCGCGGCTTCGACGCGATTGGGCAGCCAAACCGACACACGGTTGCCGCGCCTCAATCCCGCCGCATTCAGATCGGCGGCGAGCGCATCGACCCATTCAACCAGTTGCGCCCAAGTGAGGCGCATGCGCGAGTCGCGCAGTGCGTACGCCCGAGGGCGCGTGCGCGCGTGATGCGCCGCGCAGGCATACATGGTGTCGTTCTGCCACCAGCCGGCGTCGTAGTAGCGGCGGGCGGTGCGGGGGCTATGTAGTGTTAGTAGCGTAGACATCTAAAAACCTGTTTGCCACAGATTTCGCGGATTTACACAGATACCCACTCCACTGTCGTTCCCGCGAAGGCGGGAACCCATAACACAGCGCCACTTGAGTTAGGGTTCCCCATCCTGCCTTCCCCAAGGGGAAGGGGATACCCGCCTGCGCGGGAATGACAGGGGTGGTTTTTAATCTGTGTTCATCTTTGTAAATCCGTGGCTAAGTATTTGACGTTGAAGTTGAACTCAATGCCCAAACGTATCCGTATCCGGCTTGCGCTTACCACGAAACGATGCGCCCAGCTCTTTCGATTCATCCGAGTCGAGATACAGCCGTAGCAACAAATCATGCGACACGCGCGCAAGACCCGTCACGCCGGTATGCCTTGCCGTGAACGCTGCTTTCAACGAAGCAAGCGCGAACGCCCCGCGATCAGCAATCTCCAGCGCCATCTTGCGTGTTTCTTCCTTCAATTTGTCGTCGGGCACGACTTTGTTGATGAGGCCGATGTCGAGAGCTTCGCGTGACGAAAGGCGCGGATTGGCGAACCACATTTCCTTCGCTTTCTTTTTGCCCACCAAATCTTCGAGATACCAGGTACCGTAGCCCGCGTCGAAGCTGCCCATCATCGGGCCGACCTGGCGGAACATCGCGCTCTCTTTCGCGATGGTGATGTCGCACATCACTTGCAGCACTTGCCCGCCGCCCACGGCGTAACCGTTGACCATGGCGATCACCGGTTTTTGCAGGCGCTCGATGGATTCATAGATTTCGAGCGTGGGCAGCATGCCGGCGTAGAGGTTGGTTTTTTCGAGACCATCCTTGCGCCCGCCGATACAGAAAAATTTGTCACCCGCACCCGTGATCACGATGACGCGCGTGCGTGTCTCGCGGCGGATGGCGTCGATGCAGTCGCGTATCTCGTGACACATCTCGGCGGTGAACATATTGCCGTCGTCGGGACGATTGAGTGTCAACCAGCCTATCGCGCCATCTTCTTCGTAAAGTATTGTTTTAAAAGACATTTCTAACCCCTTAAAAACTTGCTTCGTCAGCAGAATCTGTGGGTGAGTTTCACCCATTTTAGGAAGCTGGGTGTTTACCTGGTTGAACAATCTGATGAGCGAAGTTATCCACGGGCGCGCGTGCGGCTCCCTCCATAGAGCCAGAGCGCG
>CAMDLH010000091.1 GCA_945901405.1 Bordetella parapertussis | reverse complement strand
CGGCTGACGCCGAGCGTTTCGGCAATCGATACATTATCCTCACCCGCCACAGCTCCCAAAACAATTCGGCAGCGCAGCGCCACTTGTTGCGGCGTTCCGTGTGAGGACTCCCAGGCCTCCATCTGCGTGAGTTCGCTCGCCCCCAACTTAATCGCCACGCTTGTATTCGGCATACGCGAGATCATAGCAATCATTGGATTGTATGTAAATTTATTTATGGGACACTACACTAGGCTGCGGCAAACGCAGGCATCACTTCTTTCGCGAAGCGGCGCAGACTTTGCCGGCCACGTTCGCCGCCGCCGGACCCGCCGCCGTTAATCAGCAGATAGCCCGCGCCAGCGTCGCGCAGCGCTTCGATCTTGCGCGCGATTACATCTGGCGTGCCGTAGATCGCGCTGTTCAGATTGATCTCAACCGGATCACCGTCCGCGCGATCGGGGCCGCCGAGTATCCGGCCATCCGGCGTGGTCGCGAGTTTCAGTTGCCGCAGCCGGTTGGCGAGGCGCCGTTCCAGCGCCGCCTCAACCTCGCGCGCGTCGTCGGTGACAAAAAAAGCGCGGGTGACGCCGACACGCGTCGGGGCCCACTTTTCACCTGTCGTCTCCACCGCGTCGCGGAAGATCGCGATGTTGCGGCCAACATCTTCGGGCGAGGAGTATTGGCCCAGCAGCAGGTTAAATCCGCGGCGGGCGACATCGCGAATTGAACGCTCGTTGCCCGCGCCCATCCACACCGCCGGGTGCGGCCTGCGGAACGACTGCGGCTCGACGACGATGTTGTTGAAGGTCCAGTATTTTCCCTTGTGCGAGAAGGGTTCGTTCGAGGTCCATGCCTTCAGGATGATGTCGATCGATTCCTCGAATTTCTCGCGAGCCTCTTCCATGGGCAGATCGAAACCGACGAATTCGTTGTAGCGGTAACCGGTGCCGATGCCGAAATCCAGCCTGCCGCCGGACAGCAGGTCAAGTGTGGCCGCCTGCTCCGCCAGCAACACCGGGTTGTGCCAGGGCAACACCATCACGGCGGTGCCGAGCCGCAGCGTTTTCGTGCGCGCGCCCAGCCAGGTCAGCAGGTTCAACGTGGCGGAAACCTGACCGTAGCCGGTGAAATGATGTTCCACACTGAAGGTGCTGCGAAATCCCAGTGCCTCGGCTTCAATGTTGTATTCCATCCAATCGTGGTAGCCCTCCGTGCTGTCGAACTCACCGCTGCCTCGCCGCGCCGAAGCGCTGCCGAACAATCCGAACTGCATGAAAGCTCTCCTTGTGACTTTGGCGGCATAATACCAAGAGATAACCCAACGCGGAGAAGTCCACAATGCCCATCATCGATTCCCAGGTCCACGCCTATGAGGCGAACACACCCAAGCGCCCTTGGCACAGCGTGCCCAATTGGCCCGCGCACGTCACCGGCGACGAAATGGCCGCGGCGATGGACAAGGTCGGCGTCGATGGCGCGATCTTCATCTCCGCGTTTTCGCTTTATCAGTACGACGCGAGTTATGCGATGGAAGTACAGCGCGCGCATCCCAATCGGCTTGCCATCGTCAAGCCGGTCAACCCGGATGATCCGGCGGTGGCCGATGTCATTGCCGACTGGAAGCAGACGCCGGGCACGGTGGGCATACGCATCATGTTGAAGAAGGAATCGGGGCACGCGTCGAACGACGCGGGCCACGACCGCATCGCGCGCGCGGCGGCCAAGTATGATTTCCCGGTCAACCTGTCGTGCGCGGGCAACCTCGATGCGGTGGCGGCGCTGCTCGACCGGCACCCCGGCACGCGCTTCATCATCGATCATCTGGGCCTGGTGCAGCCGCGCACGCCCCCGGCGCCGCCGCAGCCGTGGGCCGATTTACCGAAGCTGCTCGACCTTGCCAAACGCGCGAACGCGGTGGTCAAGGTCAGCGGCGCCTGCACGCTGTCGCGAGAGCCGTATCCATTCAATGACATCTGGGACTCGCTCGCGCGCGTGTTCGACGCTTGGGGAATCGAGCGTTGCCTGTGGGGCACCGACTGGACGCGCGCCTTCGCGGTCGTCAATTACGAAAATGCCGTCGAGCCGTTTCGTTTGACCAAGCGCCTGAGTGAAAGCGAACGCGCGATGCTGATGGGCGGCGCGTGCGCGAAGGCTTATGGGTGGTCGCCGAAGAGGGGCTGAAAACGATTAGCCACAGACGTAGGATGGGTGGAGCGCAGCGTAACCCATCCTACGTGGTGTTCAGATTCGCCCGGCCGAGTGCGCCTCGCTATTTCGCATCCACCCCGGAGATCTTCACCAGCTCCGCAAGCGTGCGCGCCTGATCCGCGCGCCATTTGTCGAGTTCGGCGCGCGAACTGCCGGAGATTTCGACGCCGAGGTTTTTCAACTGCTCGCCGAATTCCGGCTCCTTCACTGCTCTTTGCACTTCGGCGCTGACCTTGGCGATGATGTCGGGCGGCGTGCCGGAGGGAATCACGATGCTGTACCAGCCGTAGGTCTCATATCCCGGCACGGTCTCGGCGATCGCCGGCACGTCGGGCAGTTGCACCGCGCGTTTTAAGCTGGTGACGCCGAGCGCTCGCACGCGCTGCGCCTGCACCATGGGCAGCGCGGCCGGCATCACGGCATAGGTGAGATGCACCTCGCGCGCCGCGACATCGGTGATGGCCTGACCGATGCCCTTGTACGGCACGTGCAGCATGTTGGTCTTGGTGAGGCTGGTGAACAGCACGCCCGACAGATGCTCGGTGGCGCCCGCGCCGGCCGAGCCGTAGCGCAGCGGCTGATTGGATTTTTTCGCAAGCTCGATCAACTCCGCCACCGATTTCACCGGCAATTGCGGATGGATGAGCTGCACGAACGGCACGCGCCCGATCAGGCTCACGGAAGCGAAGTCCTTGGCAAGATTGACCTTGTGATCCTTGAACACCATGGTCGCCACGAACAACTGCGAGGTCAGCATCATCCAGGTGTAGCCGTCAGCGGCGGATCGATTGACGATCTCGGCGCTCAGTATGCCCGCGACACCGGGACGCGGATCAACGACAACGCGCTGATTCCACGTGCGATAGAGCCGGTCGGAGAGCAGGCGCGAGATGATGTCCGGGCCGGAACCAGCGGCACTGCCGATGACTAGACGGATAGGTTTGTCGGGGTAAGCTGCGTGTGCCGCGCTGGTTGTCAACAACGGGATTGCCGCCAATAATTGTAAGTATTTGTTTTTAAACAACATTTTTACAGCCTCCTCGATTGCATCAAGACGATGCAACGGCTATTTTAATCGCTCGAACTCCAGCCGCAAATTGCGCTGAATCTGCCCGCGCCACGCGTCCATGACATTTGCTTTCGCGGCGTAGTCTTGCCAGTTCGCCACCACCGCGCGTACTTCATTGACGATGGTCTCGGCACGGCCGCGTTTCATCAACGCAGTATTGGCGCACGCCTTGAAATCCGCGAGCGTGAACGCGTCGCGCTTGCCGTTCATCGTCATCTGGTGCATCGAGGTCCACGCGCCTTGCGGGTTGTAGCTGTAGGTCATGTCGAACGCGGGCGCGAGCGACCAGCGCCCGGCCTTGTCCATCAGGAACGCGATGTTCTTGACGTGATCGTCCTGATTGCGCGCGATGATGTTGAACGCCATGCGGCGGAACATTTGTTCGATGGCGGCCATCGGCAATTTGAGTTGGCGCATGACGACGAACGCCTGCTCGTACGCATACGCGCCGGCGGCGTTGAAGTCGTAATGCGCGAGCGCGCACAGGGATTGCATGTGCAGTTTCTCGCCATTCATGAGCCGGTCAAAACGTTTGGTCATGAAATGGCGGCGGCCGTTTTCATCGAGCAGGCGGCACTCGCCCATGCTGATGCCCGCAGCTTTGGCCATCAGCGCGTAGGCGTATTCGATGGTGCCGTAGCCCGAGGGGTCGTCGAGTTCTTTGTCCTTGTTGCCGGCCACGCCATCGAATTTCAGCAGCCAGTAATCAAAGCCGTCGCCGGTGGCGATTTGCCCGGAGCGCACTTCGTTGGTTTCGCGATTCCACGCGATCACCGCCTTGGCGCGTGCGCCGCCGGCGGACGTGCCCACGCGCAGTATGTCTCTCAGCTCCACCGCGGCTTCGGCATTGGCGAAAGATGCTTTCAGATCGTTGCGATGGATGAGCACGTCCGATGCCAAACGCACCAGGGCGTCGATCTCGATGGTTTGCGCGACGCGTTGCCGCGGCCCCGTGCCCGGCACGAATTCGAGCGCGCCCATGCCACGCGTGCCGGTGTAGCGCAACCGCTCGACCGCGTTGAAACTGCCGGGCGCGCGCCCTTGTGTGGCGAGCCAGGTGTCGATCAGCGCATTGCCGAATTTATCCGGCAGCGAATCGGCGAGCAGCCCCGGCAAACCGTGAAACGTGTTGCGCGCAAGATCGGGGAACAGATACACGCGCTTGCTCAATGGCATGGTGACGGGCGCAACTTCGATGCCGCTGCGCGCGAACTCCGGCGTGTATTGAAACGCGGCATTGCCATTGGCGTCGTCGAAGGAAACGGCGCCGATGGTGCGGCCCCACAGATTTACGTGAGCAAGCGTGGCCATGCGTCAGGCCCCGGTTTTATCGTTCCATGTCCATTTACCGGGCAGCGGCTCCGACACCCGGCGCGATGCGCGCCGCCGGCGTTTGCCGTACAGCTTCAGTTGCGCGAGCGGGCTGGGCACGGGCGCGGGCAGCAAAATATCGAAGCGCTCGACAAGCCCCAGCGCGCGAAACAGCCGGATCAAATTCGACAATTGCGTGGCGCCGCCCGCCTCCGCACGCTCGACCGTGCGCTTGGATACGCCGGCCTCCACGGCGAGGTCGCTTTGTGTGAGATTGCGTTCGAGGCGCGCGCTGGCGAGCCGGCTGCCCAGCTCGGCAAGGACGGCCTCGTTTGTCATTGAAATTGATATGCTCATAATACGTATATTATGGCGAATACAATCATTTAAAGTATTTTTATCGTATTTAAAGGCGAATTGTATATATAACAATAAATATAAAAATGTGACGATATAATTAATAAAATACTATGTATTCGCCTATCACGACGAGTTAAATTATACTATATTTATGCTTGCCTTGCCGTAACCAAGCTGTCGCGGCAAGCCCGCTGCAAGCTATTCTCCATACCCTGCGCAGCCCCGCATTAATAAACACGTATCTTATTGTTTTTTAATGGTATTTATCGTATGATGCGCGCCTTTTGCGATCCGGCTTCTTGACCGGGCGCATACAGGCACAAGCATGAGCATCGAAAAAGAAGTCTCCCGGCGCCGCACTTTCGCCATCATCTCGCACCCGGATGCGGGCAAAACCACGCTCACCGAAAAGCTGCTGCTGTATGCGGGCGCGATTCACATCGCCGGCAGCGTGAAGTCGCGCAAGGCCTCGCGCTACGCGACATCCGACTGGATGGAAATCGAAAAGCAGCGCGGCATTTCGGTCGCCAGTTCCGTAATGCAAATGGAATACAAGGACTGCGTGATCAATCTGCTCGACACGCCGGGCCACCGGGATTTCTCCGAGGACACCTACCGCGTGCTGACCGCGGTGGACGCGGCGCTGATGGTGATCGACGCCGCCAACGGCATCGAGCCGCAGACGCTGCGCCTGCTGCAAGTGTGCCGCGCGCAGAACACGCCGGTGATCACGTTCGTCAACAAGATGGATCGCGAAGTGCGCGAGCCGATGGACCTGGTGGATGAAATCGAACGCACGCTGGGCATGCCGGTGGCGCCCTGCACCTGGCCGGTGGGCATGGGCAAACAATTCAAGGGCGTGTTCGATCTGCGCGCCAACAGCATGCGCGTGTTCGTGCCGGGCGAGGATCGCGTCGGTGAGAACGAAGTGTTTGAAGGTCTCGACAACCCCGAAGCCAGCGCGCGTTTTGGCGACATCATCGTCAATGCACGACAAGAGATGACGCTGGTGCATGGCGTGTCGCCCGAGTACGAGCGCGAGGCGTTTCTCGCGGGCAAACAGACGCCGCTGTTTTTCGGCTCGGCGATCAACAATTTCGGCGTGAAGGAAGTGCTCGACGCGCTGGTCGATTTTGCGCCGCCGCCGCGCGCGCGGCGCGCGATTCAACGCACGGTTGAGCCGATGGAGCCCAAATTCACCGGCGTGGTATTCAAGATTCAGGCCAACATGGACCCGGGGCACCGCGACCGCATTGCCTTCATACGCGTGTGCTCCGGCCACTTCGAGCGCAGCATGAAGCTGCGCAACTGCCGCACCGGCAAGGATTTTCGTCCCAACAACGTGGTGTCGTTCCTGTCGCAACGGCGGGATATCGTCGAAGACGCCTACGCCGGCGACATCATCGGCATTCCCAATCACGGCGTGCTGCAACTGGGCGACACGCTGACCGAAGGCGAAGACCTGCAATTCACCGGCCTGCCGTTTTTTGCACCCGAGCTTTTTCAGACGGTGGAAATCGCCGACCCATTGCGCAGCAAACAATTGCGCACGGGCCTTGCGCAGCTTGGCGAGGAAGGTGCGATCCAGGTGTTCAAGCCCGTCGTCGGCGGCATGCTGCTCTTGGGCGCGGTGGGGCAGCTACAGTTTGAAGTGGTGGCGCATCGCCTGAAACACGAATACGGCTGCGAAGCGCGCTTAGCCCCCGCGCGCTACAACAGCGCGCGCTGGGTCACGGCTGATGATCCACGCGATATGAAACGCTTCATAGACGCCAACGCGCACCGCATCGCGCACGACGCGGTGGAAGCGCCGACGTTCCTCGCCACGCACGACGCCGAGATCAAGGTCGCGCACGAACACTGGCCGAAGATTCAGTTTCACACCCTGCGCGAGCACGCGGGGTTGGTGTTTCACTCGAACGCGGGGTAAGTGAACGGGTCGAACTGACGGGATTGCGCCGAGCGATCGTGGCAATCACGCAAACTTATGTATGACGACAGATCGCACGGCGCAATGCGCTTCGCTTCGATTGCGCCCTACGGTTCAAGGTGCGCGAGTCGCGTTCCAGCCTGCGCCGACGATGGTGTTGTCGCCTACGCGGCCTGAATATTTTGTGCCGCCGATGGTGAAGCTGATCTGGTCGCCGCGCAGGCGGCCTTCTTCCACCGTTGCAGATACGCCGCCGGTCGTGTAAGTGCCCGACAGCATCTGGTATTCCTGCTCCAGTTTCAGATCGCCTTTCTGAAAGCGCCACGTGCCTGCGGCCTGCGCCGGCACGATGAACAGCAGCCAACTGCACCAACTGCCGCAGTCGCCCTCGGCGCGCCCCTCTTCGTCGGGCTTCCAGGTGTTGAAGCCGAAGTGATTGGCGACGATGCGCGAACCCGGCTTCATTTTCAGGAAGTTGGGTATGAGCTTGTTCATGTTTTCGGTGAGCAGGAAGAGTGCGAGCACGGAGGCTTCCGACACATCGGCCACGTACATATCGCCCTGCACGAATTGCGCCTTATCGCCGACGCCGGCTTTTTCGGCCGCACGGCGCGAAAATTCGACCATGTCCGGATTAAATTCGACGCCCAGCGCGCGTGCGCCGCGCTTGGCGGCGGCGATGATATTGCGTCCGTCGCCGGAGCCGAGGTCCATCACAAAATCCTTAGGCGTGACCTTCGCCACATCGAGCATTTTTTCTACCAGCACTTGCGGCGTGGGCACCCACACCACGTCGCGGCCCGACTGCCCGACCACCGGCTCGAAGGGTTTCTTGTCCGCGTCCTCCGCGGCGAGCGCGCCGCCGGTAAATGCCGCGGCGGCAAATACCAGCAACCAACCTGTAAAACGATTGAAGCGATTCAAAGCGATTCTCCGTAAACTAAAGTTATTGTGCACAAGGCATAATACAAACCAGATCGAATTTTACAGGGAGCGGCAAGGCCATGCTGACGACGGGCTTACAGAAGACATTAATTGTGATGTGCGCGGCGTATGGCGCGAGCCTGGCGCCGCCAGCCGCGGCGCAAAAATATCCGGAGCGGCCGGTGACGCTGCTGCACGCATATTCCGCGGGCAGCAGCAGTAGCGTGCTGTTGCGCAAACTGGCCGACCATGCCGGTGCCTCGCTCGGCCAGCGTTTTGTCGTCGAAGACCGTCCTGGCGCGGGCGGCGCGCTCGCGCCCACGCACATGCTGCGCTCGGGCAAGGCCGATGGCTACATATTGTCGCAACTGGCGCAGCCCATACTGCGCATACCGCACATCCAGAAAACCGAATTCGATCCGCTTAATGATTTCACCTGGGTCATCCGCGTCATCGATTACACCTATGCGATGGTGGTCAAGCCCGATGCGCCATGGAAAAACGTCACCGATCTCGTGAATCACGCCAAGGCCAATCCCGGCAAACTCACTTACGCCACATCCGGCGTCGGCGTCACCATGCACATGGCGATGGAAAATCTCGCCACCATCACCGGCATCAAGTGGGTGCATGCGCCGCATCGCCAGATCACCGATATGATCAATGCGGTGGCCGGAGGTACGGTGGACATAATGTCCTCGGCGATCAGTTGGGCGCCGTTGGTCGATAGCGGCAAGCTGCGCGTGTTGTGCATACTGAGTGCGAAGCGCGTGAAACGCTGGCCGGATATCCCGACGGTGCGCGAGCAAGGATACGACGTGAACGCGAGTTCGTCCTACGGCATCGGCGGGCCGCGTGGCATGGACCCCAGGATCGTGAAGCTTCTGCACGATACCTTTCGCAAGGGCCTTGATGATCCGGAGTTTCAGAAGCTGCTCGAGCGCTACGATACAGTAGCCAGTTACCAGAGCACCGAGGACTACACACGCTGGGCGCGCGAGCAGTATGCGGCGGAGAAAATTGTCGTCGAGAAATTCGGGCTCAAACAATAATCGGACATGCAATGAAAAAAGACACGCAACTTTCTCACCTCGGTCGTGATCCGTCGAAATCGTCCGGCACTGTCAACACACCGGTGTATCGCACCTCCACCATCGTTTTCCCCGATCTAGAATCGTACGAACAGCGCCCCGGCGACAATTACAAAATTCCGCGCTACGGCATCCACGGCACGCCGACCACCTGGGCGCTCGAAGAAGCGGTTGCAAAAATGGAAGGCGGCCACGAAGCTGTCGCCGTGCCGTCGGGGCTGGCCGCGATCACCGCTGCGTTGTGTGCGTTCGCGAAAAACGGCAGCCACGTACTCGTCGCCGACAGCGTATATGGCCCCACGCGCAATTTCTGCGACAAGCGCTTGAGCGCATTTGGCGTGGCCATCGAATACTACGATCCGCTCATTGGCGGTGGAATAAAAAATATAATAAAAACAAATACTTGCGCAGTGTTCTGCGAAGCGCCCGGATCGCTGACTTTCGAGATGCAGGACATCCCGGCCATCGCGCACGAAGCGCATGCACGAGACATTCCGGTACTCGCCGACACCACCTGGGGCACGCCGTATTTTTTTCGCTCCTTCGAACACGGCGTCGATGTGTCGATCCACGCCGCCACCAAATACATCGTCGGCCACTCCGACGTGATGCTCGGCATGATCGTCACCAACGAGCGCTACTGGGTGCCAGTGCGCAGAACAGTCGCAGATTATGGCTTCTGCACCAGCCCAGATGATTGTTATCTCGCGCTGCGCGGCTTTCGCACCATCGGCGTGCGCATGAAGCAGCAAATGGCAAACGCGATCAAGGTTGCGCGCTGGCTGGAAGCGCGCTCCGAAGTAAGCCGCGTGCTGTACCCGGCATTGGAGAGCGACCCCGGCCACGCCATCTGGAAGCGTGATTTTGAAGGCGCGGCATCGTTGTTTTCGTTCGAGCTCAATCCCGTCAACAAGAAACAGCTCACCGCCTTCGTCAATGCGTTAAAACTCTTCGGCATCGGTTCAAGCTGGGGCGGCTATGAGTCACTGGTCACCGCGCCCAACATCGCGCATCTGCGCACCGCGACACGCTGGAACGCCGCCGGGCCGGTGATACGATTTCACATCGGGCTGGAAGACCCGGATGATTTGATCGCCGATGTCGAACAGGCGCTCGCGCGCATGTTGCAGGCAGCCTGATTGGTATAACGCTTGAACCAGCCTCCAAGCCTGCTTTCGGTTCGCGATCTTAGAGTCGAGTTCGACACCCCCGCCGGCACGCTGCAAGCCGTGCGCGACGTGAGTTTTGAACTCGCGCGTGGCGAGACGCTCGGCATCGTCGGGGAATCCGGCTCCGGCAAATCCGTCACCGCGCTGGCGCTCCTCGGCCTGATACCGCAGCCGCCGGGCCGCGTGTCGGGCGCGGGCATCACCTTCGAAGGCGAAAACCTGCTGACCACATCCGCGATGCAGATGCGCAAGATACGCGGCAACCGCATCGCGATGATTTTTCAGGAGCCGATGACCAGTCTTAACCCGGTGTTCACCATCGGTTACCAGATCGCCGAGCCGCTGCAACTGCATCTGAAGATGGGCAAGCGCGAGTCTTACGCCTACGCGGCACACATGCTCGACAAGGTCGGCATTCCGCTCGCGTCGCGGCGCGTGAACGAGTATCCGCACCAGTTGTCCGGCGGCATGCGCCAGCGCGTGATGATCGCGATGGCGCTTGCGTGCAAGCCGCAAATCCTCATCGCCGACGAACCGACCACCGCGCTTGATGTCACCATACAGGCGCAGATCATCGAATTGATGCAGTCGCTGCAACACGATCTGGGCACGGCGATTGTGTTGATCTCACACGACATGGGCTTGGTGGCGGAAACCTGCGGCCGCGTGGCGGTGATGTACGCGGGCCGCATCGTAGAGCAGGCCACGGTGAAAGACCTGTTCGACGCGCCGCGGCATCCGTACACGATCGGGCTGCTCAATTCGATACCGCAACTGCGCCTCACACGTGACGCGCCGCGCGTGGCCAGGCTCGCCGCGATTCCCGGCGTGGTGCCCAACGCCGCGGCGCTGCCCAAGGGCTGCGCTTTTGCGCCGCGTTGCACGCGTGCGCTGGATCGCTGTGCCGCCGAGGAGCCGCCGCTCACTGTCGCCGATGGGCATGCGGTGCGTTGCTGGCTGCACGCGGCGTAGTCAACGCCGCGCTGCCGTGCCCAATCAACCGCCGTAGATTTCAGCAGAGAAATGGCAAGCCACGAAATGCCCAGGCTGCATCTCGCGTAATTGCGGCTGCTCCGTGGCACAGTGTGGTTTGGCGTGCGCGCAGCGCGTGCGGAAGCGGCAACCCGACGGCGGATCGACAGGGCTGGGCACGTCGCCCGTTAGCACGATGCGCTTGCGCTGCACGCGCGGGTTGGGCGCGGGCACGGCCGACACCAGCGCCTCGGTATACGGATGGCGCGGGTCCATCACGATATCGTCGGCCGCGCCCATCTCGACGATCTGTCCCAGGTACATCACCGCCACGCGGTGGCACGCGTGCTGTATCACCGAGATGTTGTGCGAGATCATGATCATCGAGAGCTTGAACGACTGGCGCAGTTCGTCCAGCAGATTGAGCACCTGCGCCTGTATCGACACATCAAGCGCCGACACCGGCTCGTCGGCGACGATGACCTCAGGGTTGATGATCAGCGCGCGCGCGATGCCCACGCGCTGACGCTGGCCGCCGGAGAGCTCATGCGGATAGCGCCGCAGGTGCTCCGCCGAAAGCCCCACGCGGCGCAGCATTTCGGCGACGCGTGTTTCGATCTCCGCGCCGGCGCACAGATCGTGTATCACCAGCGGCTCGCCCACGATGCGCATGATGGTCAGTCGCGGATTGAGCGATGAATAAGGATCCTGAAAAATAATCTGCATGCGCCGGCGCAGCGCGCGCAAAGCCCCGGCGCCGAGCGCGCCGATATCAGCGCCCTCGAACAGCACCTTGCCCGCGGTCGGCTCGATCAGCCGCATCAGCAGGCGTCCGGCGGTCGATTTGCCGCAGCCGCTCTCGCCCACCAGCCCCAGCACTTCGCGCCGCTGTAAATCAAAGCTCACGCTATCGACCGCGCGCACAGGGCGCTTGCCCGCGCCGAAATGTTTGGTCAGATCGACCGCGCTCAATACCACGTCCGCCGCCGCGCTCACGTCTGTACCTTCGGATCAAGGTAGTCGCGCACCCAGTCGCCGAGCAGGTTGACGCCCAGCACGGTGATCATGATCGCAAGGCCGGGGAAAAACGCGATCCACCACGCGGTGTCGATGTAGGAGCGTCCGTCGCCGAGTATGCCGCCCCACGTGGGCGTATCCGCCGGCACGCCGATGCCCAGAAAGCTCAGTGCCGATTCGATCAGGATCACGCGTCCGACGTAGAGTGTGGCGATCACGATCGCCGGCGAGATCACGTTGGGCAGCACATGCACGAACACGATGCGCAAGCGGCCCGCGCCCAGCGCCACCGCCGCCTGCACGTAATCTTTTTCGCGCACCGAAAGCGTCGCGCCGCGCACCACGCGCGCGTAGACCACCCACACGCGCATCGCCATCACCGCCACCACCACCGGCAGGCTGGGGCCGGTGACGGCGACGATGCACAGCGCCAGCAACTCGAAGGGAAACGCGAGGAAGATATCCACCAGCCGCATGCACAGCGCGTCGATCCAGCGCCCGCAGTAGCCGGCGGTGACGCCGGCCACGACGCCGATAAAACCGGAAATCACCACTGCGGTAAAGGCGACGATCAGCGTCACGCGCGAGGCATACACGATGCGTGACAACAAATCGCGTCCCAGGTGATCGGTGCCTAGCAACACGTAGCGCCCCGACGCTTCGAGTTGTGTGAGCGGCGCGCGGCGCGCTTCCCACGGCACTTGCGCGGCCGGGTCGTGCGGCGCGATCCAAGGTGAGGCCAGCGCCATCAGCAACACCGCGAACAACACCAGCGCGCCGAACAGCGCCGCCTTGTGGCGCGTGAGGCTCATCCATGCCTCTAAACAAATCCCTTTATAAACAAATACTTGCGTTGACTCCATCGAGAGGGTGCGCTCAGCCCGATCAACCATAGCGTATCCTCGGATCAAGCCAGGCATACGCCAGATCAACCAGCAGATTCATCAGCACGAAGATAAACGCGAGCAAGAACACCGCCGCTTGTATCACCGGAAAGTCGTCGTTCTGCAACGCCTGCATGGTCAGCATGCCGATGCCGGGCCATGAGAACACCGTTTCCGTAACCACGGTGCCGCCGAGCAGCAGGCCGAGCTCAATGCCCGCCATGGTGGTGAGCGGTATCGCCGCGTTTTTCAACGCGTGCACGTTGACCACCACGTGCTCGGCGAGGCCCTTGGCGCGCGCGGTGCGCACGTAGTCTTCCGACAACACTTCGAGCATGCTCGAGCGCACCAGCCGCGTGAGCCGCGCCGACGAATACAAGCCCGCCGTCACCGCCGGCAGCAAGATGTGCAGGGCCGCGTCGCTGAACAGCGCCCAATTAAAACGCACCATGCCCTCGAACAGATAAAAGCTGGTGGTGGCCTGCGCCTCCAGCCCGTGCGTGATGCGCTGTGATGTCGGCAGCCAACCCAGCCACAATGAAAACACCATGATCAGTATCAGGCCGAGCCAGAAATTGGGCATCGATTGGCCGGCCAGCGCCGAGGACATCGCGCCGTAATCGACGGCGGTATTGCGGTGCGTCGCCGACACGATGCCCACCGGCAGCGCGATGACGAGCGCGATCAGAAACGCCACCAGCGCGAGCTCGATGGTTGCGGGCAGGCGCGCGAGCACGATTTTCATCGCCGGCTGATGCTGGTGAAACGACACGCCGAAATCAAGCCGCGCAGCGTTCGCCATGTAGGTGACAAACTGCTCGGGCAGCGGGCGGTCAAAGCCCATGCGCTCGCGTATCTCCTGGTAGTCGCTCTGCGTGGCGCTCTCCGGCAGCATCACCGCCGCCGGGTCACCGGTGGAGTGCAGAATGACAAAACACAACGCCGTGATGCCGAAGAGGACGATCAGCGCCTGGGCGATACGCTCGATGATGTGGCGAAGCATGGCGGAACGCGGTTAGCCCGCGTGAGTTGCGGCGATCACAAGGGATTTACTTACGATCAAGCTCCCACGCATAAACACGGTCGTCGTTGCGCACTTGCCATAACACGTCGCGCCGCATGCCGTATACGGAATCCTCCTGCCACAGCATCACGTGCGCTGTTTCGCTGGCCAGGCGCTGGGTGATGTCACGGAAAATCTCCGCACGCTTTTTCATGTCCGGCGTCGAAGCCGCGCTGTCGAGCAGCTTGTCGATCTCGGGATTGCAGTACGCGCTCCACGCGCCCTTGCACGCGGCTACCGCGCTCAGCGCGGCATCCGAATCGCCGGTGCCGTTGCCATAGCCGATGTAATAGATGAAGGGCTTGGTACCGGGATTATTGCGCCCGCCGAACACATCGACGTAACGCTTCCACGCCACGGTTTGCAGCCGGGTCTTGATGCCCACTGCCTGCAAAAAGCCGGCGATGGCTTGTGCTACTTCCTTGTCCTTGGTGTAGCGCCCGTCGGTCGCCAGAAAATCAATCTCGAAACCATTGGGAAAGCCCGCTTCGGCCAGCAGCTTCTTCGCTTTTGCCGGATCGTAGGGATACGGCCACGCGCGTTTGGCGTCGTAACCTTCCGTCCACTCGTGCAGCGGCTGATTGGCGACGATGCCGCGGCCCTCGACCACGTGTTTGACGATGACGTTGCGATCCACCGCATGCGAAATCGCCTGGCGCACGCGCGGGTCTTTCAGCGGTGAATCGATGGCGTGGGTGAAGCCGATATGAAACACGCGCGTGCCGCGCACGATCTCGGCGCGGGTGCCTGCATCGCTTTGCAGGCGCGGAATGAACTGCGCAGGCACCTGATTGACGATATCGATTTCCTTGCGCATCAGTGCCGCGACCTTGGTGCCGTCTTCCTTGATCGGCACCAGGCGCACGGATTTCACTTTCGGCGCATCGTCGCGCCAGTAATCGGGGTTCGCTTCAAACACCATGTCCACACCGCGCTCCCAGCGCGCGAGGCGATAGGGGCCGCTGCCGATGGGCTTGATCGCGGCGTCCTCCTGGCTGAGGCCGGCGTAATATTTCGGCGGCACCAGGTTGCCCCAGTCCGCGAGACGCCGCAGCAAGCCGGGATCGGGCGTTTTCATGTGTACGCGCGCGACCCACTTGCTCACCACCTCCACGCGCTCGATCACGCGAAACAGCCGCGACTGGACGGTCTTGAAGCCGGCTTGCAGCGGGCGCATCAGGCTGAACTGCACGGCCAGCGCATCGACATCCTCGCCATTGGAGAATTTCACGCCCTCGCGCATGCGAAACTCGATGACATTCGGGCTGACCTGCACCACTTCCTTTGCCGCCCACGGCACCAGTGTGTTGCCGTCGCGCGGCCGGTGCATCAGCGTGTCGAACACGTAGCGGTGGATCGTCGTCGCCAGCGCCGAGCTGCTGGAGTGCGGATCCATCGTGTCAACCTCCGCGCCGAGGCTGACGGTGATGGTGGCGTTCTTGATATTTTTCGCCGGCGCGGCGGCGTGCGCCACGCCGCAGGCCGCGAGAAACACCGCGGTGAGTATCCAGCGTTTCATCTTGTTGTCGCTCCGTTACGTTGTCTACGCGGCCGCGGATATTTTGTTGGCGCCGCCGCTCACGTTCCAACCCATCGTCTCGCTGTCGAATATGCCCATCGCGGTAAGCTCGGCCTTGACCCAGGCCTTTTCTTCCGCCGTCGCCGGCAATATGGGCTTGCGCGTGATGCCCACGGGCCGGCCCATGAGCTCCATCGCGTATTTGATGGTGGCCGGATAATTGTGCATGCATACCCTGAGCAGGCGGCGCACCTTGAATTGCAGCTCACGCGCCTTGGGAATATCGGCGCGCAGGCACGCCTGGTAGAGCTCGTTCACCAGACGCGGCGCGACTTCGCTGCACGCCGAGAAACAGCCGTTGCCGCCGACGGGCATGGAGGTCAGCAGAAACTCGATGCCGGTATACAGGGCGATGTCTTTTTTCTTGCGCGCCAGCAATTCGGCGACATCGGTGAAATTCTCCATGTGAAAGGTCGCGTCCTTGATCGCGACGAATCCGGGTATGCGGTCCATCAACTGCTCGAACAAATCCGGCGAAATCGTCACCGTCACCGCCTTCGGATTGTTATAGACGATAAGTTTGCCGCCGCAGGCGTTCATCACCGAGGTGTAATGTTCGAGGATGGCCTTGTCGCCGGATTTCCAATGGTACGGCGGCATCATCACGATGCCGGTGGCGCCGGCCTTCACCGTGTGCGTTGCGAGATCAATGGCGAGATCGGTACCCGCATACGACACGTGCACGAACGTCGGCACGCGCCCGCCGGCCGCGCTCACCAGCACGCGCGCGAGCTCACGCCGCTCGGCATCGGTCATGTTGACCGACTCGCCGATGTGCATCGGGTGCGCGATCAGGCGCACGCCGCTTTCGACGAGAAAATTAACCTGCTTGGCGAACGTGTCGTAATCGACTTTATTGTCCGCGGTGAACGGTGTGACCGGCGCGCCGACGACGCCCGAGTAGGTGGGTTGCATGGTTGACTCCTTTGTTAACTAATTGATTATAATGGGTTTTCCAGATTCTTCGGAAGCTACGGTGGCCTCGATCACTGCCATGCCGTTGACCGCCTGATCGGGCGCTACCACGTACGGTTGCTTCGCCACCACCGCATCCGCAAAGGCCTCGAGTTCGGCACGCTCCTTATCCACCACCGGCAGATCGATGCGCTGCGGATTGCCGTCGTTGCCGCGCGTGATGAGTTCGGTGTCGCCGCGCATTTCGATCCAGCCCTTGGTGCCGAACGCGTGCACGCGCCACAATTCGCCGGTGACGAAGATAGTGGCGAAGTAACCCGTGATGCCGTTCTTGAATTTGAGCAGCATCGACGTGGTGTCATCCATGTCGATCGGCGCCTGCAGCTTGCGCCGCGCGCTGTGCGCATAGACCTCGCTCACCACGCCGCAGATGTTGATCATCGAATCGAGCGTGTGTATGCCGCGCGGCGACATGCCGCCCGCGGGCGATTCGGCGCGCGTTGAACGCCAATAGTTGGGAACCAGTTTGTAACCGCTAGGCCCCGAGTGCTGACCCTCGATGTGCAACACGTCGCCGATCTCGCCGGCGTCGATGCGCCGCTTCATCTCGACGAATGCGGGCGCGTAGCGGCGATTAAAACCGATGCCCAGCGTAATACCCGCCGCGCGCGTGGCATCCACCGCCTGCTGCGCGGTGGCGCGCGTCAACGTCAGCGGCTTTTCGCAGAACACGTGCTTGCCAGCCGTCGCCGCCTCGACGATATGCTGGCAGTGCATCGAGTGCGGCGTTGCGATCAGCACGGCGTCGATCTTCGGATCGCGCAGCGCGTCGGCGTAGTTGCTGGCGATGGTCAGCCCAAATTTATCCGCACGCGCGCGTTGTGATTCCGGATTGCGCGTGATGACCGAGGTGAAACGGATTTTCTCGCTCTTGCCCTGCACGGACTCAACCAGGCGCGCGCCCCAGTTGCCCATGCCGTAAATCGCAACGTTCAACATGTCTTTTGCCGATCAGGTTGGATCAAGTTGGAAAGCGCAAACATAGCATATCGCCAGCGACCTGAATGCACGTCCGTATAATCGGCGCGGATATGTCCCTACGCAACATCGTTACCATGATCTTCCTCGGCGCGGCTTGGGGATCATCCTTTCTGTTCATGAAAATCGCGGTGCCCGAAATGGGGCCTTTTGCGATGGTCGAAGCGCGCGTGGCGTTCGGCGCGCTGGCGCTGTCGGTGTTCGCGCTGGTGCTGCGTAAATCACTGCCGCGCGGGCGGCAATGGCTGCCGTGCATCATGATCGGCTTGTTCTACACCGCGATTCCGCTGCTGCTGTGGGCCTACGCGGCGCGCACGCTGGGCGCATCACTGCTGTCGATCATCAACGCCACCGCGCCGCTGTTTGGCGCGCTGGTGACACTGCTGTGGTTGCGCGAGCGCATGCGCGCACGCGGGCTGGCGGGGCTGGCGCTCGGCTTCGCCGGCGTGGCGCTGCTGGTTGGCGGCGAGGGCATCGAAAACGCGAGAGCGGAAGCGCTACCGATAGCCGCCGCGCTCGCCGCGTCACTCATGTACGGCGTGATGGCCAACTACCAGGACACCATCAAGGATGCGGTCAATCCGTTCAGCAACGTGCTCGGCAGCCTGTGGGTCGCTTCCATCGCGCTCATGCCCGTGGTCGTGCTGTCACCACCGCCCGCGATGCCGGGCTGGCCGGCATGGGGCGCGGTGGCGACGCTCGGCATCGTCTGCACCGCCATCGCGTATCACGCCTACTTCGGCTTGATCGATGAGTTGGGGCCGGCCTCCGCGCTCACCGTCGCGTATCTGATTCCGGTATTCGGCACGCTGTGGGGCGTGCTGTTTTTAGGCGAGCGCATCGGCGTGCACATGATCGTGGGCGCGGCCATGATAGTCGCGGGTATTGCGCTGGTGGCGTCCGCGCGCAAGCTTGCCGCGGGCGCGGCATGATCGCAGCCGCACATTGCCGTCACCTGACGGCGGTTTTCGCGGTTTGCTTGAGTATCCGGATAAATCGCACGGCAGCCGGAGAAAGGTAGGCATCCTTGCGATAGCACACGCCCACCTTGCGCGTCCATTTCAATCCTTGAACAGGCAACTCGACAAGATTAAATTGGGTCTGGAACTGGTCCAGCAAGGTTCTTGAAGTGAAGCCGACAAGCCGCGACCCCGCCACTGTTTGCAGGCGCAGCAGCAAGGAGGTGGATTCCATGGCGATGCGCGGATGCGCAAGTCCGCGATCTTCGAGCTGGCGCACAAGGTCGCGCCACACCACAACATCCACCGATTGCATGTTGGCGCTCGGCACAACCCAACCTTCAGCCGCAACGTCTTCAAGCGTGATGCGCTTACGCCTAGCGAGCAGGTGATCGGCCGCTGCGTACACCACCAAATCGTCGTTAAAAATGTGTTCCTGTACCAGATCGCCGCCCGCAACCGGAAACATACCCACGATTATCATTTCCAGTTCGCCCCGGCGCAGTATCGGCAACAGCACGTCCCGTGTCGCGACGCTGATATGCATGGAGACTTTAGGCGCGTCAACGGCAAACGCGCCGCACGCCGGTGCCAGTATTTGCTCGCCCAATCCGGCGCCGGTGCCGATGCGCAGCCGCCCGGCCCGGCCCTGGCCAACATCGGCAACCTCGTGAGCGACGTCGTCAAGCGCCAGCCGCAGCCGGTGCACATGCGACAACAACGCCTCACCCGCCGCGGTCAGCTCTACACCCTTGGGCGTGCGCCTCACCAACTTGGCCTGCGCGGATTTCTCCAAACGGCGCAAACACTTGCTTAACGCAGGCTGCCCCAAGCCCAACGCTTCAGCCGCACGCCCGAGGTTGCCGTGTTCCGCCACCACCACGAAGTACTCGATATCACGCAGATTCATTGCCATTCCCGGGATTCATGATGCGATGAAGCGTGGATCATTGCGATTGGACATGGGTGCTGTCAACATGGATCGGGAAATCTGCAAAGTTTGCAACCGGAGTAAAACCATGTTGCCGCGCGGCCCAAAATTGTTTATCGCAATTTTTTCCATATCTGGATTGTTGCTGGCGAGTGCGGCGTTGGCGTTCCCCGACAAGCCGGTGCGCATTATTGCCGGCGCTTCCGGGGCCGGACACGATGTCACCGCGCGCATACTCGGACCACGGCTCAGCGAGCAATGGGGGCAGCCGGTGGTAGTCGAAAACAGAGCAGGCGCAGGCGGCACCATAGCAGCAACCGCCGTGTCCAAGTCAGCGCCGGATGGGTATACGCTGCTGATGGGCGACCTCACTCAACTCACCACAGCCGCCAAGCTGTATGGAGCAATGCAGTACAACGCAAGCAGGGATTTCGCCCCTGTCTCGCTCGTGCTGACCGTGCCGATGGTGGTAAGTGCGCATCCAGCTTTACCCGTTGCGACATTGCCGGAACTAATTGCATACGCCAAGCAGCGTCCCGGAAAGGTGAGTTACGCATCCGGGTCGATCGGCACCATCGGCCACCTGACCAGTGCGCTGTTGGGAACAATAACCGGCATCAACATCGTGCACGTGCCTTACAAGGGCGGTGCGGCAGCGCTCGTCGCCGTGATGTCACAGGAAGTGCAGTTCGCCTCGACCACGGCGCTGGTTGCGGCCCCGCACATAAAGAGCGGACGGCTCAAGGCATTCGCCGTGCTGGCGAAACATCGTGTTTCAGTATTGCCGGATTTACCTACCGGTGGCGAAGCGGGCATTCAGGGATTGGAGTCAAACGCGTGGTTCGGTGTTGTTGTTCCCGCGCGCACGCCGCCCCAAATCATCGGCATACTCAATCGAAGCATTTTAGATGCAGTGCGCAACCCTGCGACACGCTCGGCGCTACTGGCGCAAGGCGGTGAATTGGCCACGGGCACACCGGAGGCATTCGGAGAATGGCTGCGCAGTGAAACGGTGAAGTGGGATAAGGTCATTCAGGCCTCGGGCGCCAAGCCGGAATAGGAAATTGATCGCTTCAAAAACTTTTTAGTTTTCTTCAGCAAGCACAGTTCGTTATAGTCGCATCCAGCAACCCGCCATACGACAGCACCGTTCCAAGCAGCGGCAGCGAGAACCCCACATAAAAACGATAGCGCCCGTCTTCAATGCGCTTATAGGCGGTGGTGCGCGGCAACAGCCACAACGGCACGCGCACGCCATGCACCCAGGTCTTCACGCAACGCCAATACCAGCCGCCATCCTGGATATCCACCGTCAGCGCGAGGCGCACCGGCCCGGTGCTTTCATACCAACATCCGTCTTGCAATGTGCCGTGCGGCACAAACAACGACTTCATCTCGGCTTGCCCATCAAAACGGCGATGCCAATGCAGGCCTTCGTCGCCATGAAAAATCTTCACTTGAAACTTATGCGAACCGCTGGTTGCGGGTAGCGAAAATTTTCGCGCGATGGCAACGCCGAGCCACTTGCCCAAGCCGCGCCCCAATTCGATATTCACCGCGCCCGATAACGCACCGCCGTGCAGATGCAGGTTTTGCAGCAAAGGATGAAGTTCGGCGAATTGGTCGCCGAACCATTGTTTGACCGGGGTGGTTTGCATATTGATCGCTAATTGATTTTTCGTAAACCGCCGCTTTGTTTCTCTCCGCACGTGCATAAAGGTAACATGTCGTCTTTCAATCACCCTTGGGAGATCCGCCATGTCAGTACACGATACGCTCACTGCTTCCGCACAAAACACCCGGCTCGTCGGCTTCAACGATTTGCAGGGGCGCGAATCATTGCAGGTCGTGTTGCAGGGCGACTGGTGTTACGTCGGCCACTTGCCGGGCCATCTGCCCAATCCGCTCACCGGCAACACCGAGCATAGCGGCACTTCGATATTAGACGTGTCCGACCCGGCCAAGCCGAAGCTGGTGGTGCACATTCCCAGCGAGCCGAACGCGAATTGCCGCGCGGTGCAGGTGATCGACAACGCGCGCGATGGCAGGCGTTATCTTGCGCGCAATCACGAAACGGCGCTCAAATGCAGCTTTCAGATTTTTGATATCACCGACCGCGCGAAGCCTAAGTTTGTGTCGGAGGTTTCCGAGACGCCGCATGGCAGGATGAACATGGCGCACAAGGGTTGGTGGGACGAGAGCACCGGGCTTTATTTCGGCTGTGCCTGTGAGACGGGATTTCGTCCCGGCGGGCATCTCGCGATCTGGGATTTTTCGGTTCCGGCGAGTCCGAAGTACGTGTCGGGCCACTGGTTCCCCGGCCAGTTGCGCAGCGAACCGGAACCGAAAACCGCCAAGGGTTACAACCTGCACCACCCGGTGGTGGATATGGCGAACAAGCGCGTCTATCTCTCGTACGCGCGCGGCGGCAACGTCGCCGTGCTCGACATCAAGGACATTACCAAGCCCGAACTGATTTTCGATTACACCATCGAGCCGCAATTCAAGGGGCCGCATACCTCGATGCCGTTTTTCGGCATCAAGACGCCGAATTTCACGCCGGGATTCGGCGACGTGCGCGACTACATCCTGGTATGCAACGAGGCGAGTGACGCCAAGTACCTGGGGCAGGAAGTGCGCTGCATGGTCTACATGCTTGACGTGACGGCATGGCAAAACCCGATGATGGCGAATATCTTTCGCGTGCCCGACGGCGACTTTCTCACGCACGGCGGCCGCTTCGGCCCGCATCAATTCAACGAGACGCAGGACAACAAGCTCTACCGCCCGCAGGACAATCGCAATCTGCTGTATGTCGCCTACTTCGCGGGCGGCATGCGCGTGCTCGACATCTCCGATCCGTACGCGATGAAGGAAGTTGGCTATTACATACCGAAAACGACTTCGACCACGATTCCGCGCTTAAAGACTGTTGTGCAGACCAACGATGTTGATCTCGACTATCGCGGGCTGGCCTACATCAGCGACCGCGCTGGGACGGGGTTACATATCATCGAATACCTCGGCTAAACCTGGAAACGCGGTTTTTAATCCACCGGTATCTTCGCGCTCTTGATCACTTTTCCCCAGCGCTCGGTCTCGGTGCGTATGAACGCGCTGAATTCATCCGGCGTGTTGCTCACGGGCTGGGTGCCGAGGTTGGTCAACACTTGCGACACTCTCGGGCTTGTCACCGCGCGCGCGATTTCGCGGTGCAAACGATCCACGATGTCTTTCGGCACGCCGGCATTGGTGAGCAGGCCGTACCACTGCGTGACTTCGTAGCCGGGCAGCAATTCGTTCATCACCGGCAGGTTGGGCATCGAGCGCTTGGCGCCGGTGGTGGCGAGCAGGCGCAGTTTGCCCGTGGGCACGTGCGGCACCACCGACGGGCCGCTGCCGAACATCATGGTGGCTTCACCGGTCATGATGGCGATGGCCGCCGGGCCGTTGCCCTTGTAGGGGATATGCACCACGTTCACTTTCGCCAGCAGGTTGATGAGTTCGCCGCCCAAGTGCGGGCCGCCAAGCAGGCCGCTTGAGGCGTAGGTGAGTTCGCCGGGCTTGGCTTTCGCCAGCGCGAGCAACTCCTTGACGTTTTTCGCGGGCAGCGTCGGATGCACGGTGAGCACGTAGTCCGAAGTTGCCACCAGGCTCAACGGCTGAAAATCGCGCGTGACGTTGTAGGCGAGCTTCGCACCCGCGCCGGGCAGGATCGCCATCGGCGCCACGGTGCCGATCACCATCGTGTAGCCATCCGGCACGGCTTTCGCCGCAAGCTCGGTGCCGATGCGCCCGCTGGCGCCGCCGCGGGTGTCGACGATGACCTGCTGGCCCATCTGGTCGCCCAGCGCTTGCGCGATGATGCGCGCCGAAGCGTCGGTGCCCCCGCCCGGTGGATACGGCGAGATCAGGCGTATGGGCTTGGTTGGATAGGTCTGCGCCCACGCGCCGGGCGCGGCAAAAAACAATGCGAAAGTGACTGCAACCAAGCGTAATGGGTTCATGTTCCCTCCTGAGCGGCGATTCAACGAAGCAACGATACAACGATTTGTGTAGGTGATTTCATTGTAGTGGGTTACAGTGGGCAAGGCCACATCAGTATCAAAATCTCGGGCTGGGAACTCACGCCGCGCACCACGCGGCATTTGAGGTTTTCCCCCATCTCCTTATTTGGTTCGTCAGCAGAAACAATGGGTGAGTTTTGCTAGGGTATTTTCCCAAGTAACTGATTAAGAAC
>CAMDLH010000090.1 GCA_945901405.1 Bordetella parapertussis | reverse complement strand
TAGCCACAGAGTATCCCAAACCCGCGCGCGGGTTTGGGATACTCTGTGGCTAGTTTTTTGGATTGTGTAACAGGCCTACATGACTGCATTCCTAGTCCCGCTCTCCTCCCCCGAAGCCGCCGACCCCAATCGTTTCGGCCCCAAGGCAGCAAATCTCGCGCGCCTCGGTCATGTGGGATTACCCACGCCGGGCGGTTACTGTCTATCGGCGGATGCATACCGCTTGCAGATCAAGGCTCTGGGCCTTGAAGAATCCGCGCGCGGCGCTTTCGCATCGGAAGACGGCCCCGCCGCACGCAAGTACGCACTCAACATGAAGATTGGCTTGATGGACGAGCCGATCACACCGGAGATCCGCGAGCCGCTGCTTGAAGTCTGGAACAGCATCAAAGCCACGCACGGCTTGCCAATCGTGGTGCGATCCTCCGCGCTGGTGGAAGACCAGCACGGATCGAGCTTCGCCGGGCAGTTCGAGAGTTTTCTTGATCTCGAGGACGAAACCGATTTTCAGACCGCGATCCGCGCCTGCTGGGCAGCGCTGTGGTCCACGCGCGCGCTGCGCTACATGGCGACACATGATCTCGACCCCGCCGACACGGCGATGGCGCTGATCATTCAGCCGCTGATTCCCGCGCTGGCTGCCGGCGGCGGTCTGTCGCAAACCGTCGATGGCGGCATGCTGATCAACGCGACGTGGGGCCTGGGTTCCAGCATCGCACAAGGTGAAGTCACGCCGGATCGCTACATACTTTCAAAATCATCCGAGCTGGTCGAGGCCGCCATCGGCCCCAAGTATCACGCCGTCGGTTGCATGCACCGCAAGTTCACGCCGCGCAAGAAAAGCGAGGCACCCAAGCGTTGTCTGAATGACACACAAGTCGCCGAACTCGGCGTAATGTTGCGCCGCGCCGAGGCCATGATGGGCATGCCCGTCGAAATCGAATGGGCGATGGACGACCACGGCATCAAGATGCTGCAAGCGCGCCCGCTGCACATGGGCACGCACGACAAGGTGCCCGATGAAATCTGGCGCAATCATCCGCGTTTGCGCGGCCAGCCCGCGGGCGTGGGCTGGGGCACGGGCCGCGCGCGCGTGGTTAATTGCGAATGCGAGCTGTCGTATGTTGCCCCCGGCGACGTGCTCATCACAAAAAATGCCGGCCCGGCGCTGGCGCGCATCCTCGGTAACGTGGCGGGCGTGGTGGCCGAGCTCGGCGGCAGCACCTCGCACCTCGCATCACTGGCACGCGAGCGAGGCATCCCGATGGTGCTCGGCGTCGCCGATGCAACCATCCACATTCCTGATGGCGCGCAAGTCGCGGTGGATGGCGTGGCCGGCATCGTGCGCTGGATGCAATGAGGTCACGTGTATTCATTACCCAACCCATCGCTGCAAGCGCCAGGAAACGTCTTGAAGCGATAGCAACGGTAACCTTGAACCCTGACCCGCTGCACATCGCGACCAAGGCGGAATTGCTCAACGCCGCGCGCGAAAACGACATCATATTTTGCCTGCTGCACGACAAGGTTGACGCGGAGGTAATCAACGCCAATCCGAAGCTCAAGGCCATCGCATCGATGACCATCACACCGGCGGATATCGATATCGCCGCCGCCACCGCGCGCAAGCTGCCGGTGACCACCATTCCGTCGCTGCTGCTGGATGACGCCACCGCCGACATCGCATGGGCGTTGCTTCTCGCAGTGGCGCGCCGCGTGGCCGAGGGGGACCGACTCATGCGCGGCGGCGTGTTCCCCGGCGGGCAGTCGTGTTATCTCGAGGGCAGCACGGTGTCGGGCAAAACCATCGGCATGATCGGCATGGGCGGTGTCGGCCGCGCCAGCGCGCGCCGCGCGCAGGGCTTTGGCATGCAAACGCTGTATTACGACCTACAGCGCCTTGTTGTCACTGACGAGCAAAAACTTGGCCTGACGTGGACAACGCTGAACGCGCTGCTGGCGCGCTCCGATTTCGTATCCATACACGCGCGGCTCACGCCGCAAACAAGACACTTGATCGGCGAGCGCGAGTTCAACTCGATGAAACCAACTGCGTATCTCATCAACAGCGCACGCGGCCCCATCGTCGATGAACAAGCGCTGGTACGCGCGCTGCAAACCAAACGCATCGCCGGCGCGGGGCTTGACGTTTATGAAAACGAACCGCAACCCGATGCCGGGTTACTCAAACTGCCCAACGTGGTGTTCACGCCGCATGTGGGCAGCGCCACGGTCGAGTTGCGCGATGCGATGGCGAACGTGGTCGTGGATAATATTCTGGCTATACTCGAAGGCCGCCGCGCGCCGAATTGCTGGAATGCAGAGATTTATAACTAATTGTTTTTAAAGGATTTTTTATGCCCACTTTAGCCAAGGTTGTGCTCACCGATTACGTCTGGGAATCGCTCGAAGTCGAAAAGAAAACACTCGCCGGGCTGGGAAACCTGGTGCCGCTGCAAACCAAAAAGCCCGACGAATTTATCGCCGAGGCAGCGGATTGCGACGCGCTACTCAACACTTACGCCGGCCCGATCACCGCCGCCGACATGGCGAAAATGCCCAAGTGCAAAATCATCGCGCGTTACGGCATCGGCGTGGACACCATCGATCTCGAGGCCGCCACCGCCGCTGGCATTATCGTCACCAACAATCCGACCTATTGCATCGAGGAAGTCGCCGAGCACACCATGGCGCTGCTGCTCTCGGCCGCGCGCAAGATCACTTTTTATGACCGGCAAGTACGCGCCGGCACGTGGGCTGTGCCACCGGGCAAGCCGATACAGCGCTTGGCCGGCAGCACCATCGGCCTCGTCGGCTTCGGCAACATTGCGCGGCAAGTCGCAGTGCGTGCGGCGGCGTTCGGCATGAAAGTCATCTACGCCGATCCGTTCGTGAAAGAAGGCCAGTTCAAGGAACCGGGCACAAAGGTAGAGCTTGCCGATCTTTTCAAGCAATCCGATTTCGTATCGGTGCATCCGCCGCTCACGCCGCAGACACGCGGCATCATCAACGACGACGCGTTCGCGCAGATGAAACCCAACGCCGTCATCATCAATTGCTCGCGCGGCCCGGTGATCAACACCGATGCGCTGGTGCGCGCGCTGGACGCGAAAAAAATCGCCGGCGCCGCGCTCGACACCACCGACCCCGAGCCGCTGCCCAATCCGCATGCGCTGCGCGGCCGCGAGAATGTCATCATCAATCCGCACGCCGCCTGGTACAGCGAACAGGCCATGGTCGGCTTGCAGGCGGGCGCGCCCGGCGAGGTACGCCGCGTGCTCACCGGCGAATGGCCTATCAACGTGGTCAATAAAGCCGTTAAAGGCAAAAGCCGCGCGGGGCTGTAAAATGTCGTCTTTAAGAAACCAAACGCTGGAGAAAACATGAAACTTTGCCGTTACGGAAAAGATGGACACGAAAAACCAGGCCTCATCGACTCGCAAGGCAAGCTGCGCGATCTGTCCAAGGTTATCGGCGCGCTGGATGCCGACGCGCTGTCGCCGCGCAACCTGGGGCGCTTTGCCAAGATCAAACCCGAGACGTTGCCCGTGGTCACCGGCAATCCGCGGCTGGGCGTGCCCTACACCGGCATCTCCAAGTACGTGGCGATCGGACTTAATTTTTCCGATCACGCCGCGGAAGCCGGCATGGCGGTGCCCACCGAGCCGATTATTTTCTTCAAGGCCACGACCTCGATTTGCGGCCCGAACGACGACACCGTGATGCCGCGCAACGCCACCAAGCTCGATTGGGAATGCGAACTGGCGGTGGTGATCGGCACCAAGGCGCAGTACGTGAGCGAGGAAGACTCGCTGAAGTACGTCGCCGGTTATTGCGTCGCGAACGATGTGTCCGAGCGCGCGTTTCAGTTGCAGTCCTCGCAATGGGACAAGGGCAAGGGCTGCGACACCTTCGGCCCCATCGGCCCATGGCTGGTGACGACCGACGAAATTCCCGAGCCGCAAAACCTCGACATGTGGCTCGATGTCAACGGCCAGCGCATGCAGTCGGGCAACACGCGCACCATGATCTTCGGCGTGCGCAAACTGATTTCGTATTGCAGCCACTACATGACGCTGCTGCCCGGCGACGTGATCTGCACCGGCACCCCGCCTGGCGTGGGTCTCGGCAAAAAACCGAACCCGGTGTTCCTCAACGTCGGCGATGTCGTGACGCTCGGCATCGAGGGCTTGGGTCAGCAGCAACAGAAGGTCGTCGCCTCTGTGTAAGTTATTGTTTTTATTGACTTCTTTTTTGCTGCCGTGGATAGCGCCGCTGCCGTTGCCGAAACCATCGGGAGCTCCGGCTATCCGCTGGGATTTCAGGTTGGCAAAGGCAGTGCGCGGCCCGGCGTAGTTCTGGGCAGCGCCGGCCGCGATGTATTCAAAGTCGAGGCGCGCCACTTCTCTGGCCATCATCAGAAAGAAGCCATCGTCACCGAGGGCAGCCAAGGTATTGCGTGGCGCATGGTCAGCGACGAAGGTGTACACATCAAGGGCGACGATCTCGCGCCCTTCCCGCTTGGTTTTTTTAATGCGGGATTGCAGGCTGATCTCGCGAACCGCTTGCGCGGCATTGCGCGCGCGCAAAACATCGCGCTGGATGAAATGGCGCTGCATTGCCGCACCGGTTACAGCATGAGCGGCGCGGTTTTTCGCGGTGACGGCGTGGGTTATGCCGAGCCTGCGAAAATCAGCGTTGCAATAAAATCATCCGCGACAGCAGCGCAAATCACGAATCTGGTTGCTATCGCGGTGCGTGCATCTCCGGCGTTGGCGGCGATGAGCATGCCCGTCGAAAACACATTCGCGATTTACGTTAACGGCAAACGACGCGCGGTCACTTCGTTGAAGGATGCCGGCGCGCCGGATGCGATTGACCCACTCAAGACCTATTCGCGACCACCTGCACCCCATGCAGGTACTCCTGGACTGAAAGACTTGATTATGAAGACCGGCCGTACACGGGACGGTACGCCCACGCTAACCGCCCCAGCCGCCACGCCCGATCAACGCATCGTGCGCGAAGTCGCTGGCAATTGCCGCTCATTGCCGGATGGCGGCACCGAAACCGATGTGTGCCTGCAACTGCCCGGCATGAGCCACTTCATCATCAAGAGCGACGAATCGGCCGCCGGCTGTGCGCCCAGCGGTTTGGCGCTGCTCTCGGCCGGCATCGCGTTTTGCTACATGACGCAGTTGTCGCGCTACATCGATTACATGAAATACAAGATCCGCCATGTGAGGCTGGTGCAATTTAATCCGTATACGGTCGACGGCACGACTGGCGGCATCGAGCCGGTAAGCACGCATCTGTTTCTGCACGGCGACGAAGCGGACGAGACGCACGAGAAATTCATGCGTATCTCGGCGACAACCTGTTTTTTGCATGCCACTCTGAAAGCGGCGCTCGTGCCGCAAATCGCAGTTGAACTCAACGGCTCGAAAATTTAAGGAACAAAATCGTGATCAACGCGGCAATCATAGGCCTGGGCTGGTGGGGCAAAACCATCGTCAACGCGGTGCAGGGCAAGAGCGAGAAAGTGCGCTTCGTGCATGGCGTCAGCCACGAGCCGGACAGCGTGCGCGACTACGCGAAGGAAAAAGGTTTTACGCTTTCCACCACGCTCGAAGCGGCGCTCGCCGACCCGCAAGTGCAAATCGTGTGGCTCGCCACGCCGCACTCGACGCATCGCAAGCTCGCCGAACAAATCGCGGCGGCTGGCAAGCCCTTGTTCTGCGAAAAACCCTTCGCACTGAAATTCGACGATGCGCTCGCCATGACCGATGCCTGCAAAAAAGCCGGCGTGCCGGTGGGCGTGGGCCAAAACAAACGCTTCTGGCCATCGATGGTGGAGCTGCGCCGCGTGGTGGCAAGCGGTGTGCTGGGCCGCGTGCTGCACATCGAGGGTCATTACAGCAACGAAAATTCGAGCAATTTCTTCGCGCCGTGGCGCGATCTGCCGAGCGAGACGCCCGGCGCGGGCATGACCGGCACCGGCATCCACATTCTTGACGCATTCACCAATCTCGCCGGCCCCACTGCCGAGGTCAACGCGCAATTTGTCTCGACGCAGGTCGGACACAATCCGCTGGACACGATTTCGGTGCTGTTCAAATTCAAGAACGGCGTCAGCGGATTTCTGGGCGCGGTGCGCCCCTCGCCGTTCTACTGGCGTGTGCAGGTGTTCGGCGACAAAGGCTCGGCGGAGGCGCTGGGCGAAACCGAATGCATTACGCGTTTGAGCGGCGGCAAGACAGAGCGCAAGGAACTGCCCAAGATAGATTCGCTGCTGGCGGAGATCGACTACTTTGCCGACGCCGTAAACGGCAAAGCGCCCTACCCCATCACGCCCGATGAAATCGTCAACACCATCGGCGCGTTCGAGGCGATCACCACTTCGATAGAGACCGGCAAGCCGGTGCGGCTCGCGGGTTGATTCGCCGCCCGTCGAAAACAAAAAAGCCGCGACGTATCGCGGCTTTTTTGTTGATCTGATAAATACTACAACGCGGCGTCGAGCCGCTTACGTTCCGCGATCATTTCCGCCGGCATGCGGCTTGCCAGTTCGCCGAACAGGCGCTCGTGGTCTTTCACTTCTTGTTTCCAAAGACCCTTGTCAACCTTGGTCAATTCCTCGAACGCTTTCTTGGTGAAACCGCTGATGCCTTTTAGCTCAATGTCCTCGTAACGCGGCATTTTGCCGATCGGCGTATCGGTGGCGCCGCCTTTGCCTTCGCAGCGCTCGATGATCCATTTCAGCACGCGCATGTTGTCACCGAACCCGGGCCACATGAACTTGCCGTTTTCGTCGCGGCGGAACCAGTTGACCGCGAATATCTTCGGCGCCGTGCCTTGCGCGAGCGTCTTGCCGACTTTCAGCCAGTGGCCGAAGTAATCGCCAAAGTGGTAGCCGCAGAACGGCAGCATCGCGAACGGATCGCGGCGCACCACACCCATCTTGCCCACGCTGGCGGCGGTGGTTTCCGATGCCATGGTCGCAGCCATGTAAACGCCGTGCGTCCAGTCTTTCGCCTCGACCACCAGCGGCACCGTCGTCGTGCGGCGCCCGCCAAACAGGAACGCGCTGATCGGCACGCCCGCCGGGTTTTCCCAATCCGGATCGATACACGGAATCTGTGATGCCGCCATGGTGAAGCGTGCGTTGGGATGCGCGGCGGGCTTGTCGCCGTCGGGATCCCACAGCTTGCCCTGCCAGTCAGTGAGATGCATCGGCGGTGTTTGGGTGAGACCTTCCCACCACACATCGCCATCGGGCGTCATCGCCACGTTGGTGAAAATCGTGTCTTTGTCCAGCGCAGCCAAACAGTTCGGGTTGGTAAATTCAGACGTGCCAGGCGCAACACCAAACGCACCCGCTTCAGGGTTGATCGCATACAGGCGCCCATCGGCGCCGGGTTTGATCCACGCGATGTCTTCACCGATGGTGGTGACCTTCCAGCCTTGCAATTCTTTAGGCGGAATCAGCATCGCGAGGTTGGTCTTGCCGCACGCGCTGGGGAACGCCGCCGCGATGTAATGCTTCTTGCCGCCGGGCGGTTGAATGCCGAGGATCAGCATGTGTTCCGCAAGCCAGCCCTGCTCGCGTGCCATGATAGAGGCGATGCGCAGCGCAAAACATTTTTTGCCCAGCAGTGCATTGCCGCCGTAGCCCGAGCCGAATGACCAGATGAGTTTTTCTTCCGGAAAATGCACGATGTATTTGTGTTGCTTGTTGCTCGGCCACACCACGTCTTTTTCGCCCGGCGCCAGCGGCGCGCCCACGCTGTGCAGACACGGCACGAAAAATTTATCCGTGCCCAGCAAATCAAGCACCGCGCGGCCGATGCGCGTCATCACGCGCATGCTCACCACCACGTACGGTGAATCGGTGAGTTCAACGCCGATGTGCGAGATGTGCGAGCCGAGCGGGCCCATGCTGAACGGAATCACGTACATGGTGCGCCCGCGCATGCAACCGTCACTTAACTTTGTCAGCGTCGCGCGAATTTCCTCGGGCGCGATCCAGTTGTTGTTGGGACCGGCTTCGTCCTTGGTCTTGCTGCACACAAAGGTGCGGTCTTCCATGCGCGCCACGTCATCGGGGTCCGAGCGCGCGAGAAAGCAGCCGGGACGCTTCTTCGGGTCGAGCTTGATCAACATGCCTGTTGCGACCATTTCACTACACAGCCGGTCGTATTCGGCTTGCGAGCCGTCGCACCAGTGTATGCGCGCGGGTTTGGTAAGTTGTGCGACTTCGGCCACCCACGCTTTCAGTTTGGCGTGACTGACAAAAGCCGGTGCTGCGAATTCGTGCGCGTCACGCGCGACAGCGACGGTTGGTGTCATATTCCGTCCTCCTCCAAAACAACAAAAATGCCTTAAAAAACAAAGGCAAAGTGAACTTTCCGAAGATTGGGAAGCGCACTCTGCCGGTGAAGCCGCGATTTTACCCGATTTGGCGCCGGTTCGACTATCGCGCCGGCGCGCCACGCCGCTGCGTGCCTAGCCATAGCAACATCACGCCTGTCAAGGCCAGCAACGGCAGCACCATCCAGTTCATGCGCTCCCAGCCCTGCAAGGTGAACAACGCGCCCGATGACGCTGAACTTACCACCAGCGTGACGAGGATGGCCGACTCGTTAAAACCCTCGGCGCGCGCTTTTTCTGCGGGCTTGTAGGTCTCGGTCAACAACGATGTCGCGCCGACGTACATGAAATTCCAGCCCACGCCCACCGTCACCATCGCCGCCCAGAAGCGCCACACTTCAAACCCGCTCAATGCAAACGCAACGCACGCGAAGTTAAGCGCCAGGCCGGTCATCATGATCGTGATCACGCCAAAGCGTTTGATCAGCGAGCCGGTAAAAAACGACGGCACGAACATGCCGAGAATATGCCACTCGATCACGAACGCCGTTTCCTTGAACGGATATTGACATGCCATCATTGCCAGCGGCGTCGCGGTCATCAACAGATTCATCACGCCGAAGCTGACGGCGGCGGTGGCCACCGCGACAATGAACGCAGGCTGGCGCGCGATCTCGCACAATGGCCGCCCGCCCGTGGCTTGCTCCGCATGCGACGGCGGTGGAATATCGAGCATGCGTTGAACCAGAATTGCCAGCATGGCAAATACCGCCAGCGACAGAAACGATCCGGCAAACGGCATCCACAAATCGCGCGTGAGTTTGCTGGATTCGGGGCCGACGACCGCGCCGACGATGCCGCCCGCCAGCACCAGAGAAATCGCCTTGGCCTTGAAATCCGCCGCGGCCACATCCGCGGCGGCGAAGCGATAGTACTGTCCGGTCGCGTTATAAACCCCCATCACCGCAGTGCCGATGCACAGCACCCAGAAGCTCTGCAAATAAATTGCGTACGCGCAGAGCAGCGCGCCGAGCACGCCGAATGATGTGCCAACGCTGAATCCGTTGCGCCGGCCGATGCGCTTCATCAACATCGACAAGCCCATTGTCGTGGCCGCCGCACCACCGACAAAAAATGTCATCGGCAAAGTCGCCATGGTTTTATCCGTGGCCAGCGCAAAACCGGCAAGGCCCGCGGTGGCGACCATGACCGCGTTGTTGGTCAACAGCAGCGCCTGGCACGTTGCCAGCAAGCCTATGTTTTTATTAACATTATTCAATTCATGCGCCGCTTGTGCATTTGTATTCAAATCAGCATTGTGGGCTATCGAGTATACCTTGCGATGGCGTTCAATTCGCTGGCTGTTGCGTGAGCACCGCGTGAGTTTGCGCTCTGCTCAAGATCGTATACGATCCAACCTTGGAGAAATTATTCCCGGCGGTCAAACCGCCGGAAGATAAAGGGAGAATCCATGAAACTGCTGTCATTCCGCCCGGCGCGCGCGCGCTTCGATCATTTTGGCGTGCTGCTGTCCAATGGCAAGGTGCTCGACATCACCGAACTGAAAAGCGGCCGCGCATTGCCCGCGGCACTAATCGACTGCATACGCGGCGGCGCGGAATCACTCGCACGCGTGCGCGAAGCCGTGGCAACGATCGAGCAGAAAATCACCGCGGGCAATACACCCGCGCACGTCGTGTCGCTCGATGAAGTGACGCTGTGCGCGCCGCTCATACCCGGCAAAATCATGGCCATCGGCAAAAATTATTCCGATCACGCCGCCGAAGTGGGCAGTGCAATGTATTCACGGCCCGCGGGCTTCATCAAGCACGTGGACACCATCATCGCCAGCGGCGAAGTCATCCGCAAACCGTCGTGGACGGAAAAACTCGATTACGAAACCGAACTCGCAGTGGTCATCGCCGACGAGTGCGTCGACGTGCCGCCCGAGGAAGTCTACGATCACATCTTCGGCTACACCATCATGAACGACGTATCCGCGCGCGACGTGCAGTTCGCCGAACGCAAGGAAGGCAACATCCTGATCGGCAAGAATTTCCCCACCGCCGCCCCGTTGGGCCCGTGGATCGTGACCAAGGACGAAATACCCGATCCGCATAACCTTCGGCTCGTCACCCGCATCAACGGCGAAGTACGGCAAAACGCCAACACCGGCACGCAGATATTCCACATCCCCGCGCAGGTGGCATGGTACTCGCACGCCGGCCTCTACCCCGGCGACATCATCTCCACCGGCACGCCGGCGGGCGTTGCCGCGGGCTACAAGGGCGAAGGCTCGTGGTACCTCAAGAACGGAGACGAGATTGAGTCGGAAATTGAGAAGATCGGGGTGCTGAAAAATATTGTGTCCACAAGGAAGCGGCGGACATAAGTCTTACGACGGCTTCGCCAGCGAAATCCGGCTGTCGCGTATCACCGGCCCCCACTTTTCGAATTCGGAATAAATCCGCATGGCGAATTGCGATGCGGGCATGCTTACCGGCTCCAGCCCCAGCGCGCGCAGTTGCGAGCGGGTGTTGCCATCGGCAAGGGCTTCCGTGATTTGCTCATTCAACCAGCGCAGTGCATTCCCGGGCGTGCCGTGCGGGGCGAAGATGCCAAACCAGGCGTCGGCTTCGACGTTGGGCACGCCGGCTTCGGTGAGTGTCGGCAGGTCGGGCAATATGGATGAGCGTTTGCTGCTGGCGAGTGCGAGCATGCGCAGGTGTTCGTTTTGCTGATACGGCAGCGCCAGCGGTAGTGCCGCGAACATCATCGCCACGTGGCCGGTGGCGACGGCGTTGAGCGCGGAGAGCCCGCCGTTGTACGACACGTGCATCATGTCGAGGCTGGTGGCGCGGCGAAAGAGTTCTCCCGCAAGGTGCCCGGTGCTGCCGTCGCCCGACGAGGCGTAGTTGAGTTCGCCTGGCTTGTGTTTCACCCAGTTGATGATTTGCGGCAGTGTTTTGTAGGGCAAGCCGGTGCTCGCCATCAGCACGAACGGCATGTTGACCAAGGGCGCCACCAGTTGAAAATCCTTCACCGGGTGGTAACCGATGTCGCTGGCGTACTGCGGCGTCAGCACCATGGTGGCGTTGCTCGCGAGTAGCAGCGTGTGGCCATCTGCAAGTGCGCGCGCGACATGCTGCGCGCCGCGCGTGGTGGCGCCGCCGGGCTGGCGTTCGATGTGCACCGGATACTTTGAGTTGTAGCGCACCGCTTGCTGCACGATGCGCCCCAGTGTGTCGGAGATCGCCGGCGGCGCGTTGGCCGCCATCAACTTGTAGGTCTTGGTCATGCGCTGCGCGCCGCGTATGTCGGTGGGGCCGCTGATCGGATAGGGCATGACGAGCGTTACCGCGCGCGCGGGGAACTCCGTGGCGCTGACAGAAAATGTTAATAAAAACAATATGTTACAAATAACCCACCGCCACATTTCTGTAACTCCAAGTGTCCGCGCAAGATTGAGCCTGTATCAGTCGCCTTCGCGGTGTGAAGCTTACAGGATAGCGTGATCATCGCGATCAGGCTGTTGCAACCGCGTGATCTCGTGGTATTGATCGAACGCTTCGCTGTCGTCACAAAGTGATGGCGTACGCGCATGATAAAATTCCCTCGCAAAAATTACCTTGCGCGCAGCCCCCTCACCCTGACCCTCTTCCCGCCTGCGGGGCGAGGGGATAATAAGTTGGTTGCGCGAAAAATTCTTTCTCCCCACTATCGCACAATGCCCAACGTATCAACTTCCGCCGTAATCAGCAGCCTCGCGCAAATCACCGGCCCTCAAGCCATCGTCACCGATGCGCATGAACTCGAGCCCTATGTCAACGACTGGCGCGGCATTTACGAGGGCAGCGCCATCGCGGCGGTGCGCCCGGCCAACGTGGAACAGGTCGCGGCCATCGTCAAGATTTGCGCCGAAACCAAAACGCCGATCGTGCCGCAGGGCGGCAACACCGGCATGTGCGGTGCGTCAGTGCCGCAGGGTGATTGCGTGGTGCTCACGCTCGGGCGCATGAACAAAATCCGCGAAGTCGACACGATGAACAACACGATGACGGTGGAAGCCGGCTGCGTGCTCGCCAACATTCAGCAGGCGGCGGCGGATGCGGAGCGGTTGTTTCCGCTGTCGCTGGGTGCCGAGGGCAGTTGCCAGATCGGCGGCAATCTTTCCACCAACGCGGGCGGCGTGAACGTGCTGCGTTACGGCAACACGCGTGATCTGGTGCTGGGCCTCGAAGTGGTGCTGCCCGACGGGCGCATCTGGAACGGCATGCGCTCGCTGCGCAAGGACAACACGGGTTACGATTTGAAGCATCTCTTCATCGGCGCCGAGGGCACGCTGGGCATCATCACCGCCGCGGTGCTGAAGCTGTTCCCGAAGCCGCGTTCGAGCGCCGTCGCGTGGATGGCGGTGGCCGATCCAGAGGCGGCGTTGCAAGTATTTGAACTACTGCGCCGCCACTTCGGTGACCGCATCAGCGCGTTTGAACTGATATCGCGCAACAGCCTTGAGCTGGTGCTGGCGCACATCCCCGGCGCGCGCGATCCGCTGGCCGCCCCGCACACGTGGTATGTGTTGACCGAATTGGGCGATTCTCAACCCGGCGACACATTGCGCCACGAACTCGAACGCGCGCTTGAAGCCGCGCTCGAAAACACGCTCGTCATCGACGCCGCCATTGCCGAGAACCAAACCCAATCGCAGGCGTTCTGGCGCATCCGCGAATCGATACCCGAGGCCGCGCGGCTGAACCCTGGCATGCTTTATCGTCACGACATCACGGTCGCCACCGGGCAGTTCCCGGCGTTCATCCGCGAGGCGCAGGTTGCTCTCGAAGCGAAATTCACGGACGTGCACATGATCTGCTTCGGCCATCTGGGCGACGGCAATCTGCATTTCAATACCTACGTCGAAAAACGCCAGCGCACTGACGCCAAGGCGCGCGCCGCGCATGACGTCACCACGCTGGTTTACGATCTGGTGCAAAAATACAAGGGCAGTTTCAGCGCCGAGCACGGCATCGGCATCGCCAAGGTGGCGGAACTGAAAAAATACAAGAGCGCGGTGGAAATCGACTTGATGCGCACGGTAAAAAACGCGCTCGACCCGCATGGGCTGATGAATCCGGGCAAGGTGCTGTAAGCCCTTCGATCAGAACACGACCAATGCGCTGCGCGGAACTATTGCGCGAAAATCCCGACCAACGCAGCAGGAGATAAAAAATGACCGCCAAAATTGCCAAGACCGATGCCGAATGGAAAGAGATGCTCACACCCGAACAGTTTCAGGTGGCGCGCAAGAAAGGCACGGAGCGCGCGTTCAGCGGCGCGTATTGGGACAACCACGACAAGGGCGCCTACAAATGTGTGTGCTGCGGCGCGGAGTTGTTTCGCTCCGATCACAAGTTTGAATCCGGCACGGGCTGGCCAAGCTTCTGGCAGCCGTCGGTCGCGGCCAACGTCGCTGCCGAGGACGACAACAGTTTCTTCATGCGCCGCACCGAAGCGGTGTGCAGCAAGTGCGACGCGCATCTGGGCCACGTGTTTGAAGACGGCCCCCAGCCCACGGGCCTGCGCTACTGCATCAACTCCGCGTCGCTCAAGTTTGACAAGGAATGAGGCTGTGGCATTGCGGTTGGGTGCGAATCAAAGTGACGTGGAAAAATGGGTGTAGCCGCTTCACGTACAGTCCCTTCCCCTTCAGGGGGAAGGAGTTCCTTTGATCCAAACTATTTCCTTGTTTTCCCCTCGGCTCGAATAATACACCGTCACGCTTCACAAAGTGGACGACGCATCATTAAAACAGGATAATCCGGCCCCATGAAATTCCTCTTCGACATGTTCCCGGTGATCTTGTTTTTTGTCGCTTTCAAGTACAGCGACATTTACGTTGCCACTGGTGTTGCCATCGCCGCCACTTTCATGCAGATCGGCTGGCTATGGTTTCGCGGGCGCAAGATCGAAAACATGCTGTGGGTCAGCCTCGGCGTGATCGTCGTGTTCGGCGGCGCGACGCTGCTATTTCAAAACGAAACTTTCATCAAATGGAAGCCGACCGTGCTTTATTGGCTGTTCGCCGCCGTGCTCGGCGTTGCGCACTACGGTTTTCGCAAGAACCTGATTCGCTCGATGATGGAGCAGCAGGTTCAATTGCCCGACCCCATCTGGCTGAAGCTGCTGCTGAGCTGGATCGGGTTTTTCGCGGCCATGGGCGTGCTCAATCTGTTCGTGGCCTACAACTATTCCACCGACGCCTGGGTGAACTTCAAGCTCTTTGGCGGCATGGGATTGATGCTGATTTTCGTGCTCGCGCAGGCGATGATGTTGTCGCGGCATATTATCGAAAATCCGCAAAAGAAATCCGAATAATGCCGGACGCGACAGCCGAATTGATGCGCGCGCGGCTGGGCGTGCTCGAGCCCGAATCGCTCGACATCCTCGACGAATCAGGCCAGCACATCGGCCATGAGGGCGCGAAGAGCGGCGGCGGCCATTATCAGTTGATGATCGTGTCGCCGCGTTTTAGCGGCGCCACCCTGCCCGCGCGGCATCGCATGGTTTACGCCGCGCTGGGTACAATGATGCACAAGGAAATACACGCGCTGGCCATCAAGGCTTATGCGCCTGATGAAGTTTAATTTTTACAAGGACCACTCATGATTCGCACCAAACCTGCTTACTCCCTGCTGCTTGCGGCGGCATTGCTGATACCGGCGGCAGTGCTCGCGCAAGGCGCGCCGCTCGCCAAGGTCAACGGCGTGAACATCCCCGCGGCACGGCTCGAAACCGTGGTCAAGGCGCGCACGGCGGGCAAGCAGCCCGATTCACCGGAGATCCGCAACGGCATCAAGGACACGCTGATCAATCAGGAAGTGCTGTCGCAGGAAGCGGTGAAAAAAGGTCTCGACAAAAGCCCTGAAATCGCCGCGCAGATCGACATTCAGCGCCAGGAGGTTCTGGTAAACGCGTTCCTGTCTGATTATGTGAAAAACAATCCGATCACCGACGATGCGGTGCGCAAGGAGTACGAACGCATCAAGCCGCAAATCCCCGCCAAGGAGTACAAGGCGCGCCACATCCTCGTCGAGAAAGAAGACGAAGCGAAGGAAATTCTCGCGCTGATCAAAAAAGGCGGCAGCTTCGAAAAGCTCGCGGCTGAACGCTCGAAAGACACCGGCTCAAAAGCGCGCGGCGGCGATCTCGACTGGAGCCCGGCCGGCCGTTACGTCAAGGTATTCGGCGAGGCGCTGGCAAAGTTAAAGAAAGGCCAGATGACCGAAGCGCCGGTGCAAAGTGAATTCGGCTTTCACATTATTCGCCTCGACGACGAACGCGCGGTAAAAGTACCCACCATGGACGAAGCCAAACCGCAGATCACACAGATGCTGCAACAGCAGCAGGTTCAGAAGCTGGTGGCGGATTTAAGGGCCAAGGCGAAGGTGGAGTAGTTCACAATACCGTGAAGGGTGAAAGGTGAATGCGTGAAGGGGTACCCCATTCGCGCGTGCGAATGCGCTCACATGCTCCAGCAACCTGGGGCACCCCTTCACCCTTCACGCATTCACCCTTCACGTCACTCAATCCACTCCCGCGCATTACGAAACATGCGCAGCCACGGGCCATCCTCGCCCCACCCCGGCGGATGATACGAATTCTGCACGGTACGGAACACGCGTTCCGGGTGCGGCATCAGTATGGTGAAGCGCCCGTCGGGCGTGGTGAGTCCGGTGATGCCTTGCGGCGAGCCGTTGGGGTTTAGCGGATAGGTTTCCGTCACCGCGCCGGTGTTGTCGACAAAGCGCAGCGCCACCAGCGGTTGCGCGGCGGCGAGCGCGGCCTCATCGGCAAATTCTGCGTAACCCTCGCCGTGCGCCACGACCACCGGGATGCGGCTGCCTTCCATGCCCTTGAAAAACAACGACGCCGTTTTTTGCACTTCGAGCGTGACGTAGCGCGCCTCGAACTGTTCGGATTTATTGCGCACGAAATGCGGCCAATCGCGCGCGCCAGGTATCAGCTCATGCAGGTTGCTCATCATCTGGCAGCCATTACACACACCCAGCGCGAAAGTGTCGCCGCGCGTAAAGAACGCTTCGAACTCGCCGCGCGCGCGTTCGTTGAACAAAATCGATTTCGCCCAGCCCTCGCCCGCGCCCAGCACATCCCCGTAGGAAAACCCGCCGCATGCCGCAAATCCCTTGAACCCGCCCAGACTCACGCGGCCCGCGATAATGTCGCTCATGTGCACGTCCACCGCGGCAAACCCCGCGCGGTCGAACGCGGCGGCCATTTCGATTTGGCCGTTGACACCCTGCTCGCGCAGGATCGCCACGAGTGGCCGCGCGCCCTTCGCGATAAACGGCGCGGCTATATCTTGCGCCGGATCAAAGGTGAGCTTCGGCGTGATGCCCGCGTCGCGCGCATCGAGCAGACGGTCGTATTCCTGCCGCGCGCAATCCGCGTTATCACGCAGCGCCTGCATGCGATAGGTGGTTTCAGACCATGCGCGTTGCAGATCGATGCGCCGCTCATACAGAACCTCCATGCCGTCGATCTGCACGCTCAGCGCGTCATCGCGATTGAGCAATCCAATCTGCACGCAAGGCACGCCGGCCGACACAAATGACCGGGCAATTTGTGCCGCGTCCGCGCGCCGCACCTGCAACAACACGCCGAGTTCCTCGTTGAACAAAACCTCGGTCAGCGATTTGCCGGGGAGCACATCGTGCAGCTCCAGCGAAATGCCCGTGTGCGATGCAAACATCATTTCGCAGGCGGCGGTAAACAGCCCGCCGTCGGAACGGTCGTGATAGGCGAGGATTTTGCCTTCACGCGTAAGTATTTGTTTTTGTTGAATAAACTTAACAATCACCAATGGCGCATCGACATCGGGCGCTTCGTTGCCGCACACGCCATAAGCCTGCGCCAGCGCCGAGCCACCCATCCTGCACTTGCCGCTGGCAAGATCGATCAATAGCAAAGCAGTGTCGCCGCAGTCCGTGCGCAGTTGCGGCATAAGCGTTTGCCGTGCATCGGCCACCGGTACGAAAGCCGACACGATCAGCGACAGGGGTGCGACGACTTCTTTCTTTTGCCCCGCATCCGTCCAAGTGGTTTTCATCGACAATGAATCCTTGCCCACCGGGATGCTGATGCCCAATTGCGGGCACAACTCCATCGCCACCGCGTGCACGGTGTCGTAGAGCGCGGCATCCTCGCCCGCGTGCCCCGCTGCCGCCATCCAGTTCGCCGAGAGCTTGATGTCGCCAATCGCGGCAATGGGCGCGGCGGCAATGTTGGTGATCGCCTCGCCCACTGCCATGCGCCCCGAGGCTTGCGGATTGATCAACGCGAGTGGCGTGCGTTCGCCCATGGCAAACGCCTCGCCGCGATAGGTGTTAAAGCCCATCAACGTTACGGCGACATCCGCCACCGGCACCTGCCACGGCCCGATCATCTGGTCGCGCGCGGTCAGGCCGCCGACGCTGCGGTCGCCGATGCTGATCAAAAACGTTTTGTCCGCCACCGACGGCATGCGCAGCACGCGATACGCCGCCTCGCGCACGTCGATATTGCCCGCATCGAACGGCGGCAACTCGCGCCGCGCGTGCGTGACGTTGCGCGTCATTTTCGGCGGCTTGCCGAGCAACACCGACAGCTCCATGTCCACCGCGTTGTTGGCGAAGACGGCATCGCTCACCGTCAACTGTTGTTCGGCGGTTGAGGCGCCCACCACCGCGAACGGACAACGCTCGCGCGCGCAGATCGCCTCGAATGCCGCCAGCGTATCGGGTGCAATCGCCAGCACGTAACGTTCCTGCGCCTCGTTGCACCAGATTTGCATCGGCGACATGCCCGGCTCTTCGCTCGGAATTTTGCGCAGATCAAATTGCCCGCCGGTATGCGCGCCATGCACCATCTCCGGCAACGCGTTCGACAAGCCGCCCGCGCCGACATCGTGTATCGACAAAATCGGATTCGCGTCACCCAGCGCGCAGCAGCGGTCAATCACCTCTTGCGCGCGACGCTGCATTTCCGGGTTGCCGCGCTGCACCGAATCGAAATCAAGATCGGCGAGGTTCGCGCCTGTGTCCATGCTCGATGCAGCCCCCCCGCCCAGGCCGATCAACATGCCTGGCCCGCCCAACTGGATCAGTAATGACCCCGGTGCGGGTTCGTGTTTTTGCACATGGCGCGCGGCGATGTTGCCCACGCCGCCCGCGATCATGATCGGCTTGTGATAGCCGCGCATCTCGCCCGCGACGTTTTGCTCGAAGCTGCGAAAGTAACCCGCGAGATTGGGCCGCCCGAATTCGTTGTTGAACGCCGCCCCGCCGATGGGGCCGTCGATCATGATTTGCAGCGCGGAACTGATGCGCGCGGGACGGCCATACGCGCCCTCCTCCCACGGCTGAATAAAGTTTGGGATGTTCAGATTCGATACCGAAAAGCCCGTGAGGCCCGCTTTCGGCTTCGAACCGCGGCCGGTCGCGCCCTCGTCACGAATTTCGCCGCCGGAGCCGGTGGCAGCACCCGGAAACGGCGCGATCGCGGTCGGATGATTGTGCGTCTCGACTTTCATCAGGATATGCGTTTCATCCTCGACGAAACGATATTCACCATTTTGCGCAGGATAAAACCGCTCGACGCGCGCGCCCTCGATCACCGATGAATTGTCGGAGTACGCCACCACCGTGCCGCGCGGATTTTTCGCATGCGTGGTACGTATCATGCCGAACAGCGAATGCGGCTGGGCCGCGCCGTCGATCACCCAGCCGGCGTTGAATATCTTGTGGCGGCAGTGCTCGGAGTTCGCCTGCGCGAACATCATCAACTCGACGTCGGTCGGATTGCGCTTGATGCGCTTGAAATTGCTCGCGAGATATTCAATCTCGTCTTCCGACAACGCGAGACCCAGCTCGCGATTGGCTTTCGCCAGCGCGGCAATGCCGCCGCCCAGCACATCGACTGTCGCAAGCGGCCTGGGCTCGAACTGCTCAAACAGCGCATCCGCCGCATCGAACGACTCGAACACCGCTTCGGTCATGCGGTCGTGTATCAGCGGCAACAGCGCGGGCTTGGCCGCCTTCAGCGGCGCGCCGGTGATCCAGAACGCAGTGCCGCGCTCGATGCGCCGCACCGCCTCAAGGCCGCAGTGCCTGACGATATCCGTGGCTTTCGACGACCACGGCGAAATCGTCCCCGCGCGCGGCGTCACCAGCAGCAGCGTGCCCTCGCTCGCGGCAGAGTCATCACGCGGACCGTAGGTGAGAATCTGAGCGAGCCGCGCTTCCTCCGCCGTGGTGAGCGCGCGGCCGGTTTGCACAAAATGCCAGAACTCGGCGCGGACACCGATGCCGGGTAGAACGGACGTTACAGACTGCCGGAGTTTGCCGAGGCGAAATGCGGAGAGGGCACTGCGTCCCTTGAGTCGTAGGAGTGGGCGCAGTTTCATGGTGGTGTGTTGATTCAAGCCAATATTTTACACCGCTTTTCGGCTACACTTTGATGCACCATGCGCGTCAACATTCAGCACGGCACGCCGATTTTCCCTACAGCGGGTATACGCGCCATCGAGCAGCGCGCATTCGCGCAAACACCACCCGCGCCGCTGATGGCGCGCGCTGGCCTTGCGGCGGCCGAGCTTGCGCGCGCCATCGCCGGCGGCAACGGCAAGCCCGTGCTGGTGCTCGCGGGGCCGGGCAACAACGGCGGTGATGCCTTCGTGCTGGCGCGCCATCTCAAACAATGGTGGTTTAACGTCACCGTGGTTTATACCGGCGACGAGTCGAAGCTTCCCGCCGATGCGGCAGGCGCTCTGCGCGATTGGCGCGCGGCGGGCGGCACGACAGTCGCCGAAATTCCGCGTCGAGATTGGGGCCTGATCGTTGACGGTTTGTTCGGCATCGGTTTGCAGCGCGACATCGGCGGCGCATACGCAATGCAAGTCGCAGCGATCAACGCCTTGCGCGCGCCGGTGCTGGCCCTCGATATCCCCAGCGGACTCGATGCCGATAGCGGCCGCGTGCGGGGCTGCGCGGTGCGCGCTACGCACACCATCAGCTTCATTGGGCTCAAGCCCGGTTTGCTCACACTCGACGGCCCGGATCATTGCGGCGAGCTTCACGTCGATGATCTCGATCTCGACACACGCGGGGCGCCGGGCGCGGTGTTGGGCAGCGGCGTGCTGACGGGCGCGCTGCCGCCACGCGCGCGCAACTCGCACAAAGGCAGCCACGGCAGCGCGGGCATCATCGGTGGTGCGTATGGCATGGCGGGCGCGGCACTGCTCGCGGGCCGTGCCGCTTACAAACTCGGCGCCGGGCGCGTCTACGTAGGCCTGATCGACAACACCGCGCCGGCGGTGGACATGCAACAGCCCGAACTCATGCTGCGCCATGCCGAAGAGGTGCTGAAGCTCGATCACCTTACGTGTCTTGCCGTGGGGCCGGGGCTGGGCCAGTCGCCCGATGCCGCGCATTACCTGCGCCGCGCGCTTGATTCGCCGCTGCCGCTGGTGCTGGACGCCGACGCGCTGAATCTGATTGCCGCGATTCCTTTGTTGGCGCAGCGCACCGCCGCACGCAGCGGCGCTACTTTGCTCACACCCCACCCCGCCGAGGCCGCGCGTCTGCTTGCGTGCGGCACCGCGGACGTGCAACGCGACCGTATTGCCGCCGCTGAATCGCTGGCGCAAAAATTCAACGCTCACGTGGTGTTGAAAGGCGCGGGCAGCGTGTGCGCCTCACCCGCTCAGCCGTGGCGCATCAATACCTCGGGCAATCCGGGCATGGCTAGCGCCGGCATGGGCGATGTGTTGACCGGCATCATCGCGGCGTTGCTGGCGCAAGGCGTGTCTCCGCGGCTTGTTTTGGACGCAGGCGTCTATTTGCATGGGGCCGCTGCTGATGCCTGTGTTGCTGATGGGAACGGACCCGTGGGGCTTACCGCAAGCGAAGTGATCAACAGCGCGCGAACGCTGTTCAATCGCGGTTGAGATACATTGAACGGCGCAATGCCCTTCGGGCGATTGCGCCCTACAGGTGCAAAGGTTTACGTGTGCACGGCGTCGTAACCGCCACGCCCGCCAAACTCGGCTTGTGCGATCGCGCTTTGCAAGGCGGCTGCCAGTTTCTTCGCCGACTCCAGTGATATTTCCAGCGCGATGCGTGAACCCGGCCCGAGGGCCGAGTTCACGAAGTCCAGCGTAATCGCGTCCTCATACATGGCGTGGTGAGGATGGTCATACGACACCACGGCATGGGTGAGGTCTATCCATCCTTCACCGCCCTTGCCCATGCCGTCCGTCTCGACGATTTCAAGGATGGATGTGCACATTGTTACTTCTTGAGATGCGTCTCGTAGAACGCAAACACTTTCTTCCAGCCATCCAGCGCCGCTTCGACGCGATACATCGGGCGGTCGTAGTAGAAAAAGCCGTGGCCCGCGCCGTCGTAGCGGTGAAACTCGTAGTTCTTGCCGTGTTTTTTCAACTCGGCTTCGTGCTGGTTCACCTGCTCCGGCGTGGGCGCCTTGTCTTCGTTGCCGAACAGGCCCAGCAGCGGGCACGACAGGCCACTGGTCAAGTCGATGGGCGCAACCGGCATCTTCGGATTCAGGTCTTCCTTCGCCATCACCACGCGTCCGCCCCACAGCTCCACCGCGCAATCGATATCCTTGTGCTGGCAGGCGTATAGGAATGTCTGCCGGCCCGCCGAGCACGAACCGATCATGCCGACCTTGGCGCCAACCCACGGCTGCGCGCGCAGCCACTTCACGGCACCCTGCGAGTCGCCCATCGCCTGCGCATCGGGTATGCCGCCCTCGGCGCGCACCTTGGCGGCGATATCGTCAGAACGGCCTTCGCCCGCGCGGTGAAACAGGTTGTGACAGATCACCGCGTAACCGTGGTGCGCGAAGCGGCGCGCGGTTTCAAAATTCCACTCGTCCCAGCCCGGAATGTGGTGCACCATCACCACGCCGGGAAAAGGTCCCGCGCCGAGCGGCCGCGCGACATACGCCGAAATTTGATCGCCATTGTGGCCGGTGATGGAAATCGTTTCCGCGATCATGCCTTGGTAAGCCATGGTAGTACCCCTTTAGTTTGCTGTTGATGTATGCAGGTGGAGCGTGAACGCGCCGAAAAGCGCGATGCGCTGGCGTGATTTTCGCGCAGAACTCGCAAGAATGCACGCAGCTTGAGTTTACGCGCGAATTCACAGCTTGAGATTTCCGGGCTAACATTCGCGTTGTGGATCGATCTTCTTTCATGCCCTGCTGACCGCACGGCAAACATTTTGCAAGTAATTGTTTTTTAAATGATTTTTAGACGCATCGTTGTTATCGTTGCCGCCTTGCTGCTGACGCTGTGCGCCGCCGCACGCGCGCAGGATGTCGGCGCACTTGCGCGCGAACTGGTCACCATCAAGGGCGGCTACGTCGAAAAAAAGCGCCATCTCGAAGAAGTGCGCATTCGCGCCTACATTCCGATTTTGCTCAAGGCCGTGGGCAAAGGCCCGGCGTGGAAGCCAGGGCATCCAAACTGGGCCGCCACCGAGAAACACATCGCCGAGGAATGGCGCAAGCTGTATATCGATTACCTCACGCGCATGGGGCGCGACACGAGTTACGCCTGGATGGATGACGCGCTCACGCGCGAATACGCGCGGCTGTTCAACGCGGAGGAACTTGGCGCGCTGATCAAGTTCTACCGCTCGGCGGCGGGCAGCGCGCTGATCGTGCTGGAAAAAGAATTTCTCGGATTTTATCCAAACGAAATGCTGCGCTCGCTCGCACGCGTGATGATCGGCCACGAAACCCTGTCGGGCCGCGAGCAGGAATTATTTCGTTCGCCCGAAAGCCGCGAGCGGCGCGATTTCGTCGCGGTGTTCGAGACCGAAAAAATCATCCGCGAGGAAAGTGTGCGCATCGGCGGGCCGTACGTCGATGCGAGTTACCCGGCCGTGCAGCAAGGCGCGATCGCCACCTCGGCGGACAACATCGATGCGCTGCGGCGCAAGTTCGACACGGCAACATTGAGTGAATTACATGCGTTTTTGAAATCCGCCGCAGGCCGCAAGGAGCGCACGTTTTTAGGCGCGGCAGTGCCGACGGTAACGCCCACCGAGGAAGACCCCGCGCACGCGATGAAAGAAGAGACCGCGTTTTACAAGGGATTGGAAGTGCTGTCGGCGCGCTGGAAGGAATTAGCGGCAAAATAAAATAGTCAATAACAACAAATACTTACTGAATTTCGCTTCAAACCTCAAATTTACTCAACGTCTGCACGAGTTAAACGCTCCCACTGTCGTTCCCGCGCAGGCGGGGACCCATAAGGCGGCTCAAGTGGCA
>CAMDLH010000089.1 GCA_945901405.1 Bordetella parapertussis | reverse complement strand
AAAACGTTCATAGATAATCGAGCGTGGGTCATTTCATGTTGAGGTATTGCGCTCGATGGGAAATCTGGACGAGCCGCTATTTTCGCATGGCGGTATTACGGTTTGCGCGGATGATATTGCCTACATTCGCAGCTTCTTAAAGCGTTACGCGCATCTTTCAATCGCTGTTGTAGTTCTTCGACCTGGGCGCCTACCGATTCGCGCAGCGTCTCCAGGCGGATGCACGCTTCTTCCGCCAGAGCGCAGCGTTCGGTCCACGCTTGCCGGGACTGTTCGGCGTCGCGCTGCGCTTCCTGCGCGTGTTGCTGTTGGCGTGCGAGTTCGACCCGTGTGTCGCGCAGTTCTCGCACGCTCTGAAACAGCGCGTGCAGCGATTCAGCGAGCTGCTGTAGCGCCTCGTCGATGGTTTGCAGCGCGGCGCGGGTGTCGGGCAAACGCAGGTCGGTCGCGTCGCTAGCGAGGTCTTGGCGCGCGGCCCCCAGCTTCTGCGCTGCTATCGCACGCGCCATCCAGGAAGGCACGCTCTACGGCGAGGACGGCAACGACAATGTGAGCGCCGGCACGGGCGACGCGAACAACGCGACAGTCACCAACAACCTCTACGGCGGCAACGGCGACGACATACTCACCGCGAGCGGCAAGACAGTCGCGCTATTCGGTGAATCGGGCAACGACTCTCATTCGGAGCAGCCGGCGTGGATACGTTGCAGGAAGCATCCGGCAGCAATTTCCTCTATGGCCTCGCGGGGGCTGACATCGCGCGTCTGGGCGACGGCAACGATCTCATCATCGGTGGCGCGGGCAATGAAGCCATCGACGGTGATTTCGACGCCAATGGAGTACGTGGCCGCGACATTGTTGCCTACAACAAAACCGATGGCGTCGATACGGTCAGCCGTCTCGGCGCGGGCAGCACGATATCGATAGGCGGCGGCACGCTCTACAGCAAGCCGCCGACGCCGCGGTTGACCACAGTGCATTGAACGTGCCGCCGATTCCTGATTTCGTCGTGCTGCCTGACGTTGCGCTTGAACGCGCACCGGTGCTATTGGAGCGGCTGGCACCGCAAGCACCAATACCAGAATTGCTTGCCGCGCCCACGCCGCAGTTTGCGCCGGAGGCGTCCGAGCCGGCGCACGCGGCAGGGTTGAGCCTATCGCATGCCGCAGTCGGGGCAGCGGACAGTGCACCTGCGCAAGCGTCAAACGGAGGCGGCAATCCATCGCCGTCCGCGGGCGGTGACACCCCTGCCCCGGCCAAGGCTGCTGCCAGCGATACCCAGCAAGACGACAAGCCCGAAGTCGGCGCACAGCAAGCCAGCAAGTCAACACCAGCCGAAACCGACGCATTGGTCACGCAGTGGTTTAACCGCGGCACGCAGAACGACGACCTCACCCTGCTCGACGACATCCTGCGCGGTGATACGGGCGTGAGCACACAAAGCCCCAGCGATATCGCCGCCGAGTGGGAGCGCTCCCACCAGTGGCTAAGCCGCTACGTCAACTTGCGCAACGGCGCGGGGGACGCCAATGCGGATGGCGCTGATCTGTCAGGCCTGTCGTACTTGGGGCTGGATGATAACGGCTTCGAAATGCCGCGCGCGGTGGTGGGCCTGCGCGGGGTGGCGGGGCATGAGTTGAAGGCGTTCAAGGGGTTGCAGGAGGGGGTTAAGGTGTTGGGGGTGGTTTGAGGTGAATGGTGTTTTTCTGGTGAACGAGTGAAATCCCTAACCCCGCTATCATGGCATGGCACTGCTTGCCCCCATCCCAACCTTCCCCCGCACGCGGGGGAAGGGGTCGTTTTGTGGCGGGGCAACGACACGGGAAATGGCGATGCGTGTTGGAAACCCGTCATTCCGGACTCGATCCGGAATCCAGTCTGTGCGTTGAGCGTAGCGGACATTTTGAGTTTCCGGAGAGTGTAAGATAAACTTGCCAATACGGTAATACCAACGGACGCCCCATGAAAACGCTATCCCTGAAAATCCCTGAAAATCTTGACCGCCGCCTCGCGCACGAGGTTGCGCGGCGGCACGTGCCCAAGAGCGTATTGGTGCGTGAGGCGATCGAACGCCATCTTGCCGGCGCATCGTCCGAGGGCAAGCAGCCCGGCTTTCTTGACCTGGCGGGCGATTTGCTCGGCACGCGTAGCGGTCCGGCTGACTTGTCGACAAACGCGAAATACATGAAGGGCTTCGGCAAGTGACGGCGGCGACCCTGGTCGACACCGGCCCGTTGGTCGCGATGTGCAACCGGCGCGATGCTCATCACGAATGGACCATCGCCGCTCTGGCTTCCGTGACCGGGCCGCTGACCACCTGCGAGGCGGTGCTGACCGAGACGTGTTTTCTGCTCAAGCAGGCATTCGGCGGCGCGGATGAAATCTTTGAAATGATCGAACGTGATCTGCTGCGCGTCGATTTCAGTTTGGCCGCGGAATATAAACGTGTGCAACATTTGATGAACCGTTACGCGGATTTGCCGACTTCACTCGCGGATGCGTGCCTCGTACGCATGGCGGAGTTACATCCCTCGTCGCAGGTCATGACGCTCGATCACGATTTTGCGGTTTACCGGCGCCATGGGCGGCAGGCCATACCGCTGCTGGCACCGTACGCATAGCGCGCAAGATGACGCCGCACAATAACGCCCTCGATTTCGCCCCCGACATCCTGCGCGTGCAGCGGCAAGCCCCGTCACCTCTGCCGCGCGTGGTGATGTATGTGCTGCTCGCCTTGTTCGGCATCATGATCGCGTGGGCCTTCATCGGCCGGCTCGATATCGTCGCCACCGCCCAAGGCAAGCTCGTGCGCAGAGCTTCCTGAAAATCGTGCAACCCGCCGAGCAAGGCATCGTGCGCCAGATACTGGTCAAGGACGGCGACACCGTGACCAAGGGCCAGACCCTGGTGCGCATGGATACCCGGCTGTCGGATGCCGACAAAAGCGTGGTCGAGAACGAACTGCGCATGCGCGGTCTTCAATTGCGGCGCATTGATGCCGAGCTTTCCGGTGCGCCGCTCGCCCGCCTGCGCGAAGACGACCCCGTACTGTTTGCCCAGGTCGAAGCCCAATACCGCGCGCGCAAACAGGCCTACCGCGACTCCGTCGATACCGAGAAATCCCTGCTCGCCAAGTCGCAACAGGATTTACAGGTGGCTCTTGAGATCGAAGGCAAGCTCAACAAAACCGTGCCCATCTACCGCGAGCAGGCCGAAGGCTGGGACAAGCTCGCGCGCGAGGGATTCGCAGGCAAGTTGATGGCGCTGGAGCGCCAGCGCCTGTATGTCGAAAACGCGCAAGACCTGCGCGCGCAGGCGCACAACATCGGAAGCCTCAAGGCCAGCGTCGCGCAGTCCGCCACACGCCTGGCGCAAATAACATCGAACTACCAGCAGCAACTGCACAACGAGCGGGTGGAGGCCGAAGCGCAGCGCCATCGCGCGCTGCAAGAACTCGACAAACAGCAACACCGCTCAGGCCTGCTCGAACTCAAGGCCCCGCAGGCCGGCATCGTAAAAGACTTGGCCACCCACACGCCCGGCACGGTGGTCGCACCGGGCACCATCCTGCTCACCCTCGTGCCGCAGAACGAGCCGTTGGTGGCCGAGGTGTGGATCAACAACGCCGACGCGGGCTTTGTGCAACCCCAGCAGAAAACCCGCATCAAGCTCGCGGCGTAGCCCTTCCAGAAATACGGCATGCTCGAAGGCGCGGTGCGCCACATCAGCGCGGACGCGCAGGAGAAATCGTCCGAGCAAGGAGCAAAACCGTTTCAAGAGGCGGCTTACCGCGCGCTGATCGCGCTCAATACCAATCACCTTGATAGCCAAGGCAGCAAGCTAAAACTCACGCCCGGCATGCTGGTCAACGCCGAGATTCATCTGGGCACGCGCTCGGTGATCGAGTATCTGCTGTCGCCGGTGCAGCGGGTGACGCACGAGGCGGGGCGCGAGCGGTAGGGCGAGGCGGGAAAACCGTATTTGTAATTTGGTTTGGACGGTCATTGAATTTGCGCTAAAATGCGCAAACGGCTTTATGAATTGAAATGACCAAATATATCTTTGTCACTGGTGGTGTAGTCTCCTCCCTTGGTAAAGGTATCGCCGCCGCCTCCCTTGCCGCCATCCTCGAAACGCGCGGCATCAAAATCGCGATGTTGAAGCTGGATCCCTACATCAATGTGGATCCGGGCACGATGAGTCCGTTCCAGCACGGCGAGGTGTTCGTCACCGAAGACGGTGCCGAGACCGACCTTGACCTTGGGCACTACGAGCGCTTCGTCAGTTCCAAGATGTCCAAGCGCAATAATTTCACCACCGGGCAAATTTACGAGAGCGTGATCCGCAAGGAGCGGCGCGGCGATTACCTTGGCGGCACGGTGCAGGTCATTCCGCACATCACCGACGAGATCAAGCAGTTTATTGTGCGCGGCGCGGCCGATGCCGAGGTGGCGATGGTCGAAATCGGCGGTACGGTGGGCGACATCGAGTCGCTGCCATTTCTCGAGGCCATCCGGCAAATGGGCATCGAGCTGGGCCGCGAGAATGTGTGTTACATACATCTGACGCTGGTGCCGTATATCGCCTCGGCGGGCGAAATTAAGACCAAGCCCACGCAGCACTCGGTGAAGGAATTGCGCGAGATCGGTATTCAGCCCGACGTGTTGCTGTGCCGCGCCGACCGCCCGCTGCCCGACGACGAGCGGCGCAAGATTGCGCTCTTCACCAATGTGGTGGCCGAGGCGGTGATCTCGGCGGTGGACGTGGACAGCATCTACAAGATTCCCGCCAAACTGCATGAGCAAAAGCTCGACGAGATCGTCTGCCGTAAGCTGAATCTGAGCCCGCCACCGGCCAATTTGTCGGTGTGGGAAAACCTGATTTACAGGCTTGAGCATCCCACGCACGAAGTCAACATCGCGCTGGTGGGCAAGTATGTCGATCTGACCGAATCCTATAAGTCGTTGTCCGAAGCGCTGATCCACGCGGGCATACACACCGGCGCGAAAATTCGTATTCAGTATATCGATTCCGAGACCATCGAGAAAAACGGTGACGGCGCGCTGAAGGACATGCACGCGATACTGGTGCCCGGCGGCTTCGGCAAGCGCGGTGTCGAAGGCAAGATACGCGCGATTCGCTATGCGCGCGAGAATCGAATCCCTTATCTCGGTATTTGCCTGGGCATGCAGCTTGCCGTGATCGAATACGCGCGTAACGTCGTCGGCCTTGCCAACGCGCACAGCACCGAATTCGATCCGCAAACGCCACACCCGGTAATCGCGCTCATCACCGAGTGGCAGGATCGCGACGGCCAGGTCGAGCATCGCGACGAAAGTTCCGATCTAGGCGGCACCATGCGCCTGGGCGGACAGCAGTGCGACCTTGATGCGGGTTCCAACGTGCATGCGATTTACGGCGCCGATCACATCAACGAGCGCCATCGCCACCGCTACGAAGTCAACAATCATTATCTGCCGCGCATCAAAGATGCGGGGCTGCGCATCAGTGGCACCTCCACCAAGGACGGCCTGTGCGAGATGATCGAGCTGCCGGGTCATCCGTGGTTCGTGGCCTGCCAGTTTCACCCTGAGTTCACTTCCACGCCGCGCGATGGTCATCCTTTGTTCAAGTCGTTCGTGCAGGCTGCGCTCGATTACGCCAAGCCCGAAGAGCCGCCCTCGAACGGGGTGCGGCTGCAGAACGTTGCGTAACGCGACCTGAGGCGCGGGCGTGAACCTTTGCGGATTCGAAGCAGGGCTAACCAAGCCGCTATTCCTGATAGCAGGCACATGCGTTGTCGAGTCGCGGCAAATGACCATGGACACCGCCGGCGCGCTGAAAGAAATGTGCGCGGCGGTGGGCATTCCATTCATTTACAAGTCGTCGTACGACAAGGCCAATCGCAGCTCGATCAAGTCGTTTCGCGGCTTGGGCATGGACAAGGGCCTGGAAATCCTTGGCGATGTGCGCAAGGAACTTGGCGTCCCGGTACTCACCGATGTGCACGGCATCGAAGAAATTCCCGCCGTGGCCTCGGTCGTCGATGTGCTGCAAACGCCCGCGTTTCTGTGCCGCCAGACTGATTTCATCTGCGCGGTGGCAAGTGCTGGCAAGCCTGTGAACATCAAGAAGGGGCAGTTTCTCGCACCCGCTGACATGAAGAATGTGGTGGACAAGGCGCGCTCGGCGAGCAACGCCGACAACATCATGGTGTGCGAACGCGGCGTGAGTTTCGGCTACAACAACCTGGTGTCCGACATGCGTTCGCTGATGGTGATGCGCGATACCGGCTGCCCGGTGGTGTTCGATGCCACGCATTCCGTGCAGTTGCCCGGCGGGCAGGGGCATGCCAGCGGCGGCGAGCGCAGGTTCGTGCCGGTGCTCGCGCGCGCGGCGGTGGCCGCGGGTGTCGCGGGCGTGTTCATGGAGACGCATCCCGATCCGGCCAAGGCGCTGTCCGACGGCCCCAACGCGTGGCCGCTGGATCGTATGAAGGCGCTGCTGCAATCACTGAAGAGTCTGGACGATCTGGTGAAGCGCGGCGGGTTTCCGGAACATGAAGTGAAACAATAATCAATTAATTACAGGGCAGGAATAATCATGAGCGCCATAGTTGATGTGATTGCGAGAGAGATACTGGATTCGCGCGGCAATCCCACGGTGGAAGCCGACGTGTTGCTGGAATCCGGCGTGATGGGCCGCGCTGCGTCGCCATCGGGCGCGTCCACCGGCAGCCGCGAGGCAAACGAGTTGCGCGACGGCGATAGCTCGCGTTACGGCGGCAAGGGCGTGCTGAAGGCAGTCGAAGGCGTGAATACCGAAATCTGCGAGGCTGTCATCGGCGTGGATGCCACCGAGCAGGGTTTCATCGATAAAACCCTGATCGATCTTGACGGCACCGAGAACAAATCGCGTCTGGGCGCGAATGGAATTCTTGCGGTGTCGATGGCCGTTGCTAAAGCCGCGGCCGAAGAATCCGGCTTGCCGCTGCATCGTTATCTGGGCGGCGCGGGGCCGATGGCGATGCCGGTGCCGATGATGAATGTGATCAACGGCGGGGTGCATGCCGACAACAGTCTGGATTTGCAGGAATTCATGATTGTGCCGGCCGGCGCGCCGTCGTTTCGCGAAGCGCTGCGCTACGGCGCGGAAGTTTTCCACGCATTGAAGAAGCTGCTGCACGACCGCGGCTTTGCCACTTCGGTCGGCGACGAAGGTGGCTTCGCGCCGCGCCTGCCCAAGCACGAGGCGGCGATCAAGATCATCATCGAGGCCATCGAGGCCGCGGGTTATCGGCCTGGCGAAGACATACTGCTGGCGCTCGACTGCGCGAGTTCCGAGTTTTACTCGGACGGTGAATACACGCTGGCCTCCGAAGGCGCGTCGATGAAGTCCGCCGAGTTCGTTGACTATCTCGCGGCGTGGGTGGACAAATATCCGATCATCAGCATCGAAGATGGCATGGCGGAAAGCGATTGTGACGGCTGGAAGCTGCTGACCGACCGTCTCGGTGCAAAAGTTCAACTCGTCGGCGACGATTTGTTTTGCACCAACACGCGCTATATCAAGCAGGGCATCGAGATGGGCGTGGCGAACTCCGTGTTGATCAAGGTTAACCAGATCGGCACGCTGACCGAAACACTTGCGGCCATCGAAATGGCGAAACGCGCGCGCTACAGCTCGGTGATTTCGCACCGCTCGGGCGAGACCGAAGACACCACCATCGCCGACATTGCCGTGGCCACCAACGCCATGCAAATCAAGACCGGCTCGTTGTCGCGCTCGGACCGTCTCGCCAAGTATAACCAGTTGCTGCGCATCGAAGAAGACCTCGGCGACTCGGCGTCTTACCCTGGGCGCTCGGCGTTTTATCAGTTGAAGTAACACGGCCGGTGAAACTGCTGTCCGTCATCCTCGTCGCGCTGATTGGACTTATCCAATATCCGCTGTGGGTGGGGAAGGGCAGTTGGTTTCGCGTGTGGGAAGTGGACCGGCAAATCACCGCGCAACGCGATAAGAACGCCACGCTGCAAGCGCGCAATAACGCGCTGGATGCCGAGGTGCGCAGCCTGAAACAGGGTTTCGAGGCGGTGGAAGAACGTGCGCGCAGCGAACTCGGAATGATCAAACAGGACGAGATTTTTTTTCAGTTGCTGGAGAGCAAGCCAGCACCCGGACGCAGGCCAGAGGTCAAATAAACGCGGGCGCTGCAATGCCGCTGTTTCGACGCGCCAAACCAAGCGTTTCTTTTTGAAACGAGCGCCGAAATGCCCGTGTGAGATGTGTTTTTAAGTAATTGATTATAAACAATAATGTACCGTGTATACATTCGGTACAATTCGTGCGTTCATTCCATCAGTTTTGGTTGCCGCAATCGATGAATTTGTCAGGAGAATCTGCTTATGGCTAAAACCGCAGCCGAGTGGGAACAAACCCCGAAGTTTCCGACGTCGCATTACGTGGATAGCCGTATTTATACGGATCAGGTGTTGTTCGAGGAAGAGCGCCAGAAAATTTTCAATAAGACGTGGTACATCGCGTGCCACGAATCCGAAATTCCCAACGCATTCGACTACCGCTCCTTTCAGCATCCGGGCGGCTCGCCGCTGATTATCGTGCGCGGCGAAGACATGACGGTGCGCACGTTCTACAACATCTGCCCGCATCGCGGTAACACGCTGCTCTACGATCCCGCCGGCAACGCCAAGCGCATCACGTGTATTTTTCATGCGTGGTCATTCGACACCAAGGGCAATTGCATCGACATCACGCGCGAGCAACAAGGCTACCAGAACCGTTTTTGCAAGGCCGACGCATCGTTGCGCGAAGTGAAAACCGAGGTCGGCTACGGCGGCTTCGTGTGGGTGAATGTGGATGACGCTTGCGTGCCGCTGACGCAATACATCGGCAACGCGATGAGCGAGCTTGATCCGTATATCGGCATGCCGCTCGAGGTGTTTCACTATCACCGGGCCATCGTCAACACAAACTTCAAGCTGTGGCACGACACCAACAGCGAGTTCTATCACGACTACATGCACTACTTTAACCGCGTCACCGGCATGATGCAGCCGGGCTACTTCGACCGCAAATGCGTGGGTTACGACAACGGACACGTGCTGGTCGGCTCGATGGAAATCAAGTACGACGCCTACGAAGGCAGCAAGAAACGCGGCGTGGGCTGGCCGGGTCTTGCGCAGGGCGGCTGGATACTGATCGATCTGTTTCCCGGCCTCACCTACAACCTGCGCACCTCGGTATTGCGCATGGATACCATGATCCCGCTGGGGCCGAACAAGGTGATGATCGAATACCGCGGGCTGGGTTTGAAGAGCGACTCGGCCGAGGATCGCGCGCAGCGCGTGTTCGATCACAACACCATCTGGGGGCCGTTTGGCCGCAACCTGCACGAAGACCTGCTCGGTGTGCACGGCCAGGGCCGCGCCATGCGCGAAGGCACCGGCAGCCGCTGGGTGCTGCAGGGGCGCGAGGAAAACTCCACCATTCATGACGAAGTGGGCATGCGCCATTACTACTCGGAATGGAGCGCACGCATGGGTCGCAAGGCGTTTGATCCCTTTGGTGAATCTGGTGAATCTGGCGAAACCGGCCAACAACGGGCCGCGGTGGCGGCTTGATACGTATGGATCGAACCGCCATCACGGAGTTGGTGTATGAGTCATGCCTCATGCTCGACGACAAGAATTTCAAGGCCTACATGGAACTGTGCGCCGAGGATTTTCGCTATTGCATTACCGCCTTCAGTCCGGAAATCCGCCGCGACATGACGTGGCTTGATCACGACCGCACGGGCATGCAAACGCTGCTGACGCAATTGCCGCGGCACAACAGCGATCACTCGCCGTTGACGCGCCACGCGACGGTGTACACCGTCAGCGCGGGTCAGTCGCCGGATCAAGCGCGCGTGATCAGTGCGTTGCAGGTATTCAAGACCGAGCTCGACGGCGGCGCGACGCATCTGTTTGCCGTGGGACGTTACATCGACACCGTGAACGTCGCGGGCGCCAGGCCGAAGATTGCGCGGCGCGAAGTGCGGCTCGACACGCGCATGCTCGACATCGGTTATCACATTCCATTCTGAATCAACTGACTTGAGCACCATACAAATCAACGCGCGCAACCGCGCGTATCAGTTTGGCGCGAATGAAGGGCAGCGCCTGCTGTATGCCGGGCTCGCCGCCGGTTTGCAGTTGCCGTATGAGTGCGCAACCGGCACCTGCGGCACCTGCAAGGCCAATGTGACGGCGGGCGAGGTGATTGATCTGTGGCCGCAGGCGCCGGGCCGCAAGAATCTGAAAAAGCCCGGTGACATCCTGATGTGCCAGTGCGAAGCGCGCGGCGCGCTGAGTCTGGATGTGGGCAATTTTGTCTATGCAATGGATCCGGGCGCATGCCTGCCGCAATCGCGGCGCGGCGTGCTTGGCAACGTGAAACTGCTGACGCACGATGTCGTTGCGTTTAGCGTAACGCTCGATGCAGCGATGGATTTTCACGCCGGGCAGTATGTCACGGTGCGCTTGCCGGGCATCGAGGGTTACCGCGCGTATTCCATGGTCAATTTCAAGCGCCAGGCCAGACGCCTTGATTTCGTGGTGAAAAAGAAACCCGGCGGCGCCGCGTCGGATTGGTTGTTCGCGGGCGGCACTGGTGTGGAAGGCAGGGAGATTGACGTTTATGGCCCGCTGGGCGCGGCGACTTTTGCGCCGGGCACCGCGAAAAACCTGCTGTTGATCGCCGGCGGCAGCGGCATCGCGGGCATGATGGCGATCCTGTCGCGCGCCTGTGACGAACATTATTTCGCGCAGTACAAAGGGCACGTATACTTCGGCGTGCGCTCGATGCGGGATGCTTTTTACCTGGACGAACTGGCGGCGTTTCGCGCGGGGTTCGCCGATAAATTGCAGGTGACCATCGCGTTGTCGGACGAGGACGTGCCCGCCGATGCGGTGCAGCGTTATCCGCAACTTGGCTTCGAGCGCGGATTCGTGCACGAGGTGGTGCGGCGGCAACTGAAAGACAAGTACCAGAACATGCGCGCTTTTGTGGCGGGGCCGCCGCCAGCCGTGGATGCGGCGCTGCGGCTGCTATTGCTCGAAGCGAAGCTGACGGCGGACAATATCCGCTACGATAAATTCAGTTAAAAACAATGACCCGAAAATTCGTCTGTAAACGTGCCGATGTGCCGGAAAACAGCATGAAGGAATGCGACACCGGCGGTGGCGCGATGGTGCTCGTCGCCAACGCCGGCGGTGACTTTATCGCCTGTCAGGCCACGTGCCCGCATCAGGATGTGCCGTTGTGCGAAGGGCTATTCGACGGCTCGGTGCTTACCTGCCACCAGCACCTATGGCAATGGGATATACGCAGCGGCGCGCCGATGGGCATGGCGGAGTCGCCGCTGGTATCCTTCAAGGTCGAAGTCGAGGGTGATTCGGTTTATGTTGTTGAATAAAAAAAGATGTTTAAAAACAAATAGTTACATACTTTATACTTTTGTGAACAACCTGTAGTAATCACATAGGAGGGTGTTATGAAACTGGTCAGTAAGCTCAGCAAGCTAGGCAAATGGGTCACGGCGGCAATCGCTGGCGGCATGCTCGCCGGCGCGGCACAGGCGGCCGATATCGATTTCGGCAAGCCCGGCGAGCCGGTCAAGCTGGTCATCGGTTACCAGCCGTACTACACGCAATCGTGGTCGGGTGTGGTGATGCGCGGCAAGAAGTTCTACGAAAAGTATCTGCCGAAGGGCTCGACGGTGGAGTTCCAGATCGGCTTGCAGGGCGCGATCATCGTCAACAACATGCTGGCCGGCAAGCAACACATCGGCTACATGGGCGACATGCCCTCCATCGTATCGACAACCAAGCAGGAAGTCGCCGACATTCGCATCGTCGGCACGCTGGGCCTGGGGCACGATCAGTGCAATATTTTCCTGGTGCGTAACGATGCGCCGAAATTCGCCACGCCCACCGATGCCATCAAGTGGCTGGACGGCAAGCAGGTGGCGGTGCCCAAGGGCAGTTGCACCGACCGCTACGCGCAAGCGGTGTATCGCAAGTACAAAGTGCAGCCCAAGGATTACCTCAACCAGAACATCGAGGTGATCACCTCCAACTTCCGCGCCGGCAAGATCGACGCGGCGGTGATCTGGGAGCCAACCGCCTCGCGTCTGGTGCAAGAAGGCCTCGCGCGCCGCGTCATCACCGGCGTCACCCCGCAAGAGAACGACGCCGGCTTTCTCGCCATGCGTGCCGATCTCATCAAGTCGCGTCCCGATGTCGTGCGTGCGTGGATGAACGCGGAGCTCGATGCGCAACTATTCCTCGCCGACAACAAGAATGCGGGAGAAGTGGTCAAGATCGCGAAAGCGCAGACCACCGGCTTCACCGATAAAGTGTTGTGGTATTCGCTCTACGGCACCTACACCGCCGAGCAGGATGGCAGCGCGGTGCGCAACTCGCTGCACTACACCATCACGCCGCAGGCGCGTGAGTTGCTGACGCGCGCGACCACTTTCCTGCATGAGATCAAGAGCATCAACACGCCGAAGCTGCGCGCCGAAGCCATCATGCCGGAGTTCGCGGAAGCCGTGTTGAAAGAGCGCAAGCTCACCGCTCCCATCGGCAACGTGAACGCGCTGCCCGATTCGGCCTTCAGACCGTCGAACTAAGCCGCTCTAGAAATACCGCTGGCCGCTAACTGCGGCCAGCGTTTTGTTTCCCGCATGAAATTGCACGCAAGGCATTAGTGTTGTCCGATGGCTGAACTCACAAATCAAAAAACCGGCGAGCTGCAGGGCATGGGTCTCACGCTCTATCGCATGTCGCTATGGCTGAAAAGTCCGCGCCCCTATCTGATGCTGATTGGATTCGGGCTGTTTCTGGGGGCCTGGTATCTGGCGGTGGAGGCGTGGAAGCTGCCGCGCTTTCGCGAAATGCCGGGACTCACCACCGTGGTCAAGGAGTGGTTTAACCCCAACCCTGCCTACGGCTTGTCCATCTTCACGCCCGAGTATTACAAGCATATCGGCGTCAGCATATGGCGCGTGACGCAGGCCTTCATACTGGCGACGGCGCTAGGCGTACCGCTGGGGTTGTTTCTGGGCTGGTCGAAAAAATTCAAGGAGTATGTGTTTCCTGTGTTCGAGACCTTGCGTCCCATCCCGATTCTGGCGTGGGTGCCGCTGGCGATCGTGATGTTTATTTCCACCGAGTCGGCGGTGATATTCCTGACGTTCCTCGCGTCGTTCTTCGCCACCGCGCTCAATACCATGCTTGGCGTGCAATCCATCGACGAGTCTTACACGCGCGCCGCGTATTGCCTGGGCGCCAAAAAATGGCAGGTGTTCCGCCATATCATCATCCCCGGCGCATTGCCGTTTATTTTCACCGGCTTGCAGATTTCCGTGGGCGTGTCGTGGTTTTCGCTGGTGGCCGCCGAGATGGTGTCCGGGCAGTATGGGCTGGGCTATGTAATCAACACCTCGTACACCATGGTGCGTTACCCGACCATCATTATCGGCATGGTGACGCTGGGCGCCGTGGGCTATATCACCAGCGCGATGGTGCGCATGCTGGGCGACTACATGATGCAGTGGCGCGTGCGCGAACTCGCGCTCGGAGACCAATAACCGTGAATGCAACCAACGCGCAAGCCTCGCGCGGCGCGATCGTCATCGACGATGTGGTCAAGATTTACGACCCCAAGGGCGCGGCGGTGATGGCCGTCGACCATTGCTCGCTAGATATTGCCGCGGGCGAAATCTGCATGATCGTGGGGCCGTCGGGCTGCGGCAAGACGACATTGCTCAATGCGATCGCCGGATTTCATGACATCACCTCGGGCCGAATATTGCTCGACGGCGAAGTGCTGTGCAGCAGCGACAAGCCCAAGGCGGAACCCGGCTCCGACCGCATCGTCGTGTTCCAGAATGGCGCCTTGTTTCCGTGGAAAACCAATCTCGAAAACGTCGCGTTTGGTCCCGTCATGCAAGGCCGTTTAAGCCGGGCCGAGGCCAACGAAAAAGCGCTCGGCATGATGGCCGACGCGGGGCTGGCCGGCGTCGAGAACAACTATCCGGGCGAGGTGTCCTCGGGCATGCGCCGCCGCGTTGAAATCGTGCGCGCGCTGATGAACGACCCCAAGGTGCTGCTGCTCGATGAGCCATACCGTGCGCTCGATTCGCTCACCAAGTCGGTGATGCATGAGGCGTTGCTGGAAATTTATTACCGCAACAAGGTGACGATTTTTTTCATCACACATGATCTCGAAGAGGCGATCTTTCTCGGCCACAAGGTCGCGATCATGACCACGCGTCCTTGCAAACCCAAGAAGGTGCTGACGGTCGATATTGCGCATCCGCGCGATTACAGCGTGCTGACCTCGAAGCGGTTTCGCGAACTGATCGAGGAAACCAACGATGCGGTGCACGAAGAAGCGCTCAAGGCCTTCCAGGCCGGCGAGAAGGAAGGCTGACCGATGAGCGGAAAATTCTGGACCAGCAGCACCCTATGGCGCGGCATCTTCTCGATTTTCATTTTTTTGGTACTCTGGGAAATCGGTTCGTTGTCGAAGTACTGGCTCAAGTGGGAGGTGTTTGCGTGGTTGAAGGCCGCGTTCGCGTCCATCGGATGGGAAAAAGCCTATCTGCCATGGATAGGCTCGGTGCCCGCGCCGACCGAGGTCATGGCCGCTTGGGGAAAGGTGATTACCGATATCGGCTACTGGCACAGTTGGTACAGCAGCTTCTTTCGCGTGGCGGGAGGTTTTATTGCCGCCATGGTGATTGGCATTCCGTTCGGTTTGCTGCTGGCGGTGAGCCGCACTTCGTTCGGCATCGGCTTTCCGGTGTTTGAAGTGTTGCGCCCGATACCGCCTCTGGCGTGGGTGCCCGCATCCATCATTTTCTGGCCGACGCAGGAATTGTCGATCATGTTCGTCACCTTTCTCGGCGCGTTCTACACCATTGTTATCAACGTGGTCGGTGGCGCGCGCTCCATCGACACGCGTTATTTTCAGGCGGCGCAAAGCATGGGTTCGTCGAGTTGGGATATTTTCAGGCGCGTGATCCTGCCGGGCACGCTGCCGTCCATCATGGTCGGCTCGGCGGTGGGCATGGGGATCACATGGGAAGTGGTGGTGGCCGCGGAGATGATCTCCGGCGGCGGCAGCCAGATCGGCGGCACATCCGGCGGCGGTCTCGGATTTTTCATCTGGAATTCCTACGTCGGCGGCTCTTACGAACAAATCGTGGTGGGCATGATCAGCATCGGCATCGCCGGTTATATATCGAGCGAACTGCTGCGTGCGCTTGGACACCGAGTAACCCCGTGGTTGAGGTTGCGCTGATGGATGCAAACCAGCCCGTCGAAGCCGCGCGCCCGCCTATCGAGGCCGGCGAAATCACCGTCGAGAACGTGTCGCGTTCGTACGGCGCACAGCAGTTCCAGAAAGAAGTCGTCAAGGATTGCACCTTCACCATCGAGCGCGGCAAGTTGACCGTGATGATCGGTCCGTCGGGTTGCGGCAAATCAACACTGATACGGTTACTCGCGGGGTTCGAGAAGCCGACCACGGGCGAGATCAAGATCAACGGCCAACCGGTGACCGGGCCGGGGCGCGACCGGCTGGTGCTGTTTCAGGAGACCGCGCTGTTTCCGTGGATGACCACGTGGGACAACATTCTTTACGGCCCGCGCGCGCGCGGCGAACTCACGCCCGAAGTCATGGAGCACGCCGAGTTCCTGCTGCAAAAAGTGGGCTTGCGCGAATTCCGCAAAAAATATCCGACACAGTTGTCGGGCGGCATGCAGCGCCGCGCCGAACTCGCGCGCGCCATGGTCAACAATCCGCGAGTGATGATCCTCGACGAGCCGTTCCGCGGGCTGGATGCGATGACCAAGGAGCTGATGTGGGAATACTACTCGGCGCTGTATGAAGAAAACCGCAGAACCAATTTCTTCATCACCACCGATATCGACGAGGCGATTTTCCTCGCCGACCGGCTGCTCATCATGTCGAACATTCCCACGCAGGTGCGCGCGGTGCTTGAGGTTGATCTGCCGCGCCCGCGCAAGCTCTCCGATATCGTCGAGAACGATCGTGCGAACGAGATCAAGATCCAGGCGCTATCGATCCTGCACGAAGAAGCGATGAAGTCGTTCTCGCGCGGCAGCAAGGCCGCCGCCGATTTCGTCGAAGCGTATTCGAAACGCGTCACCAAGGATTGAGAGTCCGGTGGACTGGTTATTCACCCGTCCCGTGGTCGTCACACTTGCCATACTCGGCGCGGCGCTCTCGATGCTGGCCTCGGCATTGCACGCGCGCGGCAAGGTGAATGATCTGCGCGCGCAACAGATTCATTACGCCGGCTATGGTTTCATGGCCGCAAGCATGTTGTTGTTCATCATCGCGGGATTCAGAGCATGACAGCCAAAATCATCGACGGCAACGCCGTAGCCAGACACGTGCGCGGCCAGTGGAAAATACGCGTCGATGCGTTAAAGGCGCGGGGTATAACTCCGGGCCTGGCGATGATCATCGTCGGCAACAGTCCGGCCTCGCGCGTGTATGTGCGCAACAAGGTGAAGGCCTGCGCCGAGGTCGGCCTGCACAGCGAAGTGCACGAATTCCCAGCAGACGCCACCGAGGCACAGGTGATCGCGCGCGTGCGTGAACTCAACAACAATCCCGCCATCCATGGCGTGCTGGTGCAATTGCCGCTGCCGCCGCATCTGGATGCAAAACATCTGCTGGTCGAAATCGCCATCGACAAGGATGTCGACGGCTTTCACCTTTACAACGTCGGCGGCCTGGTGGTGGGCGACAACACGATATTTCCGCCATGCACGCCCTACGGCGTGCAATGCCTGCTCGAATACGAAAACATTCCGATCGAAGGGCAGAACGTGGTGGTGGTGGGCGCGAGCAACATCGTCGGCAAGCCCATGGCCTTGATGCTGATGGCGAAGGAAGCCACGGTGTCGATCTGCCACATCAAGACGCGCGATCTTGCGCAGTTCACGATACTCGCCGACATCCTGGTGGTGGCAGCGGGGTGCCCCAAGCTGATCTCGGCACCGATGGTCAAACGCGGCGCGGTGGTGATCGATGTTGGCATCAATCGCTTGCCCGACGGCACGCTCTCGGGTGATGTCGATTTCGATTCGGTGAAGGAAAAGGCGTCGTACATCACGCCCGTTCCCGGCGGCGTCGGCCCGATGACAGTGACCATGCTGATATGCAATACTGTCGCTGCCGCCGAACGACAACAAATCAAGCATGCCAACAAGCAACTCGAACCCGTCCCCGCATAGCACTACCCCGGATTTCCGATGACCGCCCACATACTCGATGGCGCGGCCATAGCCGGAACAATAATTTCTGAATTAAAACAAAAGGTTACAACGCTAAAGCAGCGCGGCGTCGTGCCCGGCCTCGCGGCCGTGCAGGTAGGTGAAAACCCAGCGTCACGCATCTATTTACGCAACAAGGCGAAATCCTGCGCCGACGCGGGCGTACATTCCGAAATACACCAACTCGACGCGAACTGCAGTGAGGCCGATGTGCTGGGATTAATCGGCCAGATCAATCGTTCGTCCACCGTTCACGGCATCATCGTGCAGTTGCCGTTGCCCAAACATTTCGACGCTGGGCGCATTCTGCAATCCATCGCGGTTGAAAAAGATGTTGATGGATTCAACTGGCGAAATCTCGGCGCGCTGGTCGACAAACAGCCTGAACTCGTGCCGTGCACGCCGCTGGGCGTGATGGCGCTGCTCGATCACATCCACGCGCCGGTGGAAGGGCGCGACGCGGTGGTGGTGGGGCGCAGCGGCATCGTGGGCATGCCCGCCGCGCTGTTGTTGATCGCGCGCGGCGCCACGGTCACGGTGTGCAACTCCAAGACCGTCAGTCTCGAGCGTTTTACCAGGCAGGCGGACATACTGGTCGCCGCCGCCGGCAGGCCGGGCATGATCACCGCCGCGATGGTCAAACCCGGCGCGGTGGTGATCGATGTCGGCATCACGCGCCTGCCCAGTGGCAAGATCACCGGCGACGTCGATTTCGAGCACGTGAAGGAGATCGCCTCATGGATCACGCCGGTGCCGGGCGGGGTGGGGCCGATGACCGTGGCGATGCTCATCTCAAATACTATCAAGGCTGCTGAACGCAACGCCGGCGGCGCGGTGCAAGGAGGATGAAATGTCGTATGTAGACAGCACGCTGATCGAAGGTGAAATCGTGCTCTATCGCGCGCAAGTGAGCTGGTGGCCGCTGATTCCATGGATACTGCTGGGGATTATCACGGTCGTGGGTATCCTGATCGTGCTGCCGTGGGCCTACATCAAACGCCGCACCACCGAACTCGCCATCACCAACAAGCGAGTGATTGCAAAAAAAGGTTTAATCCAGCGCGACACCATTGAGATGTTCCTCTCCAAGGTCGAAGCCGCGCATGTCGAACAGAGCGTGCCGGGCAGGGTACTCGATTACGGCACCGTGATACTTTCGGGCACTGGTATCGTGAGCTCGCGTTTCGAGAAAATTTCCGCGCCGCTGGAGTTTCGCAAGCGCTTCATGTCCGCGGCGGACAAGGTGATGCCTCCCGCTGTACCTCTGGGTGCCGCGGGTAGCGCCGTAAATCGCTGACAACAAAAAAGCGGACGCAAGGTCCGCTTTTTCGCTATTGCCGCGGGAAAAACTATTTGCAGTTGCTCATGCAGCGCACAGCGTTCGAATCGGGCCGGTTATCGACCACAAAGCCGTTGCGATTGGGCATCTGCACTTTCGGCAGGCTGTTTTGATCCATCACCGCGTTGGCCGGGACCAGACCATTTAGATTGAGGATGTACGCCGACAGCGCGTAGACATCGTTCGCGCTCAATGACTGCGGTGCATCCATCGGCATGCTGCGGCGGATGTAATCGAACAGAATCGGCGCATACGGATACATACTGCCGGGTGTCACCACGCGCGCGCCGGTGGTGAACGAACCGATACCGCCGACCATGGTGCCATAGACCGAACCGCCCTTCGCGCCCGCGCCGTGGCATGCCAGGCACTTCGCATCGTAAATCTTCTGCCCCTGCGCGACGGTGCCGCTGCCGGCGGGCAAGCCGCGCCCGTCAGGGGTGCGAATATCGATGTTCCATGCCGCCAGTTGCGCCTCGCTCACGGCCTGACCCAGGCGCGGTTTGTCGGGCAACGCTTGAACCGGATGCGGGGCAGTGGCGCCCATGGGGATGCCGGTGGACGATACGCCGCCACCGCCACCCGTGCTTGCACATCCCGCGATGGCGAGTGCTACCGCCGCCGTGCCGAGCAGTACCTTAAACTTGACCGATGACATTGCTGATCTCCCCCTTGGCGTTGACGGACCACGGCTGGATGGCGTTGTGATGTTGCACGAAACCGACGATGGCGCGCACCTTGCGCAAGTCGGCGACAGTGGGCTGCACGTAGCCGGTGCTATCCACCGCGCGGCTCATCAATGTGGCAGGTCCGCCGTTCCAGTTCCAGCCGATCTTGAAACGCGTGAGACATTTATCCATGACCGGTTCTTCGAGTTGCGCCTCGCGCCAGTTGGCGCCGCCGTCGAACGACACGTCGACCGCGCGCACCTTGCCCGCACCCGACCAGGCAAGTCCGCTCACCTCATGAAAGCCCGGCTTTGTCAACGTCATGCCGCCTGACGGATTGGTGATCACCGATTTGCACTCCATCACCATACTGAACTGCCGCCATTTGCCTTCCGGCATGGGGTCGGTGTAACGCGCGGTTTCGCTGCGGAAATGCGCGGGTTGATCGGTGATTTTGATGCGGCGCAGCCACTTCACCGCGACGTTGCCTTCCCAGCCTGGCATCACCGCGCGCACCGGATATCCGTTCTCGGGGCGCAGACGTTCGCCGTTCGATCCATAAACAATCAGCGTGTCGTCGAGGCATTTCTCGATCGGCACCGAGCGCGTGTGCGCGGAACCGTCAGCGCCCTCGAAGATCACCCATTTGCCGGCGGGATCAACGCCCGCTTCATCAAGCAGGGTGGCGAGCGGCACTCCTGTCCACAGGCAACCCGACAGCAGGCCATGCGTTTGCTGCACGGTCTTCGATGCGGGTTTCAGCCAGTCGGTGAGTCCGTTGCCCGAACACTCGTGAAAGTGAAAACGTGATACCGATGGATAACGCACCAGGTCATCCATCGAGAACATCAACGGCTGCTTCACCATGCCGTGCAGCACCAATTGATGTTTATCCGGATCGATATCCGGCGTGCCCGCGTGATGGCGCTCGAAAATCAAGCCGTTTGGCGTGATGATGCCGGGCTGATGTTGCAGCGGCGTCATGCTCCAGTCGGACCAGTTTTGCCGGTTGACGAACACGTTGGTACGCGTGCGCACCACGTGTTTTTCAAACTTCGACGGCATACCGTATTCCGTGGCTGGAATCGGTTTGCCCATCGCCTTGTTACTGTCGGGTACCGACAATGCCTGTGCGGCAGCGCCGCCGGTAGCGGCCGCAGCCGCGGCGCCGCCCGCCATCGCCACACTCTGGCGCAGAAAACGCCGGCGGTCGTCAGACTGCAATTGCGCATCTACTGTGCTGGGCAGTAGCGTTCGTTTTCCTGATTTCGGCATGCATCCTCCTGGTCGTGGATTTCGGTTGGGTTCCCGCGAAACAAACAACTTAATTATTATTGATGGCCGTCCAAAAACTTGAAGCAATTCACATACCGTTTCTCCAACTATTTGTTTCTGTTGCGGTATTTGTAGATCGAGCGCCAGTGGCGCTTGTTGGTCGTTTCCCATGGAAACGCAGCGTTTCACTGGGAAACGATAAACCTACCGTGTGCGGCGCGCCAAGTGTTTAGCCGGATCGTAAAAAGGGAGGCGCGCCACCGTCGCAGTGAGGCTCGCTGCGAGACGTAGACGCGTACCCGGCGCCGCGTGCTCCGCGGCCACAAAGCCCAGCGCAATCGTGCGCTGCAATATTGGTGAACGGCAGGCGCTGGTGATGCGCGCGCCTTGAAACACACCGATAAGCGCGCCTGCGTCAGCACCCGCCGGCATGCGGTCGATCAACAGCCCACGGTAACGTTCCAGGAACGGCTGTTTGTGTGAATTAATGTTTCCAATGAAATCAATAACATAAGTATCAACCAGCCGTGACAGTCCGAGAATTGCCGGCGTCACCGGCCGCGCCAGTTCGGCGCTGAACAGCACATGGCCGGCTTCGATACGCAAGGAATTGATTGCCTCGAAGCCGCACTCCGTCGCGCCAGCCGCGTGCAGCGCGCGCCACAGCGCTGGCGCATGTGCGGCACCGAGGATGATTTCGTAGCCGGTCTCGCCGCTGTAACCGATGCGCGCGATCCAGCACGGCGCGCCTTGGAACGACGCCGGCCAGAAGCCGAAATAGGGCAGATCACGCGGCGCATCGCCGATGCAGCGCGTTAACGTTTGCCACGCGTTTGGCCCCTGCACCGCGAGCACTGCGTGATCGTCCGAGCGCTCGGTGAGTGTTACGTCAAAGCCGCGCGAAACCGCCCGCACGTGCGCGAGATCGGAACGTCGCCCCATGAACAGCGCAAAATAACCCTCGGCAAAACGCCAAACGGTCGCATCGTTTAATACCGTGCCGTCCGCGCGCAGCATTAGCGTGTAGGCGATGTGTCCATGCGCGAGGCGTGCGAGATTGCGCGTTTGCAGGCGGTGCAGGAAATCGAGGCTTTGCACGCCGCGAATTTCAACGCAGGCCATGAACGAAAAATCGAACAATCCACAGGTGCGGCGCGTGGCCAAGTGTTCCGTGTCCGCGCTGGAAAAGTGGGCCGGCGTTGTGATGCCGGGCGCCACGCCGCAAGTCGCGACGCCGCGCTGGCGAAAATATTCACCCAGCGCGGTCATGCATCTGCAAGTATTTTAATGATCAAGAATGCGCCGACGGCGATGCATAACATCGCGACGAATTTGCGCAATACGCTGGCGTTAACCGCATGCACAATTGCGGTGCCGGCGAATACCCCGGCGATTTCAAGCACGGTGACGGTTGCCGCCACGCCAAAGTCGATGCGCCCGAAGTTCAGATTACCCACAGTGCCGGAAACTGCCGCGATGATCTGGATGACCTGGCTCGTGCCTATCGACGTGAGCGCCGGAAAGCCGAACAAGACCATCAACGGCACCGACAGCGCCGGGCCGCCGACGCCGGTCAACCCCGAGCCGAAGCCCGCGGTGGCGCCGATACCGGACAACAACACGCGTTGAGCCGCCGGCCTTTGTTTCAGCGCCGCCTCGCGCAGGCCATGCCACGAAACCAGGGTATAGACGCCGGCGAAAATGATGATTCCCGCGAGTATCACACCCAGCGCCCTGGCCGAGGTGTGCGCGTTTAGCCATGCCCCCAGGAAGGCAAATATCAGCGCGCCCGCGCACACCGGCACGGTGATGCGCCAGTCGATACTGCCGCGGCGCTGAAACAGCGCCGTGCCGGGGATGCCGGTAAAAATAAAAGTGAACAGCGCGGTGGCCATCGCCTCGTGGATGCCAAGGCCGGCGAACGCGGTGAGCGCGGGTATCAACAGGATGCCGCCGATACCCACCGCGCCGATCAGCGTGCCGACGCCGAACGCGATGACGATGAGCCACGCCAGATCGGGTATCACCCCGATGCGAACGCCGTGAGGTTGCCGGTAATCAGCTCGTTTAGCTGCGTCATCACGCGATAACCGAGCGCGTGGTCCTGATCCATCAGGAACAGCAGTTGCTCGCCATTCACCGCAAGCACCTTGCAGTCGGTGATTGCCTGCGCGCTGGCAATGCGGTTGCGCGCATTGCGCACCAGCGCGGCCCAGCCGAAGACCTCGCCGCGCCGCAGTATCTGGCCGCCGTGTGTTTGCCGGTTACCTAGCCCGATGGTGAAGCGCACCATGCCCTCGACCAGTACATAGAAGTCGTTGGCGGTTTCGGCCAGGCTGTAAATCTGGCTGCCCTGAGGATAATCGGCGACACGCGACACGCGCGCGACTTGCGCGCGCTGCTGTGGCGTCAACTCGGAGAAAAACGTAGTGTTCGCGATGATCTCCAGGCTGCCGGAATGCACGGTTACCGAATCCATGGGCAATGGCGACCGCGGGATTACTTTTTCTTCCAGCCAACGAGGTCGCGGAATTTTTGCAACTCGGCGTCCGCCATGAACACGGTGTGCTCGGGGCCGGGGTAGGCGCGCGAACGTACGTCATCGCGATAGTCGGACAAGCCTTTTTCGAGCAGCGGCACCAGGTCGCAATAAATCTTCGAGTGGCGTGGCACGTGTTTTTCGTAGAGGTGAAACAGATCCGAACCGATGATATGCACGCCATGCGCACGGTTGCCCGCGCCCAGACTGATTACCGGCACCGGCAGGGTTTCGGCGAGGTATTCGCAAACCTCGGAGGTGGTCACCTCGCACATGATCGAGAAGCAGCCGGCATCGACCATCGCCCACGCGTCATCGATCAACTCTTTCGCGCGGTCTGCGGTTTTGCCCTGCGCGAAAAAACCGCCCAGTTGCGGCATGCGCATCGGCGTGATGCCGATATGGCCCTGCACCGGAATGCCGGCCTTGACGATGGCGCCGATGAATTTGGCGTGGTGCTGATTGCCTTCGCATTTCATCACTTCGGCGCCGGCTTGCGACACGTATTTCGCCGCGTTGTCCACGGACTGCATTTCCGAGAGATGAAAGCTCATGTACGGCATATCGACCATGCGCAGGCCGTATTGCGAGCCGCGTTTTACCGCTTGCGCCATGAACATCACTTCCTCGAACGACACCGAAGTCGTCGATTCGT